>CALKLF010000053.1 GCA_937992175.1 uncultured Fimbriimonadales bacterium | reverse complement strand
TTAGGTAAAAATACTCAGAGGCTATCTAGGAAATCGAGCGAGTTCCCCTCACCCCCAGCCCCTCTCCCGCGTTGCGGGAGAGGGGAGTGGGCGTCGCGACGCGCACGCGCCATGCCCAAAGCCCCCTCTCCCACTGCGTGGGAGAGGGGGTTGGGGGTGAGGGTAATTCACTCGCTTTCCTAGATAGCCTCTCAGGGTATAATCGCTCCCGTATGACTACGCCCCTGTACGAGACGATTGCAGAGTTAGACCAGCGGTATGTGTTGCCGGTGTATCGGCGTCAGCCAGTGCTGTTTGTGCGGGGGGTAGGCGCGCGGCTGTACGACGAACAGGGCAACGCGTATTTAGACTTCCTCGCGGGGATTGCTGTCTGTGGGGTTGGGCATTGCCATCCTCATCTAACGAAGCGTATCTGCGAGCAGGCGCAGACGCTGATGCACACCAGCAACTTTTTCCTGACCGAGCCGCAGGCGCGACTGGCGCGGCGTTTGTGTGAACTATCGGGCATGGAGAAGGCGTTTTTTTGCAACAGCGGCGCGGAGGCGTGCGAAATGGGCATCAAAATCGCCCGCAAGTTCGCCAACGCGATTAAGCGAACGCCCGACTACGAGATTCTGACGCTGGAGGGCAGTTTTCACGGGCGCACGATGGGCGCGCTGTCCGCCACGATGCAGGCGAAGTATCAGGAGCCGTTCAAGCCGCTCTTACCTGGCTTTCGCGCCCTGCCGCGCAACGACATCGACGCGCTGCGCCACGCCTTCAGCGAGCGCACGGCGGCGATCCTGCTGGAGCCGATTCAGGGCGAGGGCGGAATCTATCCGATTAGCGACGAGTATCTGCAGGAGGCGCGCCGCTTATGCGACCGCTGCAACGCGCTGCTGATTGCCGACGAGGTGCAGGCGGGCTTCGGGCGCACAGGCAAATGGTTCGCCTATCAGCATGCGGGCGTGTTGCCTGATGTTGTGGCAACCGCGAAGGGGCTGGGCGGCGGCTTCCCAATCGGCGCGTGCCTGATGCGCGGCGTCGCGACCGAAGTGCTGCAGGCGGGCGAACACGGCACGACCTACGGGGGCAACCCACTGGCGTGTAGCGCCGCGCTCGCCGTGATTGAGATTATCGAGCAGGAGAACTTGCTGGAAAACGCCGCGCGCGTGGGGGCGTACCTGCAGACGCGGTTGTGCGACCTGCGCGCGGCGGGCGCGCCCATCCGCGAAGTGCGCGGACGCGGGCTGATGGTCGGCGTAGAACTCACCCAGCCCATCGCCCGCACCGTGTTCCAGAAAGCTCTGGAGCGCAGGCTCATCCTCAACGCCGTCGGCGAGACAATTCTGCGTATCGTGCCGCCGCTGATTATTACCGAGCCGGATGTGGACGAGGCAATCCAGATCTTATCCGAAGTGTTTGAGGAGGTATGAACGATGAATGCGTTTCAAATCGTGTTGCTGCTGTATGCGATTATCATCGCCGCAGGCGGCGTGATGGGCTATATGCAGGCGCAAAGCATGGTCTCACTGATTAACGGCTTGATTGCCGCTGCGCTGTTGTTGCTGGGCTTGGGGCTCAGTTTCCGCAATCCCACTTTAGGCTTTGGCTTGAGCGCGGTCGTTGCGCTGGCGCTGGGGCTGTTCTTCGCTTATCGCTTTTTTACCACAGGCAAGTGGATGCCGGGCGGAATCACGATGATTCTGAGCGCGATTGCGTTCGTGGCGATGGTGCTGGCGTTGCTTCGGAAAAACTGAGCGGAGAAACCAACGCCTCAAAACAGGTATAATCCCCTCGCCTGCTTCAGTTCAGGCGTGATGCAAATACAGGAGGCGTTTCGGCGATGAAGCCTATGACGATGGAACGAACAAGTTTCCCGAAATTAGAATTGTTGCGCGTGATGATGTTGTCGCGGGAGGGCGACCGCCGCGAAGGAATCCTGATGCGACAGGGCAAGGGCTGGTTCCAGGTGCCCGGCATGGGGCATGAAGCGCTGGCGGCGATTGCTTATCATCTGCGCCCCGACGATCATATTTTCCCCACCTATCGTGACCGCGCACTGATGCTGGCGCGGGGCATGACCACGCGCGAGATTGCGTTGGACTTTATGGCGCGTGCAGGTTCCAGTTCCGAAGGGCGCAATATGCCTGCGCACTACTCCTCCAAAACGCTGAATGTGTTCTCGGTCGCCACGCCGACAGGGGCGCAGTGTCTGCCAGCGGCGGGCGCAGCGTGGGGCATCAAACTGGCGGGCGACGATCGCGTGGTGGTGTGCAACATCGGCGATGCCGCCACCCGGCAGGGCGAGTTCTACGAAGCCGTGTGCTACGCCGTGCAGGAGAAACTGCCCATCGTGTTCGTAGTGGAAGACAATCAGTACGGCATCAGCACGCCCACGCGCCACATGTTGCCCATGCGCCTGCATATCTTTGATGAGCAATTGATTACCTATGTAAATGGGCGCTACGTACAGGAAGTCTACGAGAAGGCAGGCGAAGCGATTCAGAAGGCGCGCACGGGCGGCGGACCCACCATCCTGTGGTGCGAGATCGACCGCTTGAGTTCGCACACCAGCGCGGACGACCACCGCGTGTACCGCCCCGCCGAAGAGATCGAGGCGATGTTCGAGCGCGACCCCATCCGCCTGTTTGTGGAGCAACTCATCGCTGAGGGCGAGCTGACGCAGGAGCAGTACGAGCAGATGCAGGCGGACATCGTGAAAGAGGTGGACGCGATTTATCAAGAGGTGGAGCGCGTGCCGCTGCCTGACCCGGCGCATGTGTTAGACCATTTATACGGCGAGCCGCCCGCCGCCTACAAACCCCTGCCGCTGGAAGTGGAAAGCGAGCCGACCACGATGGTGGCGGCGTTCAACCGCACGCTGCACGCCGCGATGGAGACCTTCGACAACATCGTCGTGTTCGGCGAGGATATCGAAGACCCCAAAGGCGGCGTGTTCGGCTTCACAAAGGGGCTGAGCAGCAAATATCCCGACCGTGTGCGCAACTCGCCCCTGGCGGAGGCGACGATTGTGGGCACAGCGGTCGGCTTGGCGGCGATGGGCTACCGCCCTGTGTTCGAGATTCAGTTCATCGACTTCATCACGCCGGGCTTCCATCAGCTGGTGTCGCAGATTGCCACACTGCGTTGGCGCAGCAAGGGCGAATGGAAGTGCCCGCTGGTGATTTACTCGCCCTACGGCGCGTACCTGCCCGCAGGCGGCATGTGGCATAGCCAGAGCAACGACGGCTGGTGGGCGCACACGCCGGGACTGCGCATCGCCATCCCCAGCACGCCCGAAGACACGGCGGGGCTGTTCTGGGCGGCGATTCAAGACGACGACCCGACGCTGTTTTTGATTCCCAAGCACATCTTCCGCGTGCGCCAGCCTGTGGAGGCGTATCGCGCGATTCCGTTCGGCAAGGCGGCGATTCGGCGCGAAGGTTCGGATGTCACCGTCGTCGCGTGGGGCAACACGCTGGAGCTTGCGTTCCAGGCAGCCGAGCATTTCGCGGGGCAGGGCGTCTCGCTGGAGATTATCGACCTGCGCACGCTGGTTCCCTGCGACTGGGAGACGATCGGGCAGTCGCTGGCGAAAACGGGGCGGCTGGTCGTGATTCACGAAGACAACCGTACCTGCGGCTTCGGGCAGGCGATTATCACCGAAATGACCAGCGTACCGGAGCGGTTCAACTTGTTGCTTGCGCCGCCGCAGCTGGTCGCCCGCTACGATGTGCATATCCCGTTCTGCCCCGAACTGGAGTACGCCATTCTGCCCGACCTGCCGCGCGTGATTCAGGCGATTCAGACCACGCTGGAGTAATGCGCAAGTGGGCGATTGGCTGCGCCGTGCTGCTCGACGTGTGGATTCTGTTAGTCGCGGGCGTGCTGGGCTAGTTCCTGCGCACGCCCGACATCCAGATTCCCCCGCGTGAGTACTCGCCCAACAACGCTTACGATCGGTACCGCGCTATAGGCGAGGCAATGTGGCGGCGGCTTGCCGACCAGGTGCGCGACGGCAGTGTGTTGATTCATTACCTGTGGGCATCTCCATCAATATGATTGCGCTGCGTCCCCTTCGCCTGCTGGTCTCTCCCCCCGTCCCGACCTCCCCCGTGAACGGGGGAGGCGTCGCGGCTGCCCGCGCATGTGCTCCCTCCCCGCTTGCGGGGAGGGTTGGGGTGGGGTAACTTTGGCGCAGGCATTCGGGTAAAAAGGAACGATTCCACCTTGGAGGACTTATGGGGTTTGAAGCTGACCAATCGGCTGCCCAGTCGACTAAAGTCGTTCCTGTGCAAGCGAAACCCCGCCTGTGCAGGGTTTTAGTCCGCGCAGGCGGGCTTTGTTTGCATAGGAACGGCTTCACCCGCCAACGCCCCTCACACCGCACTGCCACCACCGCCGCCTGATACAACACCCGACGCACCCGACCCCCCGCAACCGACGCACCCCCAACCGCACCCTTGCTCCCGCGCGATGGGAGAGGGGAGCCAAGCATGTGCGCCGAGCTGCCTGTTCCCCCTTCGCCCGCGCCGCAAGAGGGGAGACAGGGCAGCCGACCCAGACTGCTATCAGGTTGCACTGCGCAGCGCCTCTTCCAGCGTGTGCCATGCAAGGGTGGCGCACTTGACACGCACGGGAAAGTTACGCACGCCCGCCAGCGCGACGATGTCGCCCAGCGCGTCGGGGTCGCCCTCTGCCTCGCCCTTGACCATCGCCAACACCTGCTGGATGAGCGCGTGCGCCTCTGCAAGAGTCTTGCCTTTGACGGCTTCGGTCATCATCGAGGCGGACGCCTGACTGATGGAGCAGCCCCGCCCGTGAAACCGAATATCACTGATGCGCCCGTCCTCGAGGCGCAGGTCAAGAATCACCTCGTCGCCGCAGGAGGGGTTGAAGCCTTCCTGCGTGATTTTGGGCGGCTCCAGCTCGCCCCGACCCCGCGGGTGGCGATAGTGGTCTAAGATAATCTCCTGATACAGTTCATCAAACATAGCCGAAGACCTTGCGTACCTCGTGAAGCCCTTCGATGAGCGCGTCGATGTGCGCGGTGTCGTTATAGACGGCGAGGCTGGCGCGCGCCGTCGAGCCGCCGAGCCGCGCGCCCAGCGGATGCGCACAGTGTAGTCCCGATCGGATGGCGATGTCGCGTGCGTCCAGCACAGTCGCGATGTCGTGCGGGTGGATGTCCTCCAGCATGAACGCGAAGATGCCCGCGCGGTCGGGCGTGGGTCCGAACAGGCGCAGCCCCGGAACCTCCTGCAGGCGTTCGAGGGCGTAGCGCGTCAGTTCATGCTCGTAGGCTTCGATAGTCGCGCGCCCGATGGAGTCGATGAAGTCCAATGCGGCGTGCAGCCCGACCGCCTCGCCGATGGGGGGTGTGCCCGCCTCGAACTTCGCGGGCGGCTCCGACCACACGAGCCGTTCCCAGCTCACGGTCTTCACGATTCCGCCGCCAACCTGATAGGGGGGCATCGCTTCGAGCAGGGAACGCTTCGCGTAGAGCGCGCCAATCCCTGTGGGACCGTAAGCTTTGTGCCCCGAAAACATGAGAAAGTCGCAGTCGATTGCCTGCACATCGACGGGCATGTGCGCGACGCTCTGCGCGGCGTCCACGAGGCAGAGCGCGCCTGCATCGTGCGCTAGTCGGCAAATCTCGGCGACAGGGTTGACCACGCCCAGCACATTCGAGATATGCACGACCGCGACGAGTCGCGTGCGCTCGGTGAGCAGCGTGCGCAGGTCGTCCAGGTTCAGCCTGCCATCGTCCGTAATGCGCCACACCTTTAGCGTCGCGCCCTGCTTCTCGGCGAGGCGCATCCAGGGCAGCAGGTTCGCGTGGTGTTCCATTTCGGTAATGATAACCTCGTCACCTGCTTTGACGAACGCTTCACCCCAGCTGCTGGCGACGAGGTTAATCGCCTCAGTCGTGCCGCGTGTGAACACGATTTCGGCAGGTTCGCGGGCGTTGAGAAACTGCGCCACGCGCTGGCGCGCCGCCTCGTAAAGTTCCGACGCCTTTGCACCTGCACCGTGCCCCCCACGATGCACATTCGCGTTGTGATGCGCCCAGAAGTTGCTCACCGCCTCGATGACCGAGTAGGGCTTCTGCGTGGTGGCGGCGTTGTCCAGATAGATTAGGCTCCGCATCTCCGGATGCGGCTGAAAGAACGGAAACTGCCTGCGAATCTCGCTCGCGTCGATCGAGAAAGTCGTTGTCGCCATACGAATCGCCTCCGAAACTTCATTCTAAGTCTACCCATACGAAACCGTCTTCCTCTTTGATTTTTAATACTTTAATCGGGCGAATTGCGGGCAAGCCCTTCGCCTGCCCTGTGTACGGATCGAACTTCGCGCCGTGATGGGGACACTCGAGCAGGTCGCGGTGGATGCGCCCCGGCAATCCATCCGCCTCCGAGAGCGGCAACTTCTGATGGGAACACTGATCCAGCACGGCGAAGTAGCCCTTCGACGCTCGCCCAATGAGAATCCGCTGCCCATTTATTTCTACGGTACGAAACTCGTTTTCCGATAGCTCGGTTGGGATAGCCTTCAGCCACATAGGCGGCTCCTGTATTTAGCGTGGCTAAATTATACCTGATGAGCGCTCTACTGCGCTGTGCGCCCGTGCAGCAGGTATAATCCCTGCGCTCGCAGGAGTTTTAACCGACGAGTCGAAAATTCACCACGTACTAAGGAGGCAAATAGCGATGCTGAACGAACACACCACCACAGGCAGAGCCGCCGTGCTGGGCGCAGGCACGATGGGCGCGCAAATCGCCGCGCACCTCGCCAACATCGGTTGGCAAGTGCTGCTGTTAGACCTGACGCCCGACCACGCCAAGCAGGGGCTGGAGCGCGTGAGCAAACTCAAACCTGCGCCGTTCTACCTGCCCGAACTGGCAAGCCGTATCGAAATTGGAGGGTTTGATTCCGACTTCCCGCGCCTGAAAGAGGCGGACTGGGTGATTGAAGCCGTTGTAGAGAAGCCCGACATCAAGCGCCAGCTGTGGACACGCGTGCAGGACTATGTGAACGACCGCGCCGTGCTGTCCACCAACACCAGCGGGCTGTCGATTCACGAAATGAGCGACGACTGCCGAGACGAAATCAAGCGGCGGTTTCTGGGCACGCACTTTTTCAACCCTCCGCGCTATCTGAAACTGCTGGAGATTATCCCGCGCCGCGAGACCGACCCCGACATCGTGGAGGGCGTCGCCCGCTTTGCCGAGCGCGTGCTGGGTAAGCGTGTGGTCATCGCCCGCGACACACCGGGTTTCATCGCCAACCGTCTCGGCATCCACTCGATGATGGTCGTATTCCCGCTGATGCAGGAGTTCGGTATGACCATCGAGGAGGTGGACGCGCTTACGGGACCGCTGATTGGCAACCCGCGCAGCGCGACCTTCCGATTGGCGGACATCGTGGGGCTGGATGTGATGGCGAGTGTGGCGAACAACCTGCACGAACGCTTAGAAACCGATGAGGAGAAGCGCACTTTCGCCCTGCCCGAAGTGGTGCAACGCCTACTTGCCGACGGCAGGCTGGGCGAGAAGACAGGCGCAGGCTTCTACCGCCGCCAGAAGGATGGCAGCATCGAGGCGTTAGACCTGAACGCCTACGAGTATCGCCCGCGCCAGAAAGCCAAATTCCCCCATATCGACCCGCTGGAGAAGCTGCCACTGGAGGAGCGACTGCGCGCGCTGGTGAACCACGACAGCCGTGAGGGGCGGTTCCTGTGGCGACTGCACGCCGAGACGCTGCGCTACACCGCACAGCACGCGCCCAACCTCGCCGACGACCCCATCGCGATTGACCACGCCATCAAGTGGGGCTTCAACCGCGAGATTGGACCGTTCCAGACCTGGGACGCATTCGGCGTGCGCGAGACCGCCGAACGCATGGAGCGCGAGGGCATGCAAGTTCCGGAGATGGTGCAGAACCTGCTGCGCTTCGGGCGCAAGGCGTTCTACGAGACCGCCGACACGGGCGACACCACCGTTTATGTGTGGCTGGGCGCAGGGCAGGTTGCCCCGTATCGCCCTGATCCTGAGTTCCTTACGCCCACGAACATGGCGCGCCACTGCCCCGAGGTGGAG
Organism: uncultured Fimbriimonadales bacterium; assembly: GCA_937992175.1. GTDB lineage: Bacteria > Armatimonadota > Fimbriimonadia > Fimbriimonadales > GBS-DC > GBS-DC. The sequence continues at coordinate 33,833 of CALKLF010000053.1, read as the reverse complement.
CGCAACGCCGACGCTTCAATCTACGACCTTGGCGATGGCGTATTCTGCGTCGGCATCCACAGCAAGATGAATGTGCTGGGACCCGGCGTGATGGAAATGCTCTACAAAGGCGCAGACCGCGCCGAGCGCGAGGGCGTCGGGCTGGTGGTCACGGGCATCGGCGAGCATTTCTCCGTCGGCTTCAACCTGCAACTCTTCTTGATGATGATTGGCACGGGCGACTTCGACGAGCTGCTGATGGGCGGCAAGGCGTTCCAGGACTCGCTATTGCGCTTGCGCCATGCCAAAGTGCCCACTGTGGCGGCGACTTTCGGCTACACGCTGGGCGGCGCGTGCGAGCTGGCGATGCACTGCGACCGCGTGGTGGCGAGCGCGGAGACCTATATTGGCTTGCCGGAGGTGGGCGTAGGCATTATCCCTGCCGGCGGCGGCACTTCGACCATGCTGTACCGCGCGTTGAGCAGCCTGCCCCCGAACGCCGACCCGTACCCCGCGATTCGGCGCGTGATGGAGACGCTGGGCTTCGGCAAGGTGGCGACCAGCGCACTGGAAGGCGAGCAGTACGGCTTCCTGCGTCAGGGCGTGGATAAAATCTCCGTCAACCCCGACCGCATCCTGTGGCTTGCCAAGCAGGAGGCGTTGCACCTCGCGCAGCAGGGCTACACCCCCCCCGAAGAGCCGAAGGCGATGGCATACGGCAACACCGTGCTGACCCGCCTGCTGATTGAGCTGCACAACCTCAAGCGGGGCAACTTCATCACTGAGCATGACTTCACTGTCGCCTCGCAGATTGCGTATGTGCTGGCGGGCGGCGACCTGAGCCAGCCCACCGAGATGCCCCTCTCCTACTTCTATCAGCTGGAGATTCAGGTGGTGGGCTACCTGGCGCAGCAGCCCAAAACATGGGATCGCATGCGCCACATGCTGGAGACGGGCAAGCCGTTGAGGAACTAATCCTCTGAATTTTTGGATTCGGGACCTTGTCGGCGGGACGCCGACGCTACGCGCGGGATGCGTAGCGTCGGTGTCCCCGCCGATGGTTTTCACTCGTCGCGCCCCGATTGATCGAACTCACTACACTTCCCAGACGCGCGTGGTCTGAATCTGAATTTTTAGCTCGGACACGCCTCGAAACTCCAGCAGGCGCAGGCTCCCTTCCCGCGCGGGCAGGTAGCTGCGCGTCTGAGGCGCCTGGGCGCACCACGCCTTCGCTTCTTCTTCATCGTGTGCCATCCCAACGCTCTCCATATCGAAAGTGAACACCCGAAACGCCTCACTCAGGCGTGCGAGCAGCGACGGCGGCAGCGCGACGGTAAAAATCGCCTCCACCCCCTGCGCTTTCCAGCGCGGGTTGTCGGCGTCAGGGTCATACTGCGCGCAGGTCTCCACTACCTCCGCGCCCAGCTCGCGCAACGCCTGCTCCTGCGCGGGCAGAAGGGCATGCCGTGAAACCACAACGCTTTTCATGGCGACGGTATAATACCCGCGTGCGATGGATGCACTGCGTGGACGCGTTGCTGTGCCTGCTGCTGGCGTATTACTTTCTGCCTGACCTGACCGGGGAATCGCGCGAGCGACTGCTGAGCGTTGAATACTGGCTTCAGCGCGTGCGGGGCGAGCATCTGATGACGCGCGAGGGTGTGCTATGGCGCGGCGACCCCAGCGTCCCTGGCGTCGCGCTCACCTTCGATGACGGACCCGACCCTGAAACAACCCCGCGCATTCTGGACATCCTGAAACAGGAAGGCGTTCGGGCGACATTCTTCGTGGTGGGAACCAAGCTCAAACGCTATCCCGAACTGGCGCGGCGCATCACGGCGGAAGGGCACGCGCTCGGCTGCCACAGCTACGATCATCAGCGCCAGACCGACCTCACGGAGGAGCAGGTGTGGCGTCAGATTCGCGACTGTCAGGTTCTGGCGCGGCGGGCAGGGGTGCAACTGACCGCTTATCGTCCGCCGTATCTGGAACAGAACGACGCAGTGCGCCGCGCCGTGCAACGCTGGCAAATGCCCCTCGTGATGGCGACTGTGCTGGGCGAGCCTGAACGCCCAACATCCACCCGTGCCTGGGTCTATCGCTACGCGCTACGGGCGCATAACGGCAGTATCCTGCTCCTGCACGACACTTACCCGCACACTGCCGACGCGCTGCCCGAACTGATCCGTGCCCTGCGGAGGCGCGGCTTCGAGTTCGTCACAGTGCCTGAGATTGTGGAGCGGTTGCAGGCGGCGCGCGGTCGTAGGGAACCGCGCGCCGAGGCTCCAGGCGATTAAAGACCCCGCAGGAACTGCGCCAGCTGCTCGCGCCCAATCACCTGCGAACCCGTCTGCTGGAACCAGCAATCCGCGAACGCGGGACTGGGCGGGTCAGGGAACACAATTGCTGAGCGCTGCATTCCCAGATTGAGCAGGTTATTGAGCCGCTTTACCTGGCGCGGTTCATCTTCGTAGAGCGCGTTCGCGCTCTTGCACTCCAGCACCGCGAGGCGCATCTCGCCGCTCGCGCTCGCCACGACCAGAATCAGGTCGGCTTCGCAGACCGCGCCGCCCTCCGCCTCCAGCTTCACATTCCGCTTCGCCAGCAGCAGGCGACCGCCGAGCAACTTCTGCGCCTCTTGAGCCACATACAACTCAAACCACCCCCCAGAGAGGTAGTTATGAACGAAGGGGTGCGGGCGTACCTTCAATCGCATAAAACGCTCCCGACGATGGTACTCATATGCCTGTAACATATACAGGTCGTACAGCCGCTTGCCCGTGTTGGTCAGCACCGAGATCGCCTGTTCGGGCAGCCCTGCGACATCCACCAACACGGGGCGCGGACACTGCAGCGTGGCGCGCAACTCTTCCAGCATGACCTCCGTGATAGCGTAGTGCTGTCCCATAAAGTACGCCAGATGCATCCGCTGGCGCATCACGGAGTTTTCGGGCGTCATGTCCTGAGACTCCACAATGCGCAGCCGTCGCCCTGTCAGGTAGCGATGGAGATAGGCTTCGGCTTGCCGTGTGGTATAGACAGGGACGGCAGGCGTCGTCGACGGCGCGCTTGTAGGCTTGTCTTCAACCTGTTGAGGTGCGTCGGGCATAGACTCAACCGACCGCCCCTCCAGTAGACCGCGAATCGCTCGCAACTCTTCCAGAATTTGACTCAGCAGGGAGTAGACATCCCCCTCCTTACAGACCCTAACTTGCATAGTGCATACTTATACTGATATGACTCAGAAAGAGTTCCCGCATTTATAGGGGGGTACAGGAATTTTCGCGACGGGAACGAATCCTGTAGCGGAGGGTTCCGACGATGGAGACAGGCATGGAGCGTCAGCTGGAGATTTATCGCAAGGGGCTGTTTGGCATGCCCGAACGGTTCCCTGTGGAGTACGCCGAGCTGGAGGCGATGGCGCAGCAGGCGATGAAGCCCGAAGCGTTCGACTATGTGGCGGGCAGCGCGGTCACGGAAAGCACGGCAGACGCGAATCTGCAAGCATTCGACCAGTGGCAGATTCTCCCACGCTTCCTGCGCGATGTGTCGCAGCGCGACTGGAGCGTCGAGCTATTCGGACAGCGGTTTCCTGCGCCCGTCTATGTTGCGCCTATCGGCGTGCAGGGGATTGTGCATCCCGACGGCGAGCTGGCAACGGCGCGCGCCTGCGCCCAACTTGGAATCCCCTTCACGCTGAGTACCGTCTCGTCGTATTCCATCGAGCAGGTCGCCGAGGCGATGGGCGATGCGCCCCGCTGGTTCCAGCTCTACTGGAGCCGCAACCACGAAGTCGCTGCGAGCTTCGTGCGGCGCGCGGAAGCGGCGGGCTACAGCGCGATTGTCGTGACCGTCGACACCTTCATGCTGGCGTGGCGTCCGCGTGACCTGCGCCATGCCTATCTGCCCTTCATGCACGGTGACGGGCTGGCGAACTACTTCAGCGATCCCGTGTTCCGTTCGTTGCTCGCTGCGCCCCCCGAAGAGGACCCAGGCAGCGCGGTGATGCAGTTCGCGGCGATTTTCGGCAATCCCAGCCTCACATGGGATGACCTCGATTTCCTGCGCCAGCAGACGAAGCTGCCGATTCTGCTCAAGGGGCTGCTCCACCCCGACGATGCGCAGGAGGCGGTAAAGCGCGGCGTGGATGGGATAATCGTCTCCAATCACGGCGGCAGGCAGTTAGATGGGGCGGTTCCTGCGCTGGACGCTCTGGACACCATTGCGCAGGCGGTCGGCGGGCAGGTTCCTCTGCTGTTCGACAGCGGGATTCGCACGGGCGCAGACGCGCTGAAAGCCCTCGCGCTCGGCGCACAGATGGTCGGGCTGGGCAGACCCGTGATGTGGGCGCTGGGAATCGACGGCAAGAACGGGGTTCATACCTACCTGCGCAACTTCCTCGCCGATTTTGACCTTACGCTCGCGCTTTCAGGGCATCGGAAATTGGACGAGGTCGGGCGCGACGCAGTGCGAGCGGTCGAGAAACTTACTTTCTAACTAATCAGCCGCCCGTCTCCGTCGGCTCGTTCCTATACAACCACGCCCTGTTCCAGTCATACACCTGTTGCATGCCGCTCACACTCGCACCAAAGGCGTCGGTAATCGGCACATTCGACGAGGAGTTGTGGATTCCTGCTAAGTCGCCGCGCAGGTTCCAGTACAGGTAGTCCGAGCCGCGCTGATACAGCCCTGTGCCGAAGCTGAGGTTCGTCCACTGATGCTGTTATTCTTCAGTTCCACCTTGAGTTGTTCGTCAACCACTCCAGCCATATACGGCTTTACTGTGTTCTATCCGAACCTGTCATGCGCAATTTCTTGACCTTGAGACGCCTGATCAGCCAAACCAGAAGCCACAGGAGAACCGAGCTTGCAACGACAACCATGACGATAGGCGTTGAAAACAGATCAGCCGTGTAAGAGGCTATCTGGGAAAGCGAGTGAATCACCCTCACCCCCAACCCCCTCTCCCACGCAGTGGGAGAGGCGATGAGTCGGGGGATGTCTTGCGAGGCGACGCCGCTCACCCCCAACCCCCTCTCCCACGCAGTGGGAGAGGGGGCTTTGGGCATGGCGCGTGCGCGTCGCGACGCCCACTCCCCTCTCCCGCGTCGCGGGAGAGAGGCTGGGGGTGAGGGCAAAAAAAGCGCATGCCAACCCATCCCGCACGGGCAAACGCACAGAAAGCTCCCTACATTTCTTAGACAGCCTCTAAGGCGCCGTAATGAAAACGAGATTTCCACAGGCAAGAAAAAACAGCGCGTAGAGCAGCCACGCTTTCAACAGAGGGCGCAAGGGGGGACGCGCAGGAGGCACTCGACGGAGCATTAACCAGCAAGTTTGCCCCGCATTCCAAAGCGAGTATACCCCTACTCCTATCATGAACACGCCGTACACTCTCCAAAAAAGTTCCAGAAGCTATGCATTTCGTTTTTCCTCCAGAGTGCGTGGACATGCTCGCTTCGCGCTCCCACCAGCGATTAGAAGAGGTAGCCCATAAGCCCCGCTGTACCTCGCGCAATCAAGTAGCCGCCTAAGAAGACAGCCCTGACCCCCAACTATTGGGGTAAAGCGGCTGTTGCACCCGCCAGGCTAACCAGTGCGCCTCCAGCCAGTACGTTAGCGCTCGCTACCATTCCCCGACTTGAACCGAGTGATTTGCGCTGTCCAGATAGTCGCCCAGCTGCACCGCGAACTGCAGGGTGTACCAGCCGCCGAGCGCGCCGAAGTTGCCCCACGACGGGGCGCTGGACAGTCCTAAGGCGCTTTGACAAGCGCAAGGTCGTCGTCTTTTACCGCGCCGTCGCCGTTCAGGTCGGCGTTCGGGTCGGATGTACCCAGCGCGGCGTCCACGAGGCGGTAATCGTCTTCATCTACTTTGCCGTCGCGGTTCGCGTCGCCGTTGGGCAGGGTCAGGACGGGAACATCGGACGGACAGGCGACGGCGTTTTGGAGCAGGGTCACGGCAAATTTCGACCAGAAAGCGGGTTCAGAAACAGCGACTGGAGATATTATACTGTCATAGGTATTTAACCTCCCCCTCCTCGCGTGTATGAGCGAGTTCGGCGGCGACGCCGAGTTGGGGTGGGAGCAGCAACGACAGGGTCAGCAGACCGACAGCGAGTCGCATCGCGCGACTAAGCGCCAGAGACTGGCGAATGCCTCGTAAAGTGCGTCCTCTCATCATTGAGACCTGCTTGAGCGATTTCCGTGTCCCGTCAATGGGACGCCTCTATTATAGCAAATTTTTCAGGTTCTGTCAAGGGGGGAAGGGAAAATCGGGGGAAATTCCCCTTTTCCTACTGCTTTTTTGCTGGACAGGGGGCGCGGGCGCGCGGGCAGAGGGTATCCTTTTCCACGATGAAGGTAGAGCCTGTAGCGTGGCGCGAGGGCGTCGTGGCGATCTTAGATCAGACGCAGCTGCCCGAGCGTGTGGTGATTGAGGAGTTCGACGACTGGCGCGGGGTGGCGGAGGCGATTTGCGCGATGAAAGTACGCGGCGCGCCCGCCATCGGCATCGCCGCCGCGTATGGGCTGGCGTTAGCCGCGCGCCAGATCCAGGCGAACACGATAGACGCCTTCCGCGCAGTGTTCGGCGAAGTGTGCGCCGCGTTTGCGCAGACGCGCCCGACGGCGGTGAACCTGTTCGGCGCGATTGAACGCCTCCAGCGAGTCGTCGCGCAGAGCCACACGCCCGACGAGGCGCGCGAACGCCTGCTTAGCGAAGCGCGGGCAATCCAGCGCGAGGATTACGAAGCCGACCACGCGATGGCGGAACGCGGCGCGGCGCTGCTGCCCCCAAACGCCCGCGTGATGACGATTTGCAACACGGGCGCGCTCGCTACGGGCGGGATTGGCACCGCGCTGGGCGTGATTCGCGTCGCCTACGAACAGGGCAAACTGCAGCGTGTTTACGCCTGCGAGACGCGCCCGCGCTTGCAGGGGCTAAAGCTCACAGCATGGGAGCTTTTGCAAGAGGGCGTCCCGTTTGAGGTGATTGCCGACGGCGCGGCGGGGACGCTGATGGCGCAGGGCAAAGTGGACGCAGTGCTGGCTGGGGCAGACCGCATCGCCGCCAACGGCGACACCGCGAACAAAATCGGCACTTACACACTCGCCGTGCTGGCGCATTATCATCGAATCCCCTTCTACATCGTCGCGCCTGAGACGACCATTGACCCCGCAACGCCCGACGGCGCGTCAATCCCCATCGAGTATCGCGACTCGACGGAGATTACGCACCTCGGCGGTCTGCAGATTGCCCCGACGGGCGCGCCCGCGCTGAACCCAGCGTTCGATGTGACGCCCGCCTCTCTGATTACGGCGATTGTCACGGAGAAAGGGGTCTACCGCACGCCATATCGGTTTGGTCTGCCTGTAGCACGTTGATTCACATCCGCAGGTGGCACTGGGGCAGGAATCTCTTTCTGATGCGCGAATCCCCCCGCCACAGGGGGGATACCCGATGCGTACCCGACGCAAATGGTGGATTGCGCTCAGTGTACTGGTGTTCGTTTTGGGGATAGGAGCTTTGCTGTGGATTGGTCAGCAGAGCCGTGCGCCGCGATTGCCTGAAGTTGGACTCAGGCGCGAATCGCTGGGACAGTTCCCTCAGCAACCTGGAACCCAGCATGTGGCGATGGCGTTTCCTGCGGATCTCAATAGCGACGGAGAGACCGAAGCTGTCGCCGTGTTCGAGCGCCTTGCCAGTCAGCGGGGCGAGCCGAGCGTCTGGAGCGATCTCAAGGGCAGGTTCGAACCGTTGCCCGCGCCCGTTCTCCCGCCGCCGCGAAGAGACTTCCTCACGTCCCTGCCTCTGGCAGACCAAACTGCGCCTTCCAAGCCTACCCTCGTCCCGCGCGAACTGCTCGGCTGGTATGAGCCAACCCAGAAGATTGTGCGCATCCACAGGCGCAACGGGCGATTCACGAGCGAACCCGTCTCCAGCCTCCGCTTCGAGCGGTTCCCGATGATTGCATGGCTCGATAGCGACGAGGATGGGTGGCTCGAGACACTGCGCGCGCAGTGGTTTCCGAGTCAGCTCGCGTTTCGAATGAGTCGAGAGAAACGCTGGAATGTGCTGCCAGAGACGCCCCCTGACCCTAATCAGGTAGTGAATCGGCTGCATGGGCTTGTCTCAAAGAGGAATGTCTTGCCGAACGGGCAGACTCAAGTCGTCACGCCCGCCGAGTTTCACTATCAGTTGCCGTGCCCGACCGTACTGCTGCCCGACGGGGACGGCGACGGCAAGCCAGAGCAGCTCGATGTGCTGAAGCGCATAGTACGGTTCTCAAAGGGCAGGACGACGCCGTTCCCGCGCCCCTTCAAGGCAGGCGAGCAAATCATCGTCGCTGAGCTGGACGGCGTTGCGCCTGCCGAAATCCTCTATGCGAGCCGCGCGGACGACCCTGCCAAGTTCGGCTTCCAAATCTGGGTGTACCGTTGGCTCGAAGGCAATCTGCAACTTATCGCGACGCACAAACTGCTCCAGAAACCCTACATTGCGCTCACGGTGAAGGACCTTGACGGCGACGGGCGCGACGAAATCGTCGGCAACCACACTGCGTCTCGCAACAAGACGCGCTGGATTGTCTGGCGGTTCGACAACGGCGCGTTTCAGGAGCGCGCAGCGGAACACCCTGTGAACCTCATTCGCCTTGGGGACGCGCACTGGCTGACCGCAGGGCGCGACACCCTATTAGGGCAGACGACCCACGAACTTTCGGAATCCGCCCTACGCCTTAGCCCCGTCGCCCGCAGCGAGCAGGGAAGCGCGTCGTCGTTTGACCTCACATCGCTCAGCACGATTACCAGCGCAACTATCCTGGTCGGCTTGCCCGAAGGCGAGTATCGCGCCGACCCGAAACACTGGAAAACGCTCGCGGTGGACGGGCGAGTCCTCTGGTATGGAGACTACGACGGCGACGGCGTCGAGGAGTACGCGCTGAGCAATTTCACGGACGGCGGCGCGATTGCGCAGTTCCGCGAGGGCAAGTGGCGACTAACGCCCCTGAAGTATAGTGCGCCGCTTGTCGCCGCCTTCCCCGCCCAGCGCAACGGAACGCCGCAACTCATCCTCGTCTATCGAGACGGCAAGATAGAAGCGATTCAACTCGCGAGGTGAACGCCATGCGCAAACACAAGTGGATAGTGGGCAGTGTCGTCGTGGTGCTTCTGTTCGGGCTAATCTGGTTCTGGACAGAGCGTCGGGCTTCGCAGTCGGGGCTTGAGCCGTTGCCGATTGAGCGGAAACGCATCGGCGCATTCAAACCGCCTGCAAACACTTTCGGAGCGTTCCTCCACGCCTCCGTTGTTGACTTCGATGGCGACGGCGAACCCGAACTCCTGACTTACTTTCAGAGTTCGGGCGCGAGAGGCGGTAGGATGTTGCCAAAAAAGACCTGCTGGATGTCGCTCGAAAACGGCGCAACCGCGCAGACGCCCCTGATTGCCCTGCTGCCCAGCGAACTGACGACGCCGAACTGCTTCAGATGGCTGGCTCAGTTTCAGCAAGGCGAGCTTCCCCTGCTGCGCGAGACCGTAGCGTGGGATCTCGCCACGCGCCAGGCGGTTCGCCTCCGCTATGCCGACGGCAAGTGGCAATCGCAGCCGATTAGGAACTAAAGGGAGAGCCGCTCGAGAATGCGCTGAGCGTCGACCTGGACGGCGACGGCGTGGTGGGCGAATATCTTCTGCAGACCGACACAGGCAAACTGGCGGAGCTGCGCGTGGATGAGGCGAACCGCCTGCAGTTCGAGACGCTGAAGTCCGCCACGCCCGCGCATATTCAACAGTTGATTGACAACTCCGCGCTTAATATGCTCCCGATTGCGCGCGGGGGCGCGTCGCCGCCAGCCATCGAGCGCGTTTCCTATTCTCTGTCTGACTTGGACGGCGACGGCAAAGTGGAAATCATCGTCGCGGACAATTCGGGCAAACAGACGCGCACCCTGCGCTGGCTCGTGCTGCAGGCGCATAACGGGCAGTTTCGGGAGATTGCGCGATACCAGCAACGACTGCCAGAAGCTGTGTCGTTGGAGCGGAACACGCTGGAAACGCAGCATGGGATGGCGCTGGGGGTGTACCGCTCTTCATCGCTGATGGGGCTTTTTGGCAGCACTCCAACTACGCGAACCGTGTTGGTCGGTTTCCCTTCTGGCAAGGACGCACTGAATCCCGCGCACTGGCAGTTCGCCTATCTACGCGATACCAGCCCGCTCTGGTCAGGGGACTACGATGGCGACGGGGTCGAGGAACTCATCACAGGACACCACTTAGGTGCGGCGCGCTACTTGGTGCAATTTCGCGACGGCGTGTGGCGCGGCGTGAAGCTTGGCGAGGGTGAGATTAGCGCAGTGCTGCCCGTGCGTTTGAAGGGCACGCCGTGGCTCGTGCTGCTCTCCTACGAGGGGCAGGTGAAGGTGATTCGGATTCGCCCTGCCGCAGCTTCGCCGTCTTCAGGCGAGTAATATCAGCACGGGGGAAAATATGCCAAAATGTCATTCCTCGCTCCCCTCGGAATGACAGAGCTGTTTTTGCAAAAATGAACCTGTCATTCCGAGCCGAAGGCGAGGAATCTCGACATAGGTAGCAATTTGGGTGATATTAATCGTCCCCTTTCTGCGTCGTTCTGCCCCCCTCCTTTAGGTTCCCCCCGCTACGCGAGGAGAACCGAACCCTGCATGGTTCCCTCTACGCAGTAGAGGGAACCTAAAGGAGGGAGTTCACTGGCTGATAAGGGAACACGACCTGAGTACAATCTTGCCCCACAAGCCTCCGCTTTTTCTAACCTTACCCCCCAGCCCCCTTGCTGCCACGCCCTCGCGGGGTATACTCTCTCGCCGAATGAAGGCGTATCTGGTGCTGGAAGACGGCAGTGTGTTCGCGGGCGAGTCGCTGGGCGCGACAGGTCGAGCGACAGGCGAGCTGGTGTTCACCACCAGCATGACGGGCTATCAGGAGATTCTGACGGATCCGTCCTACGCAGGTCAGATTGTGCTGATGACCTACCCGCTGATTGGCAACTACGGCGTGAACAGCGAGGACGACGAGTCGCGTCAGGCGCAGGCGGCGGGCTTTGTGGTGCGTGAGGCGTGCGACACCCCCTCGAACTGGCGTGCGCGTCAGACGATCCATGACTACTTAGCCGCGCGGGGCGTAGTGGCAATCAGCGGCGTGGACACTCGCGCCGTCACGCTGCGTGTACGCTATCACGGCGTGATGATGGCGACGATTACCACCGACGAGACGCCCGAAGAGGCGCTCCACCGCCTGCAGACCGCCCCGCGCTACGATGAGGAGGACTTCGTGTATCGCGTGACCACCCCGCAGCCCTACAAATGGGGGCGCGACGGGATGGAACCGATGCACGCGCCCGACGACGGCTATCGCAAGCGCGTTGTGATTCTGGATTGCGGGGTGAAGTGGAACATCCCGCGCCGACTGGCGAGTCTGGGCGTGCGCTCCATTATCCTGCCCGCCACGACGCCCGCCGAAGAGATTCTCGCCCATCAGCCCGAAGGCGTGCTGCTCTCGCCTGGACCAGGCGACCCCGCGCGTCTGCAGCCCGTGATCGACACTGTGCGGCAGATGCTGGGCAAGGTTCCTGTGGCGGGCATCTGTCTGGGCAATCAGCTGGTATGTCTGGCGTTAGGCGCGCACACCTACAAGCTCAAGTTCGGGCATCGTGGTGGCAACCACCCCGTGAAGAATCTGCTTACTGGGCGTGTGGACATCACCGCCCAAAATCACGGCTACGCGGTAGACTTAGAAAGTTTAGAAGGCACAGGGCTGGAGCTGACGCATATCAACTTGAACGACAACACGGTGGAGGGCGTGCGCCATCGCGACCTGAAAGTGATTACCATGCAGTATCACCCCGAAGCCGCGCCCGGTCCGTGGGACAGTCGCCCATTTTTCAATGAGTTTCTGGCGATGATGGAATAGCGACGAGCAGGGGAGGTTGCTCTGTTCGGTATACTTGTCCTATGCGGCGCAGCAGAACTCGGACACGGCGTTATACAGCTCTTATCACGCGCAGGCGACCGGTATATCGCTCGTTGCGTGGAACTGAATGTGACGACGCAGGGTCGCACTCTGGACGAGGCGCGCGCGAATTTACAGGAAGCAGTCGAACTCTACATAGAGAGTTTCGGTGAAGATGTTCCCGAAAGCGCGGCGGAAGTGGTTTTTTTACCCTCTGGAGGTCGCTGTGCATGCCTAAACTGCCTGTGCTATCGGGGCAGGAACTTATACGCTTGCTTCTCCACAGGAACTCGTGCGCGGCACCTTGCGAGACATTCTCAATCAGTGTGGTCTCTCGCGCGATGACCTTTTTGACTTAATGCAAGATTGAGACCCCATATAGGGTCTGTCTCTGCGGGTTCTACCCATCCTGAAACACCCTACTCAGCGACACTTTCCATATCCCATAAGTCGCCAGCAGGGTGATCAGAAACAGCAGCCATGCCATCGCGCAGGCGTGCCCGAAACGGAAGAACTCAAAGGCGTTCTGAAACAGGTAGAGCGCGTAGAACATCGTGCTGTTTTCGGGTCCCCCGCGCGTGGCGACATAGGTCTGGGTGAAATACTGAAATGCGCCGATGACCCCGATAATCAGCATATATTGAATCACGGGCGCGATTTGCGGGAGGGTGACATGCCGGATTAGTTGCCAGCCGCGCGCGCCGTCGATGCGCGCCGCCTCGTACAGGTGGGTCGGCACGCCCTGCAACGCCGCCAGATAAATCACCATCACGCCCCCAATCGCCCATAAGTCCATCACGATAAAGCCCCACTTTGCCGTCGCAGGGTCGGTGAACCAGTTGATAGACACCAGTCCGAGCCGACTCAGCCCTGCGTTCACGGGCGCAGCCAATCCGTTCTGCGGGTTTAGCACCCACACCCACAAAAACGCCGTCGCCACTGCAGGCACAACGGACGGCAGATAAAACAGCGCCCGATACGCGGCCTGACCCCGCAACGAGAGGTTCAACAGCAACGCCAGTCCAATCCCCAACACGATGCTCAGGGGCACTTCAATCATGATAAACAGCGTGTTACCGACGGATTTCCAGAAATAGTCGCGGTCGGCGAGCAGGCTCTGATAGTTCTGCAAGCCCACCCAGCGCGGCGCGCCCAGCACATTATAGTCCGTGAAACTGAAATAGAGTGTGGCGAGGATGGGATAAAGCGTGAACAGCAGAAACCCCGCCAGCCACGGCAGGATGAACAGATGCCCGTAGAGTGTGCGCTGCAGCTCCCGACTCACACAGGAAGAATTCGCTGCGGAGGCAGGAAAACCTGTTTATTTCCCCGCCGTGCCGTGCGCCGTTGGGGTCGCGAACCCCAGGTTCCTTTTTGGGAGGTTCGGCTCGCTTCGCGATTCGTCGCGGTCACGACGCTGCCACTCAGTCAAGCCGTCGCTCCCTGCCAAGATTGGCGACGGTTCGATCCACCTCGGGCGTCACGCACACGGCAGGATACAGGATTATACCCGATGGGTATAATCTTGTTATGCCTCAACCGCTGCTCGTTGCAGGAGAGCCTGTCGCGCCCGATACCGAGTTGCACTTTTCCGAGCATTTTGCCTGCCCCGATTGCGGCGTCAGTTTGGGCGAGCTGGAGCCACGCAACTTCTCGTTCAATAGCCCCTACGGCGCATGCCCCGAATGCACCGGGCTGGGCACGAAAACCGAGTTCGACGCCGAGCTGATTGCGCCTGACCGCAGCCTTTCGATTCGGCAGGGCGCGCTGCGCCCGTTTGTGAAACGCGACGGCGAACTAACCGACTGGCGACTGGCGATGTTTGAAGGCGTCGCCAAACGGCTCGGCTTCACCATCGACACGCCCCTGCAAAACCTCTCGCCCGAACAGTTCCACGCCCTGATGTACGGTACGAAGGGTAATGTGACCGTCGAGTTCCGCAACCGCTGGGGACGCACGCGCTACATCGACACCGAGTTCGAGGGCGTGATTAATATTCTCAAGCGGCGGTACGAGGAGACCGAAAGCGAATACATCAAGCAGGAGCTGGAGCAGTTTATGGCGACGCGCCCGTGCCCCGTTTGTCAGGGCAAGCGACTCAAGCCTGAGAGCCTCGCCGTGACGGTCGGGGGTAAGAATATCGCCGAAGTGACGGCGATGAGCATCGAGGAGGCGGCGCGCTGGTTCGCCGATTTAGAAGCGCAACTGACGCCGCGCGAGCGCACCATCGCCGAGCGTATCCTCAAAGAGGTGCGCACGCGCCTGAACTTCCTGCTCGATGTCGGGCTGGGCTACCTGACCTTAGACCGCGCGGCGACGACGCTCTCCGGCGGCGAGGCGCAACGCATCCGCCTCGCCACCCAAATCGGCTCCGGGCTGATGGGCGTGCTGTATGTGCTGGACGAACCTAGCATCGGGCTGCACCAGCGCGATAACCAGAAACTGATTCACACGCTGCAACGCCTGCGCGACCTGGGCAACACCGTGCTGGTGGTCGAACACGACGAGGAGACCATCCGCGCCGCCGATTATGTGATTGATCTGGGACCTGGCGCAGGCGAGCACGGCGGCGAGGTGGTCGTGGCAGGTTCGGTGCAGGATGTGATGAACTGCCCCGACAGCCTCACGGGGCAGTACCTGTCGGGCGAGCGGCGCATCGAAGTGCCAGCAATCCGCCGTCCACCGCACCCCGAACGCTGGCTGGTTCTTTACGGCGCGCGCGCCAACAACCTCAAGAACCTTACCGTGCGCATCCCGCTGGGGCTGTTCGTGTGCATCACGGGCGTGTCAGGATCGGGCAAAAGCACCCTGATTCAGGAGACGCTGTTTCCTCGCCTGATGTACCATGTGTACGGCACGCGACGCATCTGGGGCGAGCATGACCATATCAACGGACTGCAGTTTGTGGATAAGGTGATTGATATCGACCAGTCGCCGATTGGGCGCACCCCCCGCAGCAACCCCGCCACCTATACGGGCGTGTTTGACCCGATTCGCGAGCTGTTCGCTGGCACGCCCGAAGCCCGCGCGCGCGGCTACCAGCCCGGCAGGTTCAGCTTCAATGTGAAGGGCGGACGCTGCGAAGCCTGCCGCGGCGACGGCATGATAAAGATCGAAATGCAGTTCCTGCCCGATGTGTATGTGCCCTGCGAAGTGTGTAAGGGGCAACGCTACAACCGCGAGACGCTCGAAGTGAAGTTCAAGGACAAGACGATTGCCGATGTCTTGAATATGACCGTGGAGGAAGCGCTGGCGTTCTTCGCGCCGTTCCCTGCGATTGCCCGCAAGCTGCAGACGCTCTACGATGTGGGGCTGGACTACATTCGGCTAGGGCAGCCCGCGCCGACGCTCTCCGGTGGCGAGGCGCAGCGCGTCAAACTCGCCACCGAACTCAGCAAACGCGCCACAGGCAACACGGTCTATATTCTGGACGAACCCACCACGGGACTGCACTTCGAGGATGTGCGCAAGCTGCTCAGCGTGCTGCACCGCCTCGTGGACGTGGGCAACACGGTGATTGTGATAGAGCATAACCTCGATGTAATCAAGACAGCGGACTGGATTATCGATTTGGGACCGGAAGGGGGCGATGCGGGGGGGCTGATTGTGGCGGAGGGAACGCCAGAGGAAGTCGCCGCCTGCGATGCAAGCTACACAGGGCAATTTTTGCGGGCGATGGTGAAGTAGTACCGACTGAGGTTTCAAGTGCCGTAAAACCTTCACTGTGGGGCGTGCCTGCTGTTTTCCGCTCTCACCCCCAGCCCCTCTCCCGCGCCGCGGGAGAGGGGCTGGGGGTGAGAGCGGAACTGCGACATCTGCTCTCCCAGTTCGTATTATTATCGCTCGCCTTGCATCCGCCGTAGCAGGTTCTCGAGCTGCTTCATCCACTCGCCGTAGGTGGCCCAGTCGCCGTTACGCAGCGCGTTTTGCGCCTCGCGATAGACACGGTTCGCCTCGCGGGCGAGTGCGCGCAGGTCTACAGGTTGCTCGCTTGTTGCGGGGGGCAACGGCGTGGGTGGCGTTGCGCCGTTCTGCGCGACGCGCGGCGGCGTGCGTCCCACACGGCGCGTCAGCAACAGTTGCAGGCCCTCCTCCACCGTGTCGGTCATCACCACGCGCTCGCCGCTGGCAAGCACCACTTTTTTGAGTTCGGGAATCGCCCCCTCCGTGCGTGCCTGCAGGTAAATCGGCTTGAAATAGAGCATCGCCTGCCCCAGCGGGATAATCAGCAGGTTGCCCCGAAACACCTGCGACCCCTGCTGGTTCCACAGGTTCAGCTGCTGCGTGATTTCGGGGTTCTGGTTAATCCGTGCCTCAATCTGCTCGGAGCCATACACGGTCTTCTGCTTCGGGAAGCGGTACAGCACGAGTTCACCATAGCGGTCGGGGTCGCAATGCGCCGCGAGCCACGCCACGAGGTTCTTGCGCTGTTGTGGGGTGAAGGGCAGGGTCAGCATATAGCGCGGCTGCTGCTCGCCCGGCGGCTGCATAATCACATAGTACGGCGTCATCGGCACGGTCTCGTTGTTCTGCAGAATCTCGCGGGCAATCGCCCACACATCCTCCTTGTTGAAGAAGATGCGGGCGTCCGTCGTGTGATATAGCTCCAGCAGCTGCGCCTGCACCTCGAACAGGTCGATGGGATAGCGGATGTGCTTGCGCAAGTTTTCGGGCATTTCGCTCAGCGGTTTGAACACATTCGGGTACGCCTGTGCGTATGCGCGAATGAGCCGGTCGCTATCGTCGGCGATATAGAAGTTCACCTCGCCCGTGTAGGCATGGATGGTGGCTTTGACCGAGTTGCGCAGGTAGTTGAACTGGCGCACGACTCGGTCGCGCGAGAAGAAGGGACGGCTGTAGGGGTAGTTGCGGCTGAAGGTGTAGCCGTCGTAAATCCACACAATCTCGCCGTTGTGTATCACGGGGTAGGCGTCGTCGTCCCAGCGGATGAAGGGGAGCATCGCCTGCACGCGCTCGCGGATGTTGCGGCGGAACAGCAGGCGCGATTCAGGGTTCAAATCGCCCGTCAGCACGATGTTCTGGTCGGAGAGTCGAATTGCGAACATCAGGCGCGTGAGCAGTCCGCCAATCGGCACGCCCCCGTCACCGCTGTAGGTGGTGTAGACATTTTCCTCAGCGTCGCCTGCGCCCGTGAGCTTGGGATAGTCCAGCTCCTTGAGATTCGAGCGTACGATGGCATAGCGGTCGAGGTTCTCGCCGAAGTAGATGGCGGGGTTGGTGAGTTTGAGGGGTTCCTGAACCGGCTCGGCGATTTGCGGCGGCAGGTTGCGAATCCAGAACACAGGCTGCCCTTCGCCTGTGGTTTCGTTCACAGGGTTTATTACCAGCCCGTAGCCGTGCGTGTAGAGCAGGTGCAGGTTCTGCCAGCGCTGCGCAGGCGCAGGCAACCCCTCCAGATTTAGCTCGCGCACGGAGAGCAGCACTTGCCGTAGCCCGCCGTTCACCTCATAGCGGTCGACATCGATGTCCACGAACGCATAGTAGGGTTTGAGCGCCTGTAGCCCATTATACACCTGGCGCAGCGGGCGAAAATCCCACAGGCGCAGGTTCTCCAGCGTGCCCTGCGCGCCCTGCAGGTCGGCGGCGGTCAGGTCATCCCGCACATCCATCACGCGCACCTGAATCTTGTCAAGGTTATAGGCACGGCGGGTGAACTCTAAGTGGCGCTCGATATACTGGCTCTCGCGTTCCAGCTGATTGGGGATGACCACGAACCGCTGTACCAGCGGCGGGTAAATCAACGAGGCGGCGACCCAGAACAGCAGCACCGTCGCGAAACCGCCAATCGGCAGCAGCAGCCCCGCCCCCCTGCGCAGACTCACCAGACACAGCACTGCCGCAATCAGCAAACCGAACACCGTAATCGTCAGAACTGGCAAACGCGCGTGGATGTCGGTGTAGCCCGCCCCGAAAAACTGGTCATGCTCCGAGAACACTAAATCGTAGCGTGCGAGCCACAGATACCATGCGAACGAGAGCAGGAACAGCACCGCCAGAATCAGCATGTGGGGCTTCACAGAGGGCAGGAAAGTGGGCATCCCGCCCAGCCAGCCCAGCGCGCGATTGAAATAGTAAAACGCGCCAATCCCCACCAGCGCAATCAGCGTGGCGAACACCAGCAGCCCCGACAAAAACGACAGGAACGGCAGACGGAACATATAGAAGCCGACATCCATCCCGAACAGCGGGTCGTTCACGCCAACTGATTGCGCGTTCTGGAACAGCATCAGGTCATGCCAGTACGCGCTCGCGCTCAGCCCCACGAACACCGAGAACGCCAGCGCGCCCAGAATCAGCAGGTAGTAAGTGCCCCGTCGCACCGCACGCGTGATGCGCACGATGCGTCCTCCGCGTATCGCCAGATCAGGCTCATCCGTCGCGCCCGCGATGCGGTTCGCAATCATCAAATTCGCCAGTGCGAAGACGAAAAAGCCGACCGCCGCCAGCAGAAACAGTATCCAGCGCAACGCGAGGATGCGCCCGAAAATCTGGGGGTAGTTCACATCATGCACAAACCACAGGTAGTCAGTATACAGGTTAACCAGAACGCCCCCAAACAGCATCACGAACAGGACGACCACAATCACGCCTGTCGCGAATTTCTGACGGGTTTCCATACCGATTATTGTACCTGTCGATGGACTAAGCGCAGGAATCCCCCAATTCAGGCAAGCGAGGTTGCTCCTGAAGCCGCCGTTCCCACCGGAGCGGGTATACTTCCTGTCGGAGGTTATCTTATCCAATGTTAGAAACGCCTGTACGCAGCGTTGAGCGCGCCCGTTTTGAACAGATTGCCGAGAAGGTGATTGCGGGCGAACGGCTGAGCTTTGAAGACGGCGTCGCGCTGTTTCGTTATCCGAACCTGCCTGAGTTGGGCGCGCTGGCGCACCATGTGCGGATGCAGAAAAACCCGCAGCCCTATGTGACCTATGTCATCGGGCGAATCATCAACTACACGAATGTATGCTGGGTGCGCTGCAAGTTCTGCGCGTTTTATCGCCCGCCTAACCACAGCGAGGGCTACCTGCTCAGCGACGAGGAAATCCTGCACAAAATTGACGAACTGGTGCAGCAGGGCGGCGTGGAAGCTCTCATTCAGGGCGGGCTGAACCCGAAACTGAAAATCGACTACTACGAGAATCTGTTCCGTCTGATTAAGAAACACTATCCCCAGGTGATTATTCACGGGTTGTCGCCGACGGAGATACTCTACATCGCGCACATCTCGCGCCTGAGCGTGCGCGATACGCTGATTCGGCTGAAAGAAGCGGGACTCAACTCCATTCCAGGCGCAGGTGGCGAGATTTTAGTGAATCGGGTACGTCGGCAGATTGCGCCCTTCAAAGACACGGCGCAGGAATGGCTGGATTTCATGCGTGAGGCGCATCAGCTGGGCTTACGCAGCACGGCGAGCATGATGTACGGGCATGTGGAGACCATCGAGGATCGCGTGGAACACCTGATTCGCCTGCGCGAGGTTCAGGACGAGACAGGCGGTTTCACGGCGTTCGTGTGCTGGAACTTCCAGCCTGAAGGCACGGACTTGCCCAGTATTAAAAAAGCCACACCTGCCGAGTATCTGCGCACGGTCGCCGTCGCACGCCTGATGCTGGACAACTTCGACCACCTGCAGGCGAGCATCCTCACGCAGGGACCGAAAGTAATCACCGTCGCTCTGCGCTACGGCGTGGATGATATGGGGTCTACGATGATCGAGGAGAATGTCGTCTCAGCGCATGGGACGAAGTTCATCTTGAACGCGACGGAGATCGAACGAGTAATCCGTGCAGCGGGGTTCATTCCCAGGCGCCGAAATACACGGTACGAACCGATAGAGTAATTTCGCGCGATTGTGTGGGCGCACGCATCGGCGTTGAGGAAATCAATTTCTTAACGCTTGCTTAACGAGCTGTCAGGTATTCTTGCGCCGGAGGCTTATGAAATGAGAGGCTTAGTGAGTCTTCTGGCGATTACTGGCATCGTGCTGACAGCGACGGCGCAGGTGCGCATCACCGAAGCGATGGTGAACCCCCCCGGCTCCCCTGACGCGGGGCGCGAGTTTATCGAGATTCAAAGCTGCCGCCCCAACTTCTCCCTGCAGGGCTACTGGCTAATTGGCATCGACGGCGAATGGCTGTTCAACCCCGGCAACATCCACTGGGCGATTGACCTGAGCAACTACAGCACGGGCGCGAACGGCTTGCTGCTGGTGCGCGACGGCGAGGCGGTGCTGCTGCCCGAACCCGCCGCCGAGACGACGGTGGTGAGCATCGTGAACGCTTTCACACTGGCAGGCATGGGCAACGACAGCTACACCGTGGCGCTAGTGCGCGACTTCACGGGACAAGTGGGCAGCGACATCGACACGAACGACGACGGCATTATCGATAATGTGCTATGGCAGGAGGCGGTGCATGCTTTCGGCTGGACGGACGACGATGTGGCACCCGGCGAGTTTGACGCCATCTACTCCACGCAGCTGAACGGCGTAGACATTCCGCCCACGCTGCGCCGCCGCACCGACGGCACCACCTGGGAGCCTGATGTGATTATCTTCTTCCAGAATGGCTCGATTATCGCGGCGGACGCGGGACGGGCAGGCACAGGCGACTTCGGTCCGTTCCAGACCAGCACCTCCAACCGCGCGGTTATCGGTACGCTGCCCGCGCAGTTCAACCGTGAGGTGACGCCAGGCAACCTGAATCCCGGTGATAAGCCAGCAGTGGCGGGCGATGTGAACTGCGACCGCTGTGTGGATGACGCGGACCTGCTGCAGGTGCTGTTCAACTTCGGCGGGAACGACGCCGCCTCCGATTTGAACGGCGACAGCGTGGTCGATGACGCAGACCTGCTGATTGTGCTGTTCAACTTCGGCACAGGCTGCGGGTTGTAATTCGAACCAAAGTTGTACTCATGCCGAGATTCCTCGCTTTTCAGCTCGGAATGTCAAGTTGATGGGAGGGTGTTCGAAAAATCGGGGGCGTCAGTGTTTGAGATGCCTCGCTCCGCTCGGCATGACAAGGGACACTCGGAGCGCAACCCCTGTCATTCCGAGTCGCAGGCGAGGAATCTCCACCAACTCGAAGCGTTTTCCGAACACCCTCGCAGTGAGTTAACAGCTTTGGAAACACTCGTTGCGCCCATGCGGGCAGGGGATGCTGAGCTGACTCGGCGGTATCACGAGGCGTTGTTTGAGTCGGATTTGCGCTGCTTCCCATCACACGCGCAATAGTGCTGGATGCGGCGCAGTTGCGGGCGCACAACGCAGCTTTGCGTACGCCCGACACTATCCACTGGGCAACTATGCGCTTGCAAAATGCCGATTACCTGCTCACCAAAGGTCTGCCCTCAACGCTTGCGCCAGAGCAATCACCTCAATCTCGCCCCAGTCCAGCGCACGCGGTGTGGCGAACTACACTGCTATAGGTTTTACAACCTGAATCTCGCGGCGTGGATCAGCAGCTTCCCCACAAACCCAGCAGGAATCCTATCCTTTCCCCCGAACCCCGACATCTGCGAGGTGAAAGGGATATGCGCGCGGTACTGTGCTGGTTGCTCTGCGCCGTGCTGACGGGCGCGTTCGCGGAAACGGAGATTTTTCTGGCGACTTTAGCCCAGTTTGACCCCGAAAGCAACACGATAATCCTCAAGCGCACGGGCAAGCCCGATATGAACGCCACGCTGCACAAGAAGCCCCGCCTGTGGATGAACAAACAGCCCGCCGATGTTGAGCAGTTCCGCCAGATGGAGGGCAAGCAGGTGATGGCGCGGGTGAGTGTGGGCACGCAGGTGCGCCCTGTCGTGCGTGAGATGGCAGACCCCGACACCTGGAAGTGGCTGGAGAAGGTGCGCCGCGGGGTAGTGAAAGGCGTACTGCAGGGCGTGGAAGATAACTACCTCGTGGTGGAGCTGCCCGATAAGACGCGCTTCGCCTACCGATTCACGCCCAAGACCCGCTTCGAACGCGACGGCAAACCCGCCACGATTGAGGACTTCGCGGTGGGCGAGACGCTGTACCTCGCGCCGCGCCTGCTCTCGAACCTCGATGTGATGTTACTTTCCGTGAGCAATACGGAAAAAGAAGCCAACATCGGGCGCGAGCGGGCGCTGCCCTCCATTCAGGGCACGATTCAGAACATCGACCGCCAGAAGAAGATTTTGAAAATGTTGACAAAGGCGGGCGACTTACGCGAAATCCGCTACGACGAGAACACGGAGTTCACCTTCAAGGGCAAAGCGGTGAAGGTAGAGCAGATTAAGCCGCCCGCTCGCGCCACGATTCATCGCACACGCGACGCGGAAGGCAACGACTATGCACGGAAGGTGACGATACAGCCGAATAACTGAAGCGGTTTTCAAAGGCGCTGCTTAGGAGAGTGTGGCGGCGCGCCTTGCCCGTGCGCGTATCGCCTCAATCTCGGCGTCGGTGAGCGCACGCTCGAAGCTCCGAAACCCCGCCAGACGGAAGCCGTGTTTATGCGCCAGCGCCTGCGTGGTCTGCGCCTGCTGCAGGGTGACTTCTTTGCCCAGAGTAAAGCTCTCGATGCGTCCCTCCAGCGCGAGCATCATGGTCTCCGACATGCAGGCATACGCCATACGCGGGGGGAAACCGAAGTCGAACCCGAAGTCGACCTCACCTGGCACTTCCACGAGACCACCCTCGATGACCAGCACATCATCGCGTTCGCGCGCCACCCGCACGGACACATCGCGCGGACGCGCCACATCCACCACGACTGCGCCCGATTTGAGGTCTTGGGGGTGGATCACGGCATCGACCGCGCTGGTGACGGTGATAATCACATCAGCGTTCGGCAGGTCCCGGGCGAGGTCAGTGGAGACGCGCACCTCCCCGCGTGCGCGGGCGCGCAGCTGCTGTGCAATCGTTTCCAGACGCGCCTCATCGCGTCCCAGCAGGAGCGTTGTGTGCGCCTGTGGCGCGAGCGCTTCAGCGCAGGTGCGTCCGATAGAGCCAGTCGCCCCCACCACAGCGACCACAGCGTCCGCGATGTCCACTTCCATCTTTCGCGCGCCCAGCACCGCCGCCTCAATCGCCGTCGCGACAGTATAGCTGTTGCCTGTTGTCACCGCAATTTCCAGATTCTGAGCAATTGTGACTCCGCCGTCGCCCACCACAGAGGTAAACGCGCCTAAACCAAGGATCTCTGCGCCCAGCTCCTGCGCAATCTGCCCGCAACGGATAATTTTCTGATAGACCAAATCAAGCGGGAGATTCAACATCATGCGTGGTGAGAGCGGACACCCAATAAACCAGCCCTCCGTTGTCGCGCCCGTCAGCGACCGAACCCCTGTAATCCGCGAGACGACCATCGGCTCCTTACGCAGCAGCAACTGCTCCACCCACCGTTCGGGCAGGTATTTCGCAATGGGATACTTGCGAGCCGCGTCCCGCTTCACATCGACCGGGTGTATCACAAACGCGAATCGGTGCATATCTAAAAGATACCCCACATTGAAAAAACCCCTCCCGAAGGAGGGGTTTCAAGCCGCTGGTCAGGCAGACTTACCGTTCTTGGAGCTGCGTCGTCGCTGACGGACATTCTTGAGACCGAAGCGATACTTCGCAAACGCCTCCTCGATTTTGCCGTCCATGATCAGCTTCGCAAACTCCTGCGCTCCATCCAGCTTCGCCTGATTCGGCTTGCGTCTCCGTATTGCCTTAATTGCTTCTGCCATATCGATCTCACCTGCCTTAAACGCCTTAAGGATACCCTCGATATATGCGCTGCGTCGATCTGCCATAGTGAACACCTCCATGGTGTCAATAAGTATACCTATTTTCATATGCACTTGTCAAGTGAGGGATACTGTGAAACGCAAACTGTGGCGGCGATTCCGTTGCTTTGAGTTTTTATATACGCCGGCGGATGTCAGAATAAATCTGTTCGCGAAGGAACCGCGCCACCATTTCGGGGTATCCTTAGGCTACACATGCAGGGCATCTATATACACATCCCGTTCTGCCACCGCAAGTGTGGGTACTGCGATTTCAACAGCTATGCGAGGATGGACGCGCTGGTCGAGCCGTTCCTCGAGGCGTTGCACTGCGAAATTGCGCAGTCCCCGTATTCAGGTGAACGGTTCGACACCATCTTCTTCGGCGGGGGCACGCCGACCTACCTGTCAGGCGACGCGCTGGCTGGCATACTGGAACACCTGACACGCCAGTTCAAAATCGCATCCGACGCTGAAATCACCTGCGAGGCGAACCCAGGCAGCGTGACACGGGAGCAGCTACAGCTTATGCACCGCGCGGGCTTCAACCGCCTCAGCATCGGCGTGCAGTCGTTTGATCCCGACGAACTCCAGCGGATGGAGCGCATCCACTCCCCTGACGATGTAACGCAGAGCGTAGCCTGGGCGCGCTCAGCAGGCTTTACGAATCTGAACTTAGACCTCATCTTCGCCTTGCCTCAGCAGACGCTGGAGCGATGGGAGGCAAATCTGCAGCAGGCGATTGCCCTAAAGCCTGAACATCTCTCGCTTTACGCCCTCATGCTCGAACCCAACACACGATTTTATCACCTGTATCGGAAGGGGAAACTCACTCTGCCTGACGATGAGATACAGGTCGCGATGTTCTACTCTGCCCAGCGCCTCACGGCTAAGGCGGGCTACATCCAGTACGAAATCTCCAACTACGCGCAGCAAGGATACGAGTGTCAGCACAATCTGATTTACTGGCGTAACGAACCTTATTTGGGCTTCGGTCCTAGCGCAGTGTCGTACAAGGATGGCAAACGCTGGACGAATATTAAGCATCCGCGCGAATATATTCGGCGCATCGCAGCAGGTGAGCCGTTGGAGCTGGAGTGGGAACGACTCACAGGCTGGGACTCCGTCGCCGAGACGCTGATGCTGGGGCTGCGGATACTAAACGGGGTGGACTTAGCGACACTGGAGGCGCGATTTGGCTTGCCTGTTCGTGAACATTATGCCGACACGATAGACGCCCTCGTCCGTCAAGGCTGGATCGAACTCAAAGATTCTTCTATCCGCCTCACACAGGAAGGGTTGCTCTGGCACAGCGAGGTCGCCTCAGCGTTCTTCGAGGAGTAATAATAACCCAAGTTGCTCCCTCTGCCAAGATTCCTCGACCTCGGCTCGGAATGACAAGGCTACTTGCGCGAGAACCGCTCTGTCATTCCGAGCGGAGCGAGGAATCGCGTCCGCCTAAGAACGATAGGTAGCAACCTGGGTTAAGCTCAGCCTCGGGTTATCTCAGTTGCAGTTGCCCGGGTGGTACCACATCCGCATTTTTGATGTACGGATAGGTGGCGTTATACATCGTGAAGATACAGTTCTGGTTGTTCTGGTTCGTCAGGTAGATGCTACATCGTGAACCGCTCGTCGTAGTCCTGAATATTGCAGTACGGCGAGCGCGTTCTGCTTCATGTTGTTCGTACACTGGGTCTGACACGCCTTCTCGCGCGCCTGGGTGAACACAGGGAACAGGATCGCCGCCAGAATGGCGATAATCGCGATCACAACCAGCAACTCGATCAGGGTAAAGCCATTTCTGGCATAATATTGTATTAGATTCAAGTTTGGGTAAGATGTTCCTGCCGTGCGAAATACGGGGTTCAGCGATTTATGAGAGTGCAGAAGTTCCGCAGGATTTGCAGACCGACCTCGCTGCTCTTTTCAGGATGGAACTGCACAGCGTGGAGGCTCCCGCTTGCGACGGCGCAGGGGAAACGCACGCCGTAGTCGCAGTACGCCGTGACGACGCCCTCATCGGCTGGTTGGGGATAGTAGGAATGGACAAAATAGACATACGCACCGTCGGGGACGCCCCGCCACAGAGGATAGTCCGGCTGAGCATGGCGCAGGCGGCTCCAGCCTATGTGCGGGACACGCATCGGGAAGTTCGGCGTCTCGTGGAAGCCGACCACGCGCCCTTTCAGAATGCTCAGTCCCCGCACGCCGGGCGACTCCGAGCTGCTTTCGAACAGCAGCTGCAGTCCCAGGCAGATGCCGAGAAAGGGCTTGCCCGATTCGATGGTGCGTCGCAGAACGGTGGTCATGCCCGATTCGTCAAGGCGTTGCATCGCCGCACCGAACGCGCCCACGCCGGGCAGCACAATTGCGTCGGCGGCGCGCAGGTCGGCAGGGTCATGGGTAATCGACGCCTCTGCGCCTAAATACTCCAGCGCCTTCTGCACGCTGCGCAGGTTGCCCATGCCGTAGTGGATGAGGGCAATCATAAGCCTCCAGTTGACTCCGTTCCCTCGATATACCCCTTCGTGGAGGGCGTTCCTGACTGACGGGGGTGGAAGCGGGTCGCCATCTCCAGCGCTTTGGCGAACGCCTTGAAAATCGCCTCAATCGCGTGGTGGTCGTTCGCGCTCTGGAGCAGGCGGATGTGCAGCGTTGCGTGGGCGTGGCTCACGAACGCGCGGAAGAACTCCCCCACCAGCTCGGTCGGCAGCTGCCCCACGCGCTCGCGCTGGAACTGCGCCTGAAACTCCAGCAGAGGACGCCCGCTGAAGTCGAGCGCGACCATCGCCAGCGCCTCGTCCATCGGCACAATCGCCCAGCCATAGCGGTAGACGCCGCGCATATCCCCTAACGCCTGCTGCACCGCCTTGCCAAAACAGATGCCGACATCCTCCACCGTGTGGTGTTCGTCCACCTGCAGGTCGCCCGTCGCGCTCACCACGAGGTCGATCAAGCCGTGTCGGGCGATTTGAGTCAGCATATGGTCAAAGAAGCCGACGCCTGTGTTGACCTGCGCGTTGCCCGAACCGTCTAAATCGACGGAGACATAGACGCGCGTCTCGCTCGTCTCACGCTCATACATGCCAAACCGAGAACCGGGACTGGAATTGCGCATACCTACTCCTCTGAAAAGCGGATTTGCACGGCGGCGGCGTGCGCCTCGAAGCCCTCCTCACGCGCTAGCGCGAGGATGTCGGGCGCAAGTTGGTGCAGCGCATCGCGGCTGAGGGCAATCACGCTACTGCGCTTGAGAAAGGTCTCCACCGAGACGGGCGATTCGAACCGCGCGGCGCGCCCCGTGGGCAGCGTGTGGCTGGGACCAGCAATATAGTCGCCCGCCGCCTGCGGCGTATCGTCCCCCAGCAGGACACAGCCCGCGTTGCGCACATGGCTAAGCCAGTGCACTGGATTTTGCACCATCAGTGTCAGATGTTCGGGCGCGGCGATGTTCGCGAGATCGAACGCCTCGGCGAGGTTACGCGTCAGCACAGCGAGGCTCCGCGCCAGCGACTGCTCCAGAATCTCCCGTCGCGCGCGCTGACTGAGCTGCGTCGCGAGCGCGTCCAGTGTCCCGCGCAGAACCTCGCGGCTCGGCGTGAACAGATAGCCGACCGATTCCGCGCCGTGTTCAAGCTGGGTCAGTAAATCAGCGGCGATGTAGGCGGGGGTCGCGCGCTCGTCGGCGATAATCGCCACCTCGCTGGGACCCGCCCACAGGTCAACACCCACCACACCCCAGAGCAGGCGTTTCGCGAGCGCGACATAGAGGTTGCCCGGTCCCACAATCTTCTCGACGG
Source organism: uncultured Fimbriimonadales bacterium (assembly GCA_937992175.1). Lineage (GTDB taxonomy): Bacteria > Armatimonadota > Fimbriimonadia > Fimbriimonadales > GBS-DC > GBS-DC. The sequence continues at coordinate 6,312 of CALKLF010000053.1, read as the reverse complement.
CGGGGACGGTCTCCGTGCCGAACGCCATCGCGGCGATGGCTTGCGCGCCGCCGACCTTGAACACGCGGTTCACGCCCGCCTCGCGCGCTGCGACCAGCACCGACGGGGGCACGCGCCCATCCTGCTGCGGCGGGGTGCAGAGAATCACCTCCTGCACGCCTGCGACCTTCGCGGGCACGGCGTTCATGATAACCGTGCTGGGGTATTTGGCGCGTCCGCCGGGCGCATAGATGCCGACGCGCTCCAGCGGGCGAACCAGCTGCCCCAGCCAGCCGCCCTGCGCCTCCAGCAGATGCCACGATTGCGGGCGCATCGACTTGTGAAAGCGATGCACGCGCGCCACTGCGTGCTGAATCGCCATTATAACTGTCCCCTCTACCTGCTGGTACGCTGCCTCGAACTCGGCTTCCGAAACTTCGAGGCTCTCCAGCGTGGAGCAATCCCACTGGCGCGTGAACTCCATTACGGCGTGGTCGCCCTCCGTGCGCACGCGCTCCAGAATCGCGCGCACTTGCGTCTCCATTTCGGGCGTGGGCTGCGGCGCGCCCTGCTGTAGACACGCCCGAATCCGCTCCATCGGCTCTGTGCTGGCGTCCAGCGTCGGCAGCATACGCACGAGAGTATACCTTGTTCCTCCAACTCACCTTCGAGATCCAATCCAGGGTTCAAGTGAACAAAAGCAGACGGAGCAAGCGGAGCATGCAGTAGCTTTTCCCTCGCCTCCTAACCCCCTCTCCCGCGACGCGGGAGAGGGGGAACCGTGGCGCTGCGCACGCGCATTACTCCCCTCTCCCACAGCGTAGGAGAGGGGCTGGGGGTGAGGGCGAACAACAGTAAGCGCGCCTCCAACAAAGGTTTTGTAGCACCTGAAACCCCAATCGGTATAAGCATCGCGTTTCTCCTGCGCAGTGACAACTTCAGACGACGGCGAGAATGCCGTCGCACCAAGGTCAGCCTCTGTATCACAACGGCAGGAATGCCGTCGCACCAAGGTCAGCCTCCACATCACGACGGCAGGAATGCCGTCGCACCAAGGTCAGCCTCTGTATCACAACGGCGGGAATGCCGTCGCACCAAGGTCAGCCTCCGCATCACGACGGCAAGAATGCCGTTGCATCAGAAGAGGGTGTTTTCACATCTGAGAGACCTACTATTGCTTCGTCACCGCTCAATTTTTGGAATCCCCTCCTTGAGGTTCCCCCTACTGCGTAGGGGGAACCATTGTGGCTTGGTTCCCCTCGCTTCGCGAGGGGAACCTCAAGGAGGGGGGCAAAGCATCCAAACAATCAGGGCTGACGAAGCACGACCTACGCGAAGTTTCCTCGCTTCGCTCGGAATGACAAAGCCGTCTTTGCGAAAGTAAACTCCTCATTCCGAGCCGAAGGCGAGGAATCTCGGCTCGCGCGTCGAAGTACGAAAATATGCGCCTTTGGGTTCTCTACGGTTTATGGGTGCTTATGTTCGCAGCGTGCTGGGGCGACGAGAATGCGTCCCCGCTCGCCCCGCGTTATGAGGCGTCGTTGGAGCGTCCCGTAAAAACGCGCGGTGTCTATGCGATTCGGAATGTGATGGTTCACCCTGTCAGCGCGCCTCCCATCGAGGGCGCGACCGTGCTGATTCGCGACGGCAAAATCGCCGCTGTCGGTAAAAATGTGGTGATTCCGCGCGACGCAAAGGTCTACGACGGCAAGGGCAACCATCTCTACCCTGGCTATATCGACGCCTGCACCACGCTGGGGCTAACCGAAATTGGCTCCATCGCCGCCACCATCGACACGAGCGAAACGGGACAGTTCAACCCCAACTCCCGCACCGAAATCGCCATTAACCCCGACTCTGAGCTGATTCCCGTGACGCGCGTGAACGGCACAACGACGGTCGTCGCCGCGCCGACGGGCGGGATCCTATCGGGGATGGGCTGTGTGATGAACCTCGATGGCTGGACATGGGAGGAGATGGTCATCAAGACCCCAATCGGGCTGTTTATGAACTTCCCTGCGCCGTCGGCTACAGCGAACCAGAGCGCGGAGTCGCGCCGTCGCGACTGGGAGAGCCGTATGCGCCCGATTAACGAGTTCATCGAGAACGCCCGACGCTATCTGCGGGCGCATCAGGCAGGTGGCAAAGACGGCGTCCCTGCGCACGAACGCGACCCACGATTCGAGGCGATGATTCCGATTCTGGAGGGCAAGCTGCCCCTGTTCGTGCGAGTGAACAGCGCGCTGGGCATTCAGGCGGCGATTCGCTGGGCGGAAGAGCAGAAACTGCGCCTGGTGATTGTGGGCGGCTCGGAAGCGTGGCGCGTCGCCGAGCTGCTGCGCGAGAAGCAAGTGCCTGCGATTCTGGAGGGCGTCCATAACATGCCCAGCGCGGAATCGGAGCCTTACGATGAGCCGTTCACGCTGCCAAAACGCCTTCATGAGAAGGGCGTGCTGTTTTGCATCGCCAGCAACGACGCCAGCAACGCCCGCAACCTGCCCTACCATGTGGCGACCGCCGTCGCGCACGGACTGCCCCGCGACGAGGGGATAAAGTCGATCACCCTCTACCCAGCACAGATTCTGGGGCTGTCGCACCGGCTGGGCAGCATCGAGGTCGGCAAAGACGCGAACCTCGTACTGCTGAGCGGCGACCCGCTCGATATCCGTACGGAAGTGATACAGGTCTGGATTGCCGGTCGCCCTATCGAGATGACCAGCAAGCACATTCGGTTGTACGAGCGGTATCGGGGGAGGCCGAGGTAGCTGGCAAGAGCGCAACGCTTGAGTTCAGTGACCGGGCGCGAGGCGACGGTTTTTTTCCAGCCCTCACCCCTGCCTCCTCTCCCTCCTTACAGGAGAGAGGCAGGGGGTGAGGGCTGGAAAAAGCTGCTGCGCGTTCTATCCCCGAACTTAACCGTTGTACCCTATAGGAAAAGACAAAGCTCCGTCGCGTTGAGGGCATGGGAGGATTGCCCCCGCGCCCATCTTTCTTGATGCGTCTGTTCCATAAGCTGCTCAGCCACTTTGACTTGCTGCTCCGTTTCGCATCCCGCAAGCACAAAAATCTGAGCGCAGGCGCAGTGAAAGCCTAAGACCAGCCAGAACATCATCAGCGTGCGGATGGTTGTCACCAGCACATCAGTTCAGATAGCGGGGCAAGCACTTCCCCCCATGTGCTGCTCATTCAGGGGTTCGCATTCAAGGCAAAGGACGGCTCCTGCCATCGTTGGCAACCTCCTGTGAAGCAAATACACAGCGCAGGAACAGATTCCTGCCGATTGAGCAGTCGAGTTTCCTCGCCTTCGGCTCGGATGACAAAGTGGTTGGTTTTCGATATTCTTTTTTAGATCACCCCACTTGATAGAAGCGGGTACATTTACTGCAGTAGAAGTTGTGGTCTCGTCGATCGTAAGTTCACCAAGTTCTGGTCGTCCATGCCACTGACGGACAGGCAACTCAGTTGGAAGTTCAGGTAGCTGTAGTGGAAACTGATTCTTCTCTGCCTTCAAGAGAACATAGGTTGCCTTCGTGTGTCCTACTGGGGTGTGGGTTTCGCACTCCACAACGGCAGGAAGCCATATCCCATCGATAAGAGTGTAGCGGCGAGTTTCGTAGGTGTATTTCTCGCGCGGTTTGATGACTTCTAATTTGGCGGGCGCTTCATGATGGTTCCTACTCAAGTGTAGTATCACTTCCATCTTCTGCTTAGGAATTTCGAGCTTAAACATCCACATTTCGGGAGTAAGGTTTTCTAAGCGCCACTTACTGAATTCATCCCCCAAGCACGGAAGGGTGAGACGCCGTTGATAAATATCAAGGCTGTGAGGTCAACTGGTAGCGGAATACTTCTGCAATGCTCTGACCGCCACGAAAATAGGGAATAATCTACACTGTGAGCCTTTTGGCGGTTTAAACCGTAGTTAACTATCAGAAATTCTTTATTGCTTATTCATTTATTGATGATAAACATATCATAGTAGAAATACTCGTACTGGGTCGATTAGGGGCACTTCCCAACCTTTATTCCTCATCTGTAAGCGAAGTGCGTTGATACCGTCGATGTACTCTAAGCTCAGACGACGATATAAGGTTTGATTCCATTCCAAAGTGTAGTATTGCGCCAAGCGTTCGCGGCGATCGTGGAAGCTTTCATCATCCGTGAAACCTACCACTGCGATTAGGATGAGATTGAATGCAGCAGAAACCGCGACTCGCAGTGCCCTTTGCATTTCACAACCCTCCACAGGCATTAGGGATTGGGATTCGGTCAACATATTGCTCGTCAGGTCGTACAGGTACGTACAGTCCGCAAATACACGACCTATCCCGAAAAATTATACACTCTGCTTTTTCGGTTACCACGATTCTGACGAATCCGATTCCGGGTACACATTCCGAGTCGCGCTGTGGTTCGCATTCCCTGAAAGGCTCAATGTTTATGCTTCTTACACACACTCCCTAACAATAGGCACCGCCTTGTTCCTCTACCGAAGTTTGCGCAGGTGCAGGACTTGTTCCTGCATCACGCTCAACGCACTTGTAGCCTTTGAGCGGTTGTTGGTTTGGAAGCATCTGAGTATCATCGCTGCCACTCGTAGAAGCACCCGAATCGGGCATAGGCAACGTAGTTACCAGCAGTGCGTACATGCTCATCATCCTCCTTGAAAGCACTTACCTGTGCTTTCATTCTTAAATATTCTGGGGGCGGGCACGAATTATAAGAGGCTATCTAGGGAATGTAGGAAGTTTTCTGTGCGTTTGCCCGTGCAGGATGGGTTGGCATGCGCTTTTTTTTGCCCTCACCCCCAGCCCCTCTCCCACGCCGTGGGAGAGGGGAGTCAGGCGCGGGCGCGGCACGGGGCGTTCCTCCTCTCCCGCGTCGCGGGAGAGGGGAGTGGGCGTCGCGACGCGCACGCGCCATGCCCAAAGCCCCCTCTCCCACGCAGTGGGAGAGGGGGTTAGGGGTAAGGGTAATTCACTCGCTTTCCTATATAGCCTCTTAGATGGTGCATTCTCCATTTTGCGTTGGCGCAAAGCGCGGGGCGCGGTGGGTTCGATAAGCGAGACGCTGTGAGCGATGGTAATCAGGTAGGTATAATCCTGCTGATGAACCGCCCAACTCAAGAAACAGTCGTGGACGAAATCTATCAGCAAGTAATCCAACGGCTGTCGGTTGCCGATCGGTTGGCGTTGGCGCAGCGGATTCTGCAGGAACTGGAGAGCCGCCTCCGCACCGACGACTCGGACGCTTGGACAGAGGCAGATTTGCGAGACATCACCGCTTACTCACTAAGCTACAGTGAGCAAGCGTCGGAGGCAACGCCGTGATTGCGCCCGACGATGTAGTGATTGTCTCCATTCCTGGCGCAGTCGCCACAAAACGACGCCCTGCGGTTGTGGTGTCTACGGAGGTGTATCATCAGGAGCGTCCTGATGTAATCTTGTGCGTGGTGACCTCGCAGGTACTATCGGCGACAGCGTCCACTGATTACTTGCTACAAGACTGGGCGCAGGCAGGACTGCGACAGCCCAGCGCAGTAGGATGTTTTTAGTCACCGTTCCTGCGACGGATGTGTCGGTAATCGGTAGGTTGTCGGAGCGTGATTGGCGCGAGGTGCAGGCGCGGTTGCGGTTGGCAGTTGCATCTGAGTAGTAAGCTGCGGGGGTATCCACTCTCTTGGCTCCTTGCGCCCGCGTGGAGCACGGTCAAAGTCGGAATCGAAACTCACGATTGTCAGGTTATATTGCTCGGCGAGAGCGTACTGACCGAGCAAGATGATAGCGTCAAACTTCACACTCGCGCTCCTTCAGCAACTCGTGCAGGAGTTCTACGGAAGTGCCCCTTCAGGAACTCCAGCGCACCTTCCCAATCGAACGGAAACGGACGCGCCTGAGAGGCGACAGATTACTGATAGAGCCGCTCGGCGTGCGCCCGCAGCTGTCCCTGCACCTCAGGAGGCAAGGCGCGAATGAGTTCCTCCAGCGACATCGGCGATGTGGACAGGACAGTAGTATTCCCAGCGACTGGCACGGACAAGAATGTCCGTGCCACCAGCTTGCGCGCGGGCGGGGACGCCCGTGCCACTGATGCCATCAGGTATACTTCCTTTGTGCATTTGGGCACAGATTGTGAACGCAAGTAAGGAGGCGACTTATGGCGAATATCGGCAAAGTTGTGCAGGTGATGGGACCCGTCGTCGATGTGCGCTTCTCCGACGGCGAGCTGCCCGCCATCAACAACGCCATCAAAATCAAGGACGAGACGCGCGGCATCGATTTGACCTGCGAAGCGGCGCAACATCTCGGCGACGACATCGTGCGCACTGTCGCG
>CALKLF010000052.1 GCA_937992175.1 uncultured Fimbriimonadales bacterium | reverse complement strand
CCGACGACACACGACCTCTGAAGCCCCAGCTAGTATAAGTCTCTTACTGCTCAGGTCGGTTCACAAACTCAGGTGCGACGGGACGCAGCGCCCGCGTCGCTGGCTGACCATAGAGTTCAGGATGGAGATAGGTCCCTCGCTCGGAGCGTGGTTTTTCGCGTTCGGTCTGGAAGCCCCGCTGCTGCACATAGGGGTCGTTGCGCACCGCCTCTACGCGCCATGACACCCGCTGATTCGGCGCACCGCCCGCGATTTTGAAGCGATTGCCATGTATCTCTGCTGCCACATGCAGGTTCGGCATCGGCGCACCAATCGGCGTTAGCGTATAACGCGGGTCACGGTTGATCATCTCGAAGTAGTCGGGCAGTTGCACCCACGCTTCGCCGCGCACATCGAGCGTCACGACACCGCTGTAGGCGTTGAGCGGTTCAGGCGCTTCGGTACAGAAATGATACAGGTAGTGCGTTTCAGGGCGCAGTGGGTGGTCGATACGAAACGCCTTCAACCCGCTTGCGCCGATGTCGCCGTGGGAATAGACTCCGAACCCCTCAGGGCTGTTCGTCGCGCCGTACACGCCGTAGTTTGCGCCGCTGGTGGCGCGGGCGAAACCGTACACGCCTGTTCCTGAGGGACTACTTGCCTGTCCCCACACGCCGTAGGTGGTTCCTGTGCTGGCGGCGGCGTTGCCGAACACGCCTGTGCCCGCCGTGCTGTCAACCCAGCCGTAGACGCCTGTGGTGGAACCACTGGTCGCCGACGCCCAGCCGTAGACGCCTGTGCCCGCTGTGGCGTCGCTGCGTCCGAACACGCCCCGTGCGCCGCCGCTGGTGGCGGATGCGAACCCATACAGCCCCGCGCCTGCCGTACTGGCAATCTGCCCCCATATCCCATACACTGTCCCGCTGGTGGCTGTATGGTTGCCGAAAATCGCTATTGCGCTGCTCGCGCTAATTACCGAAAGCCGATGCGTGGGGCTGCTCGTGCCAATTCCTACATTCCCGTTATTATAAAAAATGTTGCTGCCGCTGACCGTCCACTGAGCGCACGCCGCCGACAGAAATGCGCCGCCCAGAATACCCGCAAGACCTCGTCTCCATATACGCATCATTCGCCTCCGTTTGGGGAATTGCCCCTCCGTATTAATTGGCAAATTCCGCAGGTTTCATCAGAGCGGGGGGCTGAGTCCTTCCTGCAAAAATGCGACTGAAACGCGACAGGAAGCGGTTAAGATTCCTCGCTGCGCGAGGAATCTCATATGGAGTCGTTCTTTACGAAAAGGACTTGCCACAGGAACCCCCGCTGGAACAGCGAACTTCATCTGCGTCGATGGCGCGGGAAGCGGATGTGGTTATCGTGGGCGCAGGGGTCGCGGGGCTGGTTGCAGCGCACGCGCTGATGCAACAGGGCAAAGGGGCTCTGATCCTGGAAGCACGCGAGCGAGTGGGCGGACGCCTGCTGCGCCACGCGCTTGCGCCCAACTGCTGGATTGATCTGGGCGGGCAGTGGCTGGGTCCCACGCAGGAGCGCGCCTATGCCCTCGCTAAATTGCTCGGCGCGGAACTGTTCCCCACTTACACCGACGGCGAGAGCCTTGTCTACTTTGGTGGGCAGGCGCGCCGTTATGCGGGCACAATCCCGAAACTGGGGCTGATGCCCCTGCTGGACTTCGGCAGTGCTATCGCGAAGTTGGATAAAATGGCGCAGCAGGTTCCGTTAGACGCGCCCTGGCGCGCGCCGTTAGCCGAGCCGTGGGACTCGATGACCTTCGCGAGCTGGATTGAGCAGAGTATGCGCACGCGCGTTGGGCGCTGGGGGCTGAAACTGTTCTCAGAGGCGGTGTTCGCCGCCGAGCCGTTCGAGTTCTCGCTGCTGCATGCGCTGTTTTATATTCATTCAGGCGGCGGAGTGGAGCGACTGAGCAACACGCGCGGCGGGGCGCAGCAGGATCGGTTCGTTGAGGGCGCGCAGAGCCTCGCCCTGAAGCTCGCGGAGCAGCTCGGCGAGCCTGTGCTGCTGGGTCAGCCCGTCCGACAGATCATACAACGCGACGATAGGGTTCAGGCAACGACACAGAGCGGAGCGACTTTCACGGCGCGAGCGATTATCGTGGCTGTGCCCCCGACTCTGGCAGGGCGCCTCGAGTACGACCCGCCGCTGCCCCCCGCACGCGACCAGCTGACCCAGCGCCTTCCGAACGGCTCGGTCATCAAATGTTTCGCCGTATACGACCGCCCCTTCTGGCGCGAGCAGGGGCTGAGCGGGTTCGTCACGAGCGACCTGGAGCCGTTGCACCTGGTGTTTGACAACTCGCCGCACGACGGCTCGTGCGGAATTCTGCTGGGGTTTATGGAAGGCGCATCGGCGCGGCAAATGAGCGCGGCGGGGCTGGAGGCGCGACGCACGGCGGCGCTCCAGTGCCTTGTGCGCTATTTCGGCGAGCGCGCCGCCCAGCCTGAACTTTATATAGACCACGACTGGAGCGCGGAAACATGGTCGCGCGGGTGCTATGGCGCGCATTTCCCCCCCGGCGCGTGGACGCAGTTCGGACACGCGCTGCGTCAGCCCGTCGGGCGCATTTTCTGGGCAGGTACAGAGACCGCCACGCGCTGGATGGGGTATATTGACGGCGCGATCGAATCGGGTGAACGCGCCGCGAAGGAGGTTCTGGAAATCCTATGAAACTGGCGTATCTGGACTGTATCGGAGGCATCGCAGGTGATATGACGCTCGCAGCGTTGATTGAGGCGGGCGTTTCGGAAAGTGAGCTATTAGACGCGCTGCGCTCCCTGCCAATCTCGGGCTGGCAGTGGCGCAGCGAGCGTGTGGAAATTGAAGCCATCTACGCGCGACGAGTCTATATTACACATGACGAGGGACAGCCCCATCGCCACCTGAGTGATGTGCTGGAGATTATCGAGCGGGGCGATTTACCCCCGATTGTCAAGCGAAACGCCGCCGCGGTGTTCACGCGCCTTGCCGAAGCGGAGGCGGCAGTGCATGGCACAACGCCTGACCGTGTGCATTTCCACGAGGTGGGCGCAGTGGACGCGATTCTCGATGTGGTGGGCGCGTGCTGGGGCTTCCATGCGCTGGGCGTGGAACGGCTTGTCTGCTCGCCGTTGCCGATGGGGCGTGGGTTCGTGCAGGCGGCGCACGGCGCGTTGCCTCTGCCTGCGCCTGCCGTCGTGGAGCTGTTGCGCGGCGTCCCTACTTACGGAATCCCGATTCAGGGCGAGACCGTCACGCCCACAGGCGCAGCGCTGGCAGTCGCCTTGAGCCATCGCCTCGGCGTGCAGCCCCCCATGCGCTGGGAATCCATCGGCTACGGCGCAGGGCACGCCGAGCGTCCCCTGCCGAATCTCCTTCGGATTTTCATCGGTGAATCGACCGACACACTGCAAACGCCCGCAGGCGACTGGGAGAGCATCGTGCAGATTGAGACCAATTTAGACAACGCCACGCCGCAGCAACTGGGCTATGTGATGGAGCGCGCGCTGGCAGAGGGCGCGCTCGATGTGTTCTTTACGCCTGTGCAGATGAAAAAGAACCGCCCCGGCGTGCAGATTACCGTGCTGGCGTCGCCTGAACGGGCTGAGGCGATGACGCAGCTCTTGTTACGCGAGACGCCGACGCTGGGTGTGCGCTACAGCCTGATGAATCGCCGTTGCCTGCAGCGCGATTACCAGCGCGTGGAGACGGCGTTCGGCGTCGTGCGGGTCAAACGGGCGCACGACGGCGAGCGCGTTATTCATCTCGCGCCCGAATATGAGGACTGCGCCGCGCTCGCTCAACAACACGGCGCGCCGCTGTACGCGATTATGCAGGAGGCAATCCAGAAAGCGCGCGAGAGCGGGGACTAATCCCCAGCGGGGCTTCAGATGTTGTGAAATCGTCGGCGGGACACCGACGCTACGAACGCGCTCTGCGTAGCGTCGGCGTCCCGCCGACGA
>CALKLF010000051.1 GCA_937992175.1 uncultured Fimbriimonadales bacterium | reverse complement strand
TGCCGTCGTGCAGTGCGCTGGGACATCGGTTCGAGCGCGACGGCAGGAATGCCGTCGTGCAGTGCGCTGGGACATCGGTTCGAGCGCGACGGCAGGAATGCCGTCGTGCAGTGCGCTGGGACATCGGTTCGAGCGCGACGGCAGGAATGCCGTCGCACCAAGCGAATCCTCGATTGGCATACGATTCTTTTAGGTAAGCGCTTACCCAACGCCCATCCCTTGCGGGAAGCACTTATACCCCCTTGCTTTCAAACGCCCGCGCCATCGGGTACAATCCGTTGTGATGGGTCAAGCGCCCTGCGCAACGGCTGGGTGAGAGCATGGCAAACTCGAAGCGGAACGGCAGTAAACGCAAAACCAGCGGGCGACGGATTCCTGAACCGCCGAAGGAGCGTCCGCAACAGTTTTACGACCGCGTCGCGATTGGGCTGGTGCTGCTGGGGCTGGTCGCGCTGGTGAGCCTGACGGTTCCCAACAGCGGGGTATTGGGCGCGTCGCTGCGCGATGGGCTGCAGCTCCTGTTTGGCAATGGCGCGTTCCTGTTGCCCGTCGTGTTGTGGCTTGCGGCGGGCGCGCTGGTGTTCGGCTACGGCAAGCTTGCGCTGCCCGAAGTGATGGCGGGCGGGTTAATTGTGTTCCTCACTTTGCTCGGCTGGATGGCGAAGCCGCACGAGTCGGGCGACTGGTTCCACGCCGACGCGCTCAAAAGCACGGGGGGCTATCTCGGTGCAGTGCTGGGCTACCTGCTGACGCTCGCGCTGGGGCAGGGGCGGAATGTGGTGCTGAGCGTGTTCGGCGTGCTGGGACTGCTGATGATGTTCAACCTGCCGCTGTCGAGCGTGTTTCGGGGGCTGGCGAAGGCGCTCTGGATGGGCTGGCGCGGCACAGCGACCGCCTCCAAAGCCGTCGCCGCCGTTGCCGCCGAGACTGCAGGCAAAGCGGCGGAGACCGTAAAGCGCAAATCAGAGCCGCGCCCAACACGCACGGTCGTGGTCGCGAACCCGCGCAATGGCGCAGTGGAGCCGAAGCCCGCCAGCGCTGCCATCGCCCCGAATCGTGGGGACGCCCCTGCAGGCGAGAAGCCGTCAGAGCAATCGGAGAAACGCAAGGAAGCCCTGCCTACCCCGACCGCGTCGGGCAACTACACCTTGCCACCTCTCTCCCTGCTCAAAGAGCCGCCCAACCCGCCCAAACGCAATCAGGCGGAAATCAAAGAGAAAATCGCCAAACTCGAAGAGACCCTGCAGGACTTCGGTATCGAAGCGACGGTGGCGGAAGTGGCGCACGGACCGACCGTCACGCGCTACGAGATTCAGCTCGCCCCTGGCATCAAGGTCAATCGCGTGGTGAACCTGGCAGACAACCTCGCGATGTCGCTCGCGGCGATTGCCGTGCGTGTGGAAGCCCCCATTCCTGGCAAGAGCGCGATTGGCGTGGAAGTGCCCAATGACCATCCACAGGTGGTTGCGCTGCGCGAGGTGATGGAGAGCAGCGAGTTCTGGAACGCGCCGAGCCTGCTGACGATTGCGCTCGGCAAGGATGTGGCGGGTACGCCGAAATACGCCGACCTGACTCGCATGCCCCACCTGCTCATCGGCGGCGCGACGAACTCTGGCAAGAGCATGTGCCTGCTCTCGATGATTACCTGCCTGCTGTTCCGCGCCACGCCGCGCGAGCTGCGCTTCGTGATGATCGACCCCAAGCGCGTGGAACTGACCCTGTTTGATGGCATTCCCCACCTGATGTGCCCCGTGATCCGCGATGTGAAGCTCGCGGCGGGCGCGCTGCGCGCCGTGCTGAAGGAGATGGACAGGCGCTACGACCTGTTCGCGAACGCAGGCGTGCGCAACATTCAGGGCTACAACGAGCGCGTCCCCGAAGACGAACGCCTGCCCTATGTGGTGGTGATTATCGATGAGCTGGCAGACCTGATGATGCAGGCGGCGTCGGAGGTGGAGACCTCGATCGCGCGGTTGGCGCAGCTCGCCCGCGCGACAGGCATCCACCTCGTCGTCGCCACGCAGCGCCCCTCCGTCGATGTCATCACGGGCACAATTAAAGCGAACATCGCCAGCCGAATCGCGTTCGCCGTCTCCAGTCAGGTGGACAGCCGCACGATTCTGGACATGGTGGGCGCAGAGCGGCTGCTGGGGCGCGGCGATATGCTCTACCTGCCGATTGACGCCTCCAAGCCCACGCGCATTCAGGGCTGTTTCGTGACCGAAGCCGAGATGGAAGCCGTCGCCGACTACTGGCGCGCTCAGGAAGCCCCTGTGTACCTGCTCAACCCGATGGAGTTCGATACGCCCGCAGGCAGCGACTTCGACGACGACGGGGAAGAGGACGAACTCTACCCCGCTGCGGTGCGCCTCGTGGTCTCGCATGGACAGGCGTCGACCTCGATGCTGCAGCGGCGGTTCAAGATTGGCTACGGGCGCGCCGCACGCCTGTTGGATCTGATGGAACGGCGCGGAATTGTGGGTCCCTTAGACGGCGCGAAACCTCGTCAGGTGCTGGTCACTCGCGCCGAAGCCGAGCAGATGCTGCGTCAGTACGAGTGAGATTGTCCCGATTCTCACCTTTGAGGGACTTACTATTTCAATAGGTTCGGATCCGTCGCGCGTTGCTCGCGGATACGCTGCTTCGGTCTGGACTGCGCCCTGAGTTCGGCGAGCAGCGCGTCGTACTCGGCGCGGTCGACAGGGAGCGCCACAGGCTTCTGCCGCTGGCTGGAGAGGATAAGCGCGTTGATGATTTCTACCGTACCCAGCCCCTCCTCGCCTGGGGCGACAATCGGTTCCCCGTACAGAATCGCTCGGGCGAAGTTCTGAATCAGCGCAGGTTGTCCCTCTAACGCGCCCTCAGGTTTCGGTTCGACAGGCGGCTCGATGCGCTCGGCGGGGATGCTGTCCCACATCCCCTCCGCTTCATAGGTAAACTGGCGGATGGAACGCTTGAGTTTCCAGACCTGCAGCTCGCCGTCCTGCAGACGCAGTTTGCCTTCGTCGCCGCAGATTTCGATCAGGTTCTCGCCTGGCTCCTCGTTCGTGGTGGCGTAGAGGTAGCCGTGCGCGCCGTTGGGGTACTCGATCAGCGCGAAGGCTTCATCTTCGGTCTCGATCGCGTGCAGCGCGGCGCGGGTCTGCCCCCAAACGCGGCTCGGCGCTCCGCCGAACCAGAGCCAGAGGTCGATGAAGTGCGGGGCTTGATTAATCAGCACGCCGCCACCCTCGCCTGCCCAGGTAGCGCGCCAGCCCCCCGAATCGTAATATGCCTGTGTACGATACCACGCAGTGATGAGCAAGGTACGACGCACCTCACCCAGCACGCCTTGTTCAATCAGCCGCCGCGCCGCCTGCACTTCGGGGCGGAACCGATGCTGATAACCAATCGCGAACTTCTTGCCCGCGCACCGCGCCGCCTCAAGCATCTGGTCACCGTCGGAGACCGACACGCACAGCGGCTTCTCCACCAGCACATGCAGTCCGTATTCGAACGCGCTGACGGCGACGGGAGCATGGGCGTAGTGCGGCGTGGCGATAATTACCGCTTCGACCAGTCCGCTGCGGAACATCGCCTCGTGGCTTATGAAGTGGGGAACGCCGTACTGCTCCCCTGCCACCTGCGCCCTGTCTGCATGGGTGTCGCACACGGCGGCGAGTTCCGCTTCAGGCACTATCTCCTTCAGAAAGCGGCAGTGTCCCAGCCCCATGCCGCCCAATCCCACCACGCCGAATCGCACGGTCTGCATAGGGGGCGTGGTTCTGCGTGGGGGATGAAAATCCTGCTGGGGTACTGCCACGATAAAAATACCAATCGGGGGGCGAGATGTCGCAGTTCATCAGTGGGGACGCCGACGCGACGGGCAGGGGGCGCGTCGCGTCGGCGTCCCGCCGACGAGTTCACAAGGCAGCGCCTATTATCCGCAGCCCTGACCGAAGTTGAACAGCACCGTCAGCAGGTCGGCGTCGTCCACCACGCGGTCGTTGTTCACATCCGCGGGGGTAATCGCTGTGCTGCCGAACTCGAACAGCACGGTCAGCAGGTCAGCATCGTCCACGCAGCCGTCGCAGTTCACATCGCCCGCAATCGCGCGTCGATAGATGCGGATGTTGTCGATATCGATGATCATCGATCCGCCCGAGTTGATGCCCAGGTTCAGCAGGCAGAAGGAGGGGGTATCGCTGTCGGGCAGCTCGACGCCGCGATAGTCCAGCGCAATCGTGCGGGTGAAGGTGTTCTGCCCCTGCGCAATCTCCGCCGTGTAGTCCGACTGTCCCCATCCTGCAGGGCTGTTGATAGCCATAATCATGTTGCCCCAGCCTGCTGGCGGCGCGGAGACAACTGTCACATCCATCACCACCAAATCGCCGCGGCGCACCATCGCCGCCAGATTCGGCACACTGCCGTCCTCGTTGCCGTTGAACAGCCACTTGAACCCCCCCGTGCTGGTCGCGCGCATCTTGCCGTCCACCCAGCTGAGGGTGATGCCCACCTGATTCGTACCGATGTTGAACCCCTGCAGGTCGTTGTCAAAGGTAAACGCCATCATCTCGCAGGCAGGTTGGTACAGGCGCAGGCTATCGAGATAGAGTTCGTGCGACGCGCCTGCGTTGAAACCGAGATTGAGCTGGAACCACTCTACATTCGGATCGGGGAGCGGGAGCGCTTCCAGGTCAATCAGGACAGTGCGCGTGCCCGCTTGACGGGGCAGCCCGACTGAACCATTCGCCTGATTCCAGCCGTAGCCTGGGGGACCGTTCAGCGACACACTCATGTTCGTCCAAGGCACGCTGCGCCCCTGAGGCACGGTCGCGTCCAGGAGCAGTTTCTTGCTGATTTGCAGGTAGGGGAGCAGGGCGTCGCGGTTGCCGTCGCCAAACAGCCATCGAAAGCCGCCTGCATTCTCAGGCCATCGAACTCCCATCGAATACTCGCCGTGCGTCACGCCAATCTGAGCGCGGAATACCTGCCAGCCGTCGCCCTCGTTGTCGGCGTAGCCATGCAGGTCTTCGGTCTCGAACGAGTAGATAATCTGCGCGGGCGCGCTCGCCACGAGGAACACGCCAAGTAAAACCCTGAGCCAGTGAGTATGCTTCATTGCTGTGAACCTCCTTCGCGTTGAATTGAAACGCTTCAACGCATTCCTATTATACCACAGTTTTTATCGATGGGGAGGATTTTCAGTAAACAGGCAGGCTTGGATCCGCTTCTTGCGCGTAGGCGTTCATCCCGCCTGTGAGGTTCTTCACGCGGCGGTAGCCCATCTGCATGAGCAGGCGCGTGATTTGCCCGCTGCGCCCGCCCGAACGGCAGATGACCACAATCTCGTCGGCGGGGTTGAGTTCATGCACGCGCTCAGGAACCTCTGCCATGCGGATGTGCTTGATATGGGGCAGGCGGCTGATTTCCAGCTCGTAGGGTTCGCGCACATCGAGCAGTACCAGCGGGTCGCCCGCGTCCAGTCGGCGCTTCAGCTCCTGCGGGGTGATGCAGGGTAGACCGTCGGTTTCCACCACTTCTTCGCCGCGCAGCCCGCAGAACTCCACATAGTCGATCAGCCCGCGCACGGTGGGGTTCTCGCCGCACACGGGGCAGTTCGGGTCTTTGCGCAGTTTCAGCTCGCGCCAGCGCATGCCCAGCGCGTCCAGCAGCAACAGCCTGCCAATTAGTGGCTCGCCCGCACCCAGGATCAGCTTAATCGTCTCCGTCGCCTGCACCAGCCCAATCAGACCAGGCAGGATGCCCAGCACACCGCCCTCCGCGCAGCTCGGCACTAAACCAGGCGGCGGTGGCTCCGGGTACAAGCAGCGATAGCACGGACCGCGCTCCGCCCAGAACACCGACGCCTGCCCCTCAAAGCGAAAGATACTGCCGTACACATTCGGTTTGCCCAGCAGCACGCAGGCGTCGTTCACTAGGTAGCGCGTGGGGAAGTTGTCCGTGCCATCCACAATCACATCGAAGTCGCGCATGATGTCCAGCGCATTCTCCGAAGTCAGGCGCGTCTCGAACGGAATCACATGCACATGCGGGTTAATCGCCTGAATCTTCTCGATGGCGGACTGGAGTTTAGGACGCCCCACATCGCTCGTGAAGTGAATAATCTGCCGTTGCAGGTTGGAATAGTCCACCACATCGAAGTCGACGAGTCCGATTGTGCCCACGCCTGCCGCCGCCAGATAGAGGGCGAGGGGGGAGCCGAGTCCGCCTGTGCCAATGAGCAGCACGCGCGCAGCTTTGAGGCGGCGCTGCCCTTCCATCGTCACTTCGGGCATAATCAGGTGGCGGCTGTAGCGCAGCACCTCCTCCTGAGAAAGGCTGACGGTTTGCAGACGCGCGCCATCGATGATGCTGCGCGCGGCGGGTTTCTCGGTGGTCGCCGTGCTGCCCCCTGCGACGGAAGGCACAATCGTCAGCTCGGCGTCGGGCGCAAGCGGCGTGTCCAGCCCCTTCAGGTGGCGCACATCCTCGTCGCCCAGATACAGGTTCACGAAACTGCGCAGCTGTCCATCTTCCTTAAACAGGTGCTGGCGCAGCTTAGGGAACGCTTCGGTGAGTTTAAGCATCGCCTCACCGACGGTGGACGCCTCCACAGTCAGCGAAGCCCGATTCTCTGCATACGGTCGCAGCGCGGTTGGGATATAGATGGTTGGCATAGTTTCCTCCTGTGCTTAGCGTTGCATCAGCTGTTGAAACTCGGGATCGTTTTGCAGAGCTTTGAGGTCGGGGTCGTCTTTGGCGAAGTTTCGGAGGGTGCGATCCAGCTCGAAGGCGCGTTTCAGATAGCGAATGGCAGCTTTGGGGCTGCCGGTGAGCGCAAGCACGCAGGCATAGTCGTAGTGCAGCACGGGGTCGTCGGGCGTCTCTTGGAGCATCTGCGCGAACAGGCGCAGCGCCTGCTGATAGCGTTTCTCTTCGTAAAGCCGATAGGCGCGTTCGCGCAGGCGGAAGCGCAGTTGCATAGTGAGCAAGCGTCGCAACTCCTGCACAGGTTCTTTATGGTCGTCCACGCGCAGATCGATATAGCGGTCGTCGAATCCGCCGTAGCCGCCGTTTTTACGAGCGACGAGAATCGCCGCCGATTGCTTCCCGCGCGAGTCGCCGCCCGCTTTTTCGCCTGCTTCCAGTGCCGCCATGAGTTTGAGCGCGAGCTCGCCGTCGGTTTTTTGGAACGCCTCCGCCATCGCCTTCACGACCGCCTCGCCCGTGAGAATATTGCCCTGCGCGGCGAAGTTCTTACCTGTGATCCCGCCTGCCCAGCGGATACAGCCGCCGCCTGTAAAGGTCGCGCTGCGCCCCTGCGCATCGACGATCCCTACTTGCCGCCGTTCGCGTTGCGAGTCGTTTTGAGTCAGTTGCCGAATCACAGTCTGTGGTTCCACTTTCTGGCGCAGGAGTTCCAACCCGCGCGGTCCGTAGGTGGTGTTCGCGTAAGACTGCGTGGCGACGGCACCGACGCCCGCCTGCGCAAACGGCACCACTGAGCCGACCGCCAAAAACTTAGAAGCGACTGCCACACCCACTTCGCCCGTGCGCGGATCTGCGCCCACAATGGAAAAAGTGCCCAAACCCAACTCTCGTGTCGTCATGGCATATAGGGTGGCTAAATTATACCCGAAGGCAAGCGGCGCTGCGCGTGCCTGCCTTCGCTTCTTACTTTACAGTCGGAGCGTTCGGCGTTGCTGTGGGTACGACATCGGGCGGCAGACCGACCTGCTACTCCCACTCTGGGGTGGATTAAGCCTCTTGAACACCTCAGTAATAATCATCCAAATCCCACAGATACGCCTCTGGGTCGCGGATGAAGCCGTTCATGCAGGGGCGCGGGTCGCAGCCCACGGTAGGCTGGCTTGGGGTATAGGCTTTCGTGTGCCCGTCCACAAACGCCACGGTCATCCGTTCGCGGCGGTGCCAGGGCCAGGTTCCGCCGAATTCCATCCACAGGCACCAGCCCTGCGCGGCTTGCAGCATCCAACCTGCGCCCGCCCAGTCGCTGCAGCCACACGACGCACCGTAGCTGTACCAGCTCCACGCGCGTTCGGGGGTATACAGCATCGTGAAGGTGTCAATAGGGCGTCCTGTGGCTGGGTCGCGCCAGAATCGGCATGGGGGCATCACAATCCAGTTGCCGCCGCCTTCGGGCGCACCCGTGCGCATGTTGCGAAACCAGATGCTGTCCACAAACAAGATTGTGCTGGCGGGCTTGCGAATGCGCGCCTCGTGCGTGGGATTGTTGCGCCAGCCCCTGCCCACATTGCCACAGTTCGCCGAACCGCCATAGCACACGATGGGCGACATATAGGCGTAGTTATAGCCCGTGTTGGCGGTCAGCGCGTAGCACTGCTCGCGCTCCAACTGGTTCTGTGGCGGACGCCCACGATAGTTGCCCAAGATTTCGTCCCGCGCGCTCGGGTCAGAGGGACAGCGCAACAGCGTCCAGTTCTTCATGTAGGGCTGCAGCAGCTGCTGCATATGCGGTTCTGGCTCCAGTTTTGGTTGCCGAATGTGGCGGCGTACTCGGTGGGCGGCATGAAGGTATCGAAATCCGCATCGCAATAATCGCAATGACGACCAGTAGCTCGATCAGTGTAAAGCCTTGCAACTTTTTCATGGGCGTCTCCTTAGAGATCCCTCGCTTCGCTTGGAATGACGAGGTTGTTAGGATAGAAAGGTAGAAAGCGCTTTTTGCCCTCACCCCCTGCCCCCTCTCCCGCGACGCGGGAGAGGGGGAACGCCCCGTGCCGCCCCAACGCCCCGTGCTGGTGCAAGCCGACCGAGGCATCGGGTGCTGTCCGACCTTGTTGCAAGCCCGCGCCGCGCGCGGGTGGGATTTTTTGGTGCGGGTTCAAGCGAGCGTGCGCCTGCGCTTGGAGGGCGGGCGCGACAACTGCTGCAACTCGCTGAGCGTCCGACCGTCGTGCTGTGCGCGAATGACCTGACCGCAATCGGGTTGATGCAGGAACTGCAGCAGCACGGCGTGCGCATCCCGCAGGATATCTCGGTCGCAGGGTTTGACGACATCCCCGCGCTGCAGAGCTTCTCGCCCAGCCTGACCACGATTCACAGCCCCATGGCGGCGATGGGGCGCGAAGCCGTGAAACTGCTCTTGCGGATGATAGAACATGGCGAGCATGCGCCTGCGGAGCCAATCCTTTTGCCTGGCGCGCTGGTCGTGCGCGGCAGCGTGCGTCCTTGCTGTCGGCACGGGGAACCGTGCTGAACACAAGCGATTCACTCTGCCGCAGGGTACGAACCCAGCAGTACCACTTCCCTCGCGAACCGATCGAGCTCCTCCAGCGCGGACTTAATCACCTCGTCCTGACGGTGACCCTGAATGTCGATGTAGAACAGGTACTCAAACATCCCACGCGGGTTGGGACGCGACTCGATCATCGTGAGGTTCACGCCGTGCTTGTGGAACGCGCCCAGCGCATGGTACAGCTCGCCGGGACGGTTGCGCAGGGTCATCACCAGCGAGGTCTTGTCGTTGCCGGTGGGCGCGGGTTCGTTGTAGCCGATCACCAAAAAGCGCGTGCGGTTGTGCGGGTTGTCCTCGATATGCTCACAGAGGATGGGCACGCCGTACAGTTCGGAGGCGAGCGCGTTGCCAATCGCCGCGCCGTTGGGGTCTTCTACGGCGAACTTCACGGCACGGGCGGTCGGCACGGTCTCGATAATCTCCGCTGCGGGCAGATGCAGCCGGAGCCAGCGTCGGCACTGCTGCAACGGCTGCGGACCCGCGTACACGCGCACAATCTGGTTCGTATTTTTACATCGGGAAAGCAGGTGGTGCGCGATCTGCACATACACCTCCGCGCAGATGCGGGCGTTGGTGAGCGGGAACATATCCAGCGTTTCAGGCACAACGCCCGCCAGCGAGTTTTCAATCGGCACGACGCCGTAGTCGGCGTTCGCCTGCTCCACCGCCGCGAACACATCGGCGATGCTCTCAACGGCGGTGTAGTGCGCCGCGCGCCCGAAGCACTTGAGCGCGGCGGCGTGCGTGAAAGTGCCCTCGGGTCCCCAGTAGGCGACCGTCGGGGCTTTCTCCAGCGCGCGCGATATCGAAATAATCTCCCGAAAGATGCCAATAATCTGCTCCTGCGTGAGCGGTCCATGATTCAGCTGCTGCAGACGACGATAAATCATCTGCTCGCGTTCGGGCGTGAAGAACGGCTTGTCGTTGCGCGATTTGATCTCGCCTATCTGCTTTGCCAGCTCCGCCCGCTCGTTCAGCAGTTGCAATAGCTGCTCGTCGATCTGGTCAATCCGCTGCCGTAGTTCGGACAGTTTACGCATACCGGCTCCCTGATGGATGCGGGGCGTCGTCGCGCGCCGCGAAATCACGCGAAGCGGCTTCGGCGTCGAAGCAATCGAACGGCAAAAGTGTACCCTGTTGTGGTACAATTAGGGTGGCGACCGCCTATGGGGAGACGCGTTGCTTCTGACCCGTGTTTGCTGGATGCACGCAAAGCCGCCATTTTGCGTGCGGTGGCGCGCGAACATATTCGCACAAGCGAACCTGTCGGCTCGCAGGCGATTGTGGAGCGCTACGCGCTCGGTGTCAGGCCTGCTACCGTGCGCAACGAGATGGCGGTGATGACCGAGTACGGCTATCTGACCCAGCCGCACACCAGCGCGGGCAGAGTGCCCACGGCGCGCGGCTACCGATACTATGTGGAACACCTCGCGGGACGCGCTACGCCGCTGCGAATCGAGAGCTATCTCAAACGCCTGCCCGAACCGGGCGAGAGCCTGAACGAGCTGCTGGAAGCGACCTTGCAAGCGCTCGCGCGCGGGGCGCGCTACAGCGCGTTTGCCGCCACCGCACGGGATGAAACCATCCGCGTCTTCCGCTGCGTCATCACGCCCTGTAGCCCACGCCGCGTGCTGTCTGTCGTGATTCTGGAACACGGCGCGGTCGATAATCGGCTCGTCGATCTCACGCACGCGCCCCCGCAACGCGCCCTGAGCCGCATTCAGGGCATTCTGTCCTCGATGGTAGAAGGGCAGACGGTGCGCTATGTGTTGAGCTTAGACCCGGATCAGTCGCCCAGCTTGGAGTCGCCCGCCGAGCGCGAAACGCTGATGCTGTTGCTGCGCACCGTGCAGCAACAGGCACATGAAGCCACTGAAGGCGAACTGCTCTTCGAGGGCATGGTCTACCTGTTGCAGCAGCCGGAGTTCCAGCGCGAGGTGCATCAGCTGGAGTCGGTACTGCGCGTGCTGGAGGAGCGCAAACCGCTCTATCGCATGCTCCAGAAGCTGGGCGGCGACGGCGTGCAGGTGACCATCGGCGAGGAGAACGCGATTGAGGCGCTGCACTGCTGCGCCCTGATTAGCGCACGCTACTATGTTGGGGCGCGCCCTGCAGGTGTAATTGGGCTGATGGGGCCCGTGCGTATGGATTACGATCACGCCATGCCGACCGTGCAGCGCGCGGCACAGGCGTTGAGCGACCTCTTGACGCGCACACTCTATTCGTAGCGAGGTATGCTAAGCTAAGTTGCCTCCTACTGGTTTTGAGCGGGCGAGATTCCTCGCTTCGCTCGGTCGGTATCATTTTGAACAGGCAGTCCTGCAGTCCTGTCCAGGCAACGAGGGAGCCTATGCGAGTTCTGGTAATTGACAACTACGACAGCTTTACCTACAACTTAGTACAATATCTCGGCGAGCTGGGCGCGGAACTGACCGTTGTGCGCAACGACGAACTCCGCGTCGAGCAAGCCCTCGCGCTCAACCCCGAGCGTATCCTGATTTCGCCTGGTCCCTGCACCCCGCACGAGGCGGGCATCAGCATCCCCCTGATTCAGGCAGCAGCGGGCAAAATCCCGATTCTCGGCGTCTGCTTGGGGCATCAGGCAATCGGCGCGGCGTTCGGGGGCAACATCGTCCGCGCCAGGCGTCCCATGCACGGCAAAGAGTCGCCAATCCGCCACACCAACGCGGGCGTGTTTCGCGGAACGCCCAACCCCCTGCGCGCGATTCGCTATCACTCGCTGGTGATTGAGCGCGCCACCATCCCCGACTGCCTCGAAATCACTGCTGAAAGCGCGGACGATGGTGAAATCATGGGCGTGCGCCACCGGCAGTACCCTATCGAGGGCGTGCAGTTCCACCCTGAATCGATTCTCAGCGAGGCGGGGATGCAGATTCTAAGCAATTTCCTGAATCGAGAATAGAAGCCTGCTGTGTTGTCCCTGCTCTCTCCCCTGAATGCGGGGAGAGAAGCAGGGGGTAAGGGCTAATCCTCGCCCTGCGCCTTTGTGTAGCCCATCGCGCCGTCGAACTCCTGCAGTTTCTCGAGGTGCATCCAGCGGAACCGACTGCCCACGCGCTGTAGCAGATCGAGAATCTGCGCGTCGGTTGCATCGCCTGAATCGTCGCGCAGCACGAACCGACAGCGGTACTGATCGACCACATCTGTAATCGCGCCCGTGGGTGGATAGACCTTCGTGCCGCGGCTGGAAATCATCTTCAGATTGAACGGCGACTCGGCGGCGAGCAGCTCCAGCGCCTGCCCCAGCGGTTCGGGGTACAGGTCGGTCTCCACGAAGATGTCCACGCCCACCACGCGGCGCGTCTGCGGGCGCACGAACACGGGGTCGGGTGGAACCTGCGGCAGCTTAATCGGGCGGTAGTCGCGCACCTGCGTTGTGCTGGGCTTCTTGCCAAGATTGGCGATAATCGCGTCGGTGTATTCGGTGGTCTTCGCGCCTTTGTCGTAGCCGACCACATCGCCTGTGCGCACCTTACCCTCCTCTAAGGTGTAGAGCAGCGCGTTCTCAATCGTCGCCGCCGTCTCGAACTCGCCCAGATAGCGCAGCATCATCACCATCGACAGGATGACAGCGGTGGGATTAATTACATTCTGCCCCGCATACTTCGGCGCGGAGCCGTGCACGGCTTCGAAAATGGCGACCTCGTTGCCGATGTTTGCCGACGGCGCGAAGCCCAGCCCGCCCACCAGCGCGGAGGTCAAATCGCTGAGGATGTCGCCGTTCATGTTGGTGGTCACAATCACTTCGAACTGCTCAGGACGCTTCACCAGCTGGTGCGCGCAGTTGTCGATGATGATATGATTCGCCTCGATATCGGGGTATTCGGGGGCGATTTGCTCGAAAGTGCGTTTGAGCATGCCCTCGGCGAACTTCATGATGTTCGCTTTGGTGGCGCAGTGGACTTTGCGGCGTCCCTCGGCGCGGGCGAGTTCGAACGCGAAGCGCACAATCTTCTCGCAGCCCTTGCGCGAGATGAGTTTCAGCGTCTGCGCCACGCCCGGCGTCTGCATATACTCGATGCCCGCGTACAGATCCTCCACATTCTCGCGCACGACGACCAGATCGATGCCGCGCCCGCTGTAGGGGGTGGGCACATTCGGGAACTCGCGCACGGGGCGCACATTCGCATAGGTCTCAAAGAGCTTGCGCAGGGTCACATTCGCACTCTTTTCGCCGTAGCCGACGGGCGTCTCGAGGGGACCCTTCAGCACCACGCGCGTCTTACGAATCGATTCGATAGTCTCTTGCGGCACGCCCGATTCGATGCCTTTTTTGAACACGCTCGCGCCCGCCTCTCGCACTTCGTACTCAATTCGCGCGTTCACGGCTTGCAGGAGTTTCAAAGCGGCTTCGATGCACTCGGGTCCAATCCCGTCGCCGGGAATGACCGTGATGAGTTTCTTACCCGATTCGGTGGTATACGCCATCGTCTCTCTCCTCCAGTCGGTGGAGAGTATACCTCGCCGAATGGCGTTCCTCAAATCGCCGCTTATTCTTGCTCCTCGCTCGACTTTTTACGCCCGCGTTTGGGCTTGGGTGCGTCGTCGTCTGAGTCGGCAAGCGTCAGCTGCGCTTCGCTTCCCACAGGCGTTTCAGACGACGGTTCAGACAGAGCGAGTTGCGCCTCTGCTTCCGTCGAGTCGCCGCCGTTCGCCTGAGTGAGTTCCTCGGCGAACAGGGTTTCCAGCGTCGGTTGGCGGGTCTCCACGACGGCTTCGGCGGCGCGTGCGCCCCACTCGAACTTCGGCTCGAAGCGCGGCTTCACATAGCCCGTGCCCGCGGGGATCAGCCGCCCGATAATCACATTCTCCTTCAAGCCGACGAGTTCGTCCACCTTACCCCGCACGGCGGCTTCGGTGAGCGCCTTGACCGTGCGCTGGAACGAGGCGGCGGAGAGGAACGACTCGGTCTGCTGCGCCGCTTCCGAGACGCCCAGCAGTACCCACTCAGCGGTCGCGTGGCGTCCGCCCTCCGCGATAATCTTCTGGTTCGTCTCCTCGAACACGAAGCGGTCGACGGTCTGCCCCGGCAGGAAGTAGGCGTCGCCAGGGTCGATGACGCGCCGTTTGCGCAGCATCTGGCGGATGATAATCTCGAGGTGTTTGTCGTCGATGTCCACGCCCTGCGCCTTGTAGACCGCCTGAATCTCCTGAATCAGGTACTCCTGCACGCCACGCACGCCGCGCAGGCGCAGCAGCTCGTGCGGGTTCAGCGGACCAGGCGTCAGGCGGTCGCCCGGCAGCACGGTATCGCCTTTGACCACCTCCAGCGAGCCGAGCGGCGGCACCAGCACAGCGTCCAGCACCGTCACGCGCTCAATCCCCGCGTCCAGCAGGCGGTTCACATGCATCGAGCGGATTTCCTCCAGCTCATGCAGGATGATGATTCCGGTGCTGGGGTCTTCGACATTTTCGAGGCTCATCTTGCCCACAAGCAGCTCGCCGACAGGCAGGGTGGCTTTAATCATCACCCAGCGTCCCCCGCGTCGGCGGACGATGTCCACCACTTCGCCTTCGTAGTCGACGGTAATCGCCTCGCCTTTGGGCTTGCGGGCTTCGAACAGCTCCTCCACGCGGTTGATGCCCGTGTTGGGCGGCTCCTGCAGCTTGGCGAGTTTGCGCAGCGAGTCGCGCGTGCGCTTCTCGATTTTCTCTTCGCCCTCGCCGGCTGTGGTCTCCTCAACCGCGAACAGGGGCGCGGGCTTGCCGAGCAGGTTCGAGGCGACTTCGAGCAGCACATGCTTCTGGTCGCGCCCGAGGTCGATGACTTCCTGGATTTCGCCGCGCTCTTCGAGTTCGGTGGCGGCGAGGGTGCGCGCGCCGCCGATTTTGAAGCCCGCGATTTGCTGTCCTGCGCCCGCCACGCCGCCCGTATGGAACACGCGCATGGTGAGCTGAGTGCCTGGCTCGCCGATGGACTCCGCGGCGATGATGCCGACCGCCGTGCCGAGTTCGACAGGGCGCAGCGTGCCCATGTCGAGACCGTAGCATTTTGCGCACACGCCAAGCCGCGCGTTGCAGGTCAGCGGCGAGCGGATGGGCGCGCCCACGCGATCATGCTCGACCCACTCGAAGCCCGCCTTCTCCCAGAGCGCGTGAATCTCGTCGCGCCGCGCTTGCAGGCGGTCAATCACTGCAGGCTCGATCGTATCATACGGCTCCAGCAGCGGCTCGCCCGTGATGGGGTCTTTGAGCGGCTGGTCGTCTTCAGGGGTGAACAGTTCGCCCTCGTCTTTCGCGGCGAATTCGCGCAGGGTCTGAGTGAACTGCTCCGTCGCCTGCGCGAGCGCGTCAATCTCGGTAGCGACATCTTCCGAGATAATCTCGTTCTCACGCACGAGCAGTTCGCCCGTGATGGGGTGGCGCAAATCGCGTCGCACGGTGCGCCCGCGAATGCGCTGGAAGAGCGTCTCGATCAGGTCGCCCTCGCGCTCAATACGGCTGACCACGATGCCTTCGGGCGTGTTGCAGTCATGGATGCGCACGACGACATCCTGCGCGACATCGCACATACGGCGCGTGAGGTAGCCCGCATTCGCGGTGAGCAGCGCGGTGCTTGCCAGTCCGCGTCGCGCGCCATAGCCCGACACGAAGTATTCCAGCGTGGTCAGCCCTTCCTGGAAATTATGCTGCACAGGCAGCTCCTCCACGAGGCGCTCGCCGCCGGAGCGGAAGTCGAACCCGCCCATCATCAAGCCGCGCATGCCGACCAGCTGCGCCAGCTGCTTGGTGGAGCCGCGCGCGCCCGAATCGGTGATGATAAACAGCGGGTTGTCGTCGCGCAACTCCTTGAGCATCACTTTAGATACCTCGTCGTACACGCGCTGCCAGAGTTCGATTTTGCGCTGGCGTTTCTCGTCCTGAGTCAGCTCGCCGCGGTCGTACAGCTCGTCGATGAGTCGCGCTTCCTCGGCGGCTTTTTGCAGGATGGCGTCGCGCTGTTGCGGAACCGCCATATCGGTCAGCGCGAAGGTAATCCCACCGCGCAAGCCCCACTCGAAGCCGAGCGCTTTGAGGTCGTCCAGGAAGCGCACGGTGCGCGCGTGTCCGCAGGTCTGATACACCTCGCGAATCACCGCCGAGAGCATTTTCTTATTGAAAACCGTATTGAGCCAGTCGGGGTGGTAGCGCAGTCCCTCAGGCATAATCTCGTGAAAGATGAGTCGCCCGATGGTGGTCTGCGTGAACTCCGGCTCCTTGCTGCCAGGGCGCACGAGTCGCACCATAATCGGCTCGTGCAGGCGCGCCTCGCCGCGTTCGAACGCCTGACGCGCTTCGTCGGGGTTCGCGAAGTGGAAGCGCACTTCCTCCTGATGGTGCGGGTCGTTCATCGTGAGATAGTACGCGCCCAGCACAATGTCCTGCAGGGGGGAGACGACGGGCGAGCCGTCGGCGGGCTTGAACAGGTTGTGCGTGGAGAGCATCAGCGTGCGTGCCTCCGCCTGCGCAGGATAGGATAGCGGCACATGTACCGCCATCTGGTCGCCGTCGAAGTCGGCGTTGTAGGCGTGGCACACCAGCGGGTGGAGCTGAATTGCCTTGCCCTCCACCAGAATCGGCTCGAACGCCTGAATGCCGAGTCGGTGCAGCGTCGGCGCACGGTTCAGCAGCACGGGATGCTCCTTAATCACCGCCTCCAGCGCCTTCCATACCTCAGGCTGCTGGCGGTCGATGGCGTTCTTGGCGTTCTTTACATTATTCGCCAGTTGGTCGCGAATCAGCCGTTGCATCACGAACGGCTTGAACAGCTCGAGCGCCATCTCTTTGGGCAGCCCGCACTGGTGGAGCTGCAGGTTGGGCCCCACCACAATCACGGAGCGTCCCGAATAGTCCACGCGCTTGCCGAGCAGGTTCTTACGGAATCGTCCCTCCTTGCCCTTGAGCATATCGGAGAGCGACTTGAGGGGGCGTCCGCCCGTGCCGGTGACGGGTTTGGCGCGTTTGGAGTTGTCGATGAGCGCGTCCACCGCCTCCTGCAGCAGTCGTTTCTCGGAGTTGAGAATGCTCTTGGGCGCGCGGATCTCCATAATCTTGCGCAATCGGTTGTTGCGGTTCACGATGCGCCGATAGAGGTCGTTCAGGTCGCTCGTGGCGAAGCGTCCGCCGTCGAGCTGCACCATCGGGCGCAGTTCAGGCGGCAGCACGGGCACTGCTTCGAGGATCATCCACTCGGGGCGGGTCTTGCTGTTTTTGAACGCCTCCACGATTTCGAGCCGTTTGATGGCGCGGGCGCGGCGCGTGCCCTGCGTCTTGCTGATCTCCTCGCGCAGCTCGCGGTCGAGCTTTTCAAGGTCAATCTGTTTGAGCAGTTCGCGGATGGCTTCCGCGCCCTGTCCAACGCGCACGAGGGGGCGCAGGTCGCGCTGCAGTTTACGCGCGCCTGCCAGCAGCAGTTGCTCGATGCCTTGCCACGCGCTCTCGTCTAACAGTTCGTATTGCTGGAGTTTGGCGAGCCGTTCGATGGCTTTCTCCATGTCCTGGAGCATCGCGGCGCGCTCGCGGCGTTCGCTCTCTTTGCGGCTCTCGTACATGCGCACGCGCTCGGCGATTTGCTGTTCGGTGAGCGTCTCGCGCCCCTCTTCCAGCTCGCGCTCCAGCCGCGCGTCCAGTTCTTTAAATACGCGCTCGATTTCCTCGTCGAAGTTGCGTTTCTCTTCCTCGACCATCCGCTGCAGATCGCCCAGGTTCTGCTCGATGGCGGCGCGGTCGATGTCGATGACCATATAGTTTGTGAAGTAGATAACCTTCTCCAGCTGGCGCGGGGAGATGTCAAGCAGCAGTCCGAGCGGGCTGGGCGGTTGCCCCTTGAGATACCACAGGTGGCACACGGGCGCAGCGAGTTCGATGTGTCCCATGCGTTCGCGGCGCACGCGGGCGCGAGTGACCTCCACGCCGCATCGTTCGCAACGGATGCCCCTGTTTCTCACGCGCTTATAGCGCCCGCACGAGCATTCCCAGTCGCGCGTGGGACCGAAGATGCGTTCACAGAACAGCCCATCACGCTCGGGCTTGAAGGTGCGGTAGTTAATTGTTTCCGGCTTTTTGACTTCGCCGAACGACCATACCCGAATGTCGTCGGGCGACGCGAGTCCGATTTTGAGCGCCTTGATACGCGAGATGTCCGCCATAGAGTTTCACCTCATGCACTGCCGTCGATCAACGCGCTGGCGGGGAGTTCCTCCAGCAGCGTCTTGGGTTTCGGTTCATCGATGGTGTCGAGGTCTTCGAGGCTGCGCAGGTCGTGCGCCACATCGTTCTCGTCGATGATTTGCACTTTGAGTCCAAGTGCGCGTAGCTCGTTGACCAGAATCTTGAACGATTCGGGCACGGAGGGCTGGATAACGGGCGCGCCCTTGATAATCGCCTCGAAGGTGTGGATGCGCCCGTTCACATCGTCCGATTTGATGGTGAGCATCTCCTGCAGGGTATGGGCTGCGCCGTAGGCTTCGAGCGCCCAGACCTCCATCTCGCCGAGTCGCTGCCCGCCGAACTGCGCCTTACCGCCCAGCGGCTGCTGCGTGACCAGCGAGTAGGGTCCGATGGAGCGCGCGTGGATTTTCTCCTCCGCGAGGTGTTCGAGTTTCAGGATATAGAGGTAGCCCACCGCCACAGGGTTGCCAAACGGCTCACCCGTGCGTCCGTCGCGCAGGATGACCTTGCCGGTTTCGGGGTCGAAGCCCGCGCGGTCGATCGCGCGCTGGCGGATGGCGTCCATGAGCGCGTCGACGCTGGGCGTCTTCTTGTCGGCAAAGGCGAGTCGGCTGGCGATGCGCTTGCGCTCTGAGTCGGGCGCGCTTTCCAGCGCAGCGCGCACGGCTTCCATCGCGTCGTCGAAGGTCGCGCGGTAGCCCCACTCCACAGGGTTACCCGCCTCGTCATGCAGATGGAGTTCGTGATCCAGCAGGATGCGCAGCGCTTTGCGACGCAGGCGGTCGGCTAGATGGCGCATCTCCTGCTTGATTTCGTCAGGCGTGGAACTCTGGAACACGGGCGTGCGGAAGCGGATTCCGAGTTCTTTCGCGACCAGCCCGAGGTGGAACTCCAGAATCTGCCCGATGTTCATGCGCGAGGGCACGCCGAGGGGGTTCAGCACGATATCGATGGGCGTGCCGTCCATCAGGAAGGGCATATCTTCCACAGGCTGAATCTTCGAAATCACGCCCTTGTTGCCGTGCCGACCTGCCATCTTGTCGCCTTCGGTGAGCGGGCGTCGGGTGGCGACCGTCACGCGCACGCGATGGTTCACGCTCGGCGGCAGTTCGTCCTCTTCCAGCTGACGCAGCGCGCCATGGCAGCGCGGGCAGGTTTTGGACTCCAGCAGCTTGGAGCGATAGAACAGGCTCTTGCAGCTCTCACACTCATACTTGAATCGGGCGAACTGCGTTACGCGCACCACATAGCCGCGTTCGCCGTGGGGCAGGCGCAGCGACACATCGCGCATCTCCTCCGCCTTGCCGCCGAAGATGATGCGCACCAGTTTCTGCTCCGTTGTGCCTTCGGTTTGCCCCTTCGGCTGGATTTTGCCCACGAGGATATCGTCGGGTTTGACCTCCGCGCCGATGCGAATGATGCCGTTCTCGTCGAGGTCGCGTCGCGCCTCCTCGCCGACATTCGGGATGTCGCTGGTAATCTCCTCGGGACCGAGCTTGGTTTCCGTCGCGTCGGTCTGGTGGCTCTCCAGGTGGATGCTGGTGTAGGTGTCGTCGTAGAGCAGGCGTTGCGAGACGAACACGGCGTCCTCGTAGTTGTAGCCGCCTGCGGGCAGGAACGCCACGAGGATATTGCGCCCCAGCGCAAGTTCGCCGTTCTCGGTGGAGGGTCCGTCCGCGATGATGTCGCCTTCGCGCACGCGCTGCCCGATTTTCACCTTCGGCTGGAAGGTGAAGCATGTACCCTTGTTTGACTGCACGAGGTGGGGCAGGCGTTGGACTTCGAGTTCGCCGTTGTCCTCGCGCTCGATGCGGATTTCGGTCGCGGAGACATACTTCACACGCCCGGAGGCACGTGCGGTGATCAGGCTCTGCGCGTATTTCGCGGCGTGCCGTTCCACGCCAGTGAACACCAGCGGCGCTTCGGGGTTCACCAGCGGCACGCCCTGACGCTGCATGTTGGAACCCATCAGCGCGCGTCCCGCGTCGTCGTGTTCCAGGAAGGCAATCATCGTCGCCGAGACCGAGAACACCTGCGCGGGGTTCACATCCATATACTGCACCTGCTCGCGCGGCACGATGGGGTACTCGTCGCGCCAGCGTACCTGCACCGTTTCGGGCAGGTAGCCGTTCTCGTCGAGCGGCGTATCGGCGGGGGCGATGTACGCGCTCTCGTCCTCGTCGGCGGGCAGGTACGCCACTTCGTCGGTCACTTTGCCCTCGCGCACAATGCGGTACGGCGTGCGCAGGAAGCCGAACTCGTCCACATAGGCGTACAGCGTCATCTGGTTCACCAGACCGATGTTCTGCCCTTCAGGGGTCTCGATGGGGCAGATGCGCCCGTACTGCGACGGGGTGATGTTGCGCACCTGCGGCGGGATGCTCTGGCGGTTCAAGCCGCCCGGCCCCAGCACCGACAGGCGTCGTTTGTTCGCCAGCTCCGCCAGCGGGTTCGTCTGATCCATAAAGGTCGACAGCGGGTTCGTGGCGAAGAACGACTGCAGTGCGCCCGTGACGGGTTTGACGCTCAGCACCACATTCGGCAGGATCTGGGACACATCCTCGGCGGCGGTCATCTTTTCGCGAGCGGTTTTTTCCAGTTTCAGAAACGCTGCGCGCAGGTGCGCCTGCAGCAATTCGCCGACTGAGCGCACGCGCTTGTTCGCGAGGTGGTCGGTATCCTCGTACTCGTGTTTATCCTCCGCCATCTCCAGCAGGTGGCGCAGCGCGAGGATCAAATCAGGCACGGTCAGGCGACGCACATCGAGTGGAATGCCGTGGCGGAGTTTGCGCGTAATCTGATACCGTCCCACGCGCCCCAGATCGTAGCGGCGGGGATCCAGCACCAGCCCGTAGAACAGGTTGCGCACATTCTCCTCGACGGCGGGGTCGCCCGGGCGCATCCGTCGGTAGAAGTCCAGCACCGCTTCGCGCGAGTCCGCCGTCGCGTCGGCGTCGAGCGTCGCTTTGAGCAGCGGAGGCAACTCCATATCGCCGCCCTGTACCTCGATGAAGCGCACGCGCACCTCAGGGAGCTTGAGTTTGGCAACCTGTTTGGCGGTCTTTTCGTCGAACACCTCGCCTTCTTGAATGAGGGGCTTGCCCTTCGCGTTGGTAATCGTCTCTGCGGCGGTTTTGCCCACCAGGTCGCCTTCTTTAGGCGCGTGGAGGGTCAGCTCACGCGGGATTTCGCGTCGTTCGCGGGGGCGTCCGAACATCGCGGCGATGGCGTCGTTCTTCAGTCCCAATTGCGGATTATAAGGCGGTTCACACTTCACGCGCAGCGTGCGCGCTCCTTCTGGCAAGTTCTCCAGCAGGTCAAAGGTCAGCACATCGCCCGTTTCCAGCAGCGTTTTGCCCTCGTACTCCACATCCTGCAGCATGCGCCAGCCGACGGCGCGCTCCAGCTCCAGCTCGGCGGGCACGCGGGCTTCCTCATACGCCGCGAACGCCTTGATAATTTGCGTAATCGGCAGCTGTTTGGACTGGTGGACTTTCAGGCGGATCACATTCTGCGGATCCGTGCCGCCATCCAGCCAGGGACCCTCGGCGGGGATAATCTGCATCTGCAGCACCTTGCCAAAGGCGCGCGCCATCATCTCGCGCCCTGTGCTGGACAGGAACGGCGACGGGAAATGGATCCCCGGCGTGCGGTTCAGCTGGCTGATAATCACGCGCTCGCGCCCGTTCACGATGAAGGTGCCGCCCTCCGTCATCAGCGGCAGGTCGCCCAGATAAATCTCGCTCTCCTGCACCTCCCCGTCGCGTTTGCCGAAGCGCACCTTCACGCGCAGCGGCGCGTCGAAGGTGATTTCGCGCTCGCGACATTCGTCCACCGAGTATTTCGGCTCGCCCAGACAATAGTCGCCAAATTCAATAAAGTAATTGCCTGTCAGGTCGTAAATCGGCGAAAAGGTTTCAAACAGTTCCTTCAGTCCTTCTTCTAAAAACCAGCGATAGGAGTTGTATTGGATTTCGATCAGGTTTGGCGGCTCTAAGACTTCACGAATGCGCTTTCGGCTGTGTCGCACAATCCGCATAAATTACCCTCCACAGGCGCAAATTTGCCCAGTCTGATAGTATACCTCAAGTCCTTTGTCGCTGTCAAGGGGTACGCCCGCCTACTCCCACTCAATGGTTGCGGGGGGCTTGGAACTCAGGTCGTACAGCACGCGGTTTACGCTGGGAACCTCGTTGCTGATGCGGTTCGCGATGCGCAGGAGCAAATCCCACGGCAGCTCGGCGGGTTCGGCGGTCATCGCGTCCTCGCTATGCACCACGCGCAGCACAATCGGGTGCGCGTAGGTGCGCTGGTCGCCCATCACGCCCACACTGCGCACATCGGGCAACACCGCCAGCGCCTGCCACACGCGCTGCGCCCAGCCCGTGCGCGTGAGTTCCTCATTCAAGATGGCGTCCGCTGTACGCACGATCTCGAGCTTCTCCGCCGTCACCTCGCCCAACACGCGCACGGCCAAGCCTGGACCAGGGAACGGCTGTCGCCATACAATCTCGGGGGGCAAGCCCAGCTCCAGCGCGACGCGGCGCCCTTCGTCCTTGAACAGGTAGCGCAGCGGCTCGATCAGCTCCATCGTCATCCATTCAGGCAGTCCGCCCACATTGTGATGCGTCTTAATCGTCGCGGCGATGCCCGCCCCGCTCTCAATCACATCGGGATAGAGCGTGCCCTGTGCCAGATAGCGACATTGCCCGATGGCGTCCGCATGCTCCTCGAACACGCGCACGAACTCCTCGCCGATAATCTTGCGCTTCTGTTCGGGGTCGGTGACGCCTCGCAGCCTGTTCAAAAACCGCTCGCGGGCGTCCACGAAAATCAGGCGCACGGGAAAGTGCTGTGTGAACAGTGCGCGCACCTGTTCCGCCTCGCCCTGACGCATCAGTCCGTGATCCACAAAGATACAGGTGAGCTGCTCGCCGATTGCCCGTTGCACCAGCGCGGCGACCGTACAGGAGTCCACGCCCCCGCTCACAGCGCACAGCACGCGCTCGCGCCCGACGCGCTCGCGAATGTCGGCGATACTTTCCTGAATGAAGTTGCGCATCGTCCAGTCGCCCCGACAACCGCACACTTTGTACAGAAAGTTGCGCAGCAGGTGCATGCCGAACGGGGTATGCGCCACTTCGGGGTGGAACTGCACGCCGTAGAGGTTGCGTTCCAGGTCGCCCATCGCCGCGACAGGCGTGTTCTCGGTCTCGGCAAGCACGATGAAGCCTGCGGGGGGCGTTTCGACGCTGTCGCCGTGGCTCATCCAGCAGGTGAGGTGGAAGTCCAGCTCGTTGAACATCGGCTCGGCGTGAACGACCGTGAGCAGCGTGCGTCCGTACTCATGCTGAGGCGCGGGCGCGACCGTCCCGCCCAGCAGGTACGCCATCAGCTGGTGCCCGTAGCAGATGCCCAGCACAGGAACTCCCAGCGTGAACAGTTCGGGGTCTACGCGCGGCGCGTCGGGTTCGTACACGCTGGCGGGACCGCCCGACAGGATGACGCCTTTCGGGTTGCGCCGCCGAATCTCGGCAAGCGGCGTATCGTAGGGCAGAATCTCGCAGAACACACTGCACTCACGCACGCGCCTTGCAATCAGCTGCGTGTATTGCCCGCCGAAGTCCAGAATGAGTACCTGCTCGTGTGCGCCGATTGGGGTTGTCATCGGGGTATAGGATACCTGTTTGCACAGCAGGAACTCCGCCCTCTTCATCGAAACAGGCGCGGGGCAAAACGCCCTTTCTGGAGGCTGAAATATGAGCAAGGTACGCTTAGGACTGATTGGCAGCGGCGGTATGGCGCGCCACCATATCAATGTGTTGCAGGGTGTGAGCGACGCGGAACTGGTCGCCATCACAGAACCAAGTCAGGATCAGCGCAACGCGACGCTGCAACGCTTCCCACACCTGCAGAGCGCGCCCTTCTTTGACGACTATCGCGAAATGCTGGAAAAGGTGGAGCTGGACGGCGTGATTATCGTGACGCCCCATACCCTGCACTTCGAGCAGGCGATGGCGGCGCTGGATAAAGGACTGCATGTGATGATCGAGAAGCCGATGGTCTGCACCGTTGAGCATGCGCAGATTCTAGTCAGGCGCATTCGCGAGACGGGCAAGGTGGGGCTGATTGCCTACCAGCGGCACTATATCCCCGTGTATCGCTATGTGTACGAGGGCATCCGCCGCGGCGAGATTGGCGAGCCGCACTTCGTGCAGGCAATCAACCTGCAGAACTGGATGCGCGGCACGGCGAACACCTGGCGTCAGGACCCCGCCCTGTCGGGCGGCGGGCAGATTAACGACACAGGGTCGCACCTGGTGGACTTCCTGATGTGGATTATCGACGCGCCCGCGACCAAAGTCAGCGCGTATATGCAATATTTTGACCGTAAAGTGGACATCAACTCCGCGCTGGCGTTTGAGTACGCCAACGGCACGATTGGCAACCTGTCGATTATCGGCAGCACGACGGTCGGCTGGCACGAGGAGATTACCGTGGTCGGCAGCGAAGCGACCTACCTGATTCGCCATGACCAGCTGGAGATTTGCGATGTGAACGGCAACCGCTACAAGCAGGAGCAGCTGCCGCAGGGTTCGCAGCCCGTGATTAACTTCGTGAACGCGATTTTAGGGCGCGAGGAGGTGCAGTCGAAGCCTGAGAACGCGCTGCGCATCACGGCGTTCACGGAGGCGGCGTGGGAGTCGGCGCGTCAGGGCGGGGTTCCCGTGCCGATTGCGCAGATGGAAGAATAGTGCGTTTTATTGCCCTCACCCCGGCCCCTCTCCCGCGCCGCGGGAGAGGGGAGCCGGCGCGTGCGCCGCGCCCCACGCCCCCCCACTAACTCGCGTGTGATACAGCACGCGGTACACATAACCTTGACCGAAAATCAGCACTGCGAACGCCCCAACCAGCGCGACGCTGAGCCACAACTCGCCGCACGCGGTCAGGACGCCCCAAAAGTTCAAGCCTTGCTCATCCAGTCTACTGTAGCTGAGATGCACCAGCAGGTAAACAGGCGCGACGACACACAGAACCACGCAAAGTATCCATCGGAGCGGTTCTACGAACACAATGCGCCGCAGGAGCAAGGATTTAGATTCCGCCTCTGCAGGACAGGCAGGAGCCACAGCAGGCTCAGGTCAGCAGCGCGCTGTGGGGCGATAGGGCTTTCATCAGGCTCCACACGCCCCACACGAACGCCAGCAATCCAATCAGCCCCAGCCCGATGGGCAGGGCAGTCCACCACGCTTTGAGTGTAAGGCTCTCGTGCGAGCCTCACGCAGGTCGTTCAACGGTTCTGTCGCCATCGTTCACGCCTCCTGTTTGGTATCAGTGGTTGCCTGCGCCGCGTCGGTTTGCGCCTGTAAGCGGGCGACGCCCAACCGCTGCGCGATAGACATCAGCTGCTGCGCCATCTCACCGAGTTTGCCGTTGCCGTCGCCCAGTGCCTGCAAGCCCGACAG
>CALKLF010000050.1 GCA_937992175.1 uncultured Fimbriimonadales bacterium | reverse complement strand
CCGCAAGCGGGGAGGGAGCGCACGCGCGGGCAGCCGCGACGCCTCCCCCGTTCACGGGGGAGGTCGAGGGGGGGGAGAAAGAACAGCAGGCAAAGGCGACGATTTAATACGGGAGACGCTTATTATCACCTGCCCCCAACGCCCGCGCTGCAGGACTCTCGCCCTCCGCGCCGAATATTTTTTCGTTGCAGGAGGCATCTACCGCTATGGACAACCTACACGGCATCGAAGGCACGGGACCGCTGGCGAAGCTGGTCTACCGCCGCGCAGGACGCTCAAAACGCATTTCTAGCTGGGACAAAACGGGCGGCAATCGCGATTTTCTGACCATTCCGCAGGGTGAGACGGCGACACTCGCCGAGATTCAAGGCGCAGGTTGCATCCGCCACATCTGGATTACCGTCGGCTGCCGCGACCGAATGTATCTGCGCAAAACCGTCCTCAAAATGTACTGGGACGGCGAGACTGAGCCGAGCGTGCTTGCCCCCTTAGGCGACTTTTTCGGGCTGGGACACGGCATCGCCCGCTCCTACATGTCGCTGCCGTTTACCACCGTGAACCACGAGGCGAACGAGGGCAACTACGGGGGCGGACTCGCGCTCAACTGCTACTTCGCGATGCCGTTCAGCACGGGCGGGCGCATCGAGGTCGTCAACGAGTGCGACACGGAAATCGGCTCGTTTTACTACTATATCGACTATGAGGCGTATGACGCGCCCCTGCCCGACCACATTCTGCGTTTCCACGCGCATTACCGACAGGAGTATCACACGAAGGGGACGCAGGGCAACCTGTTCGAGCAGCGACGCAACTACTGGGAGCTGCTGGATACCCCGAACCTGAGCGACGCTGAGAACTACCTGATTCTCGACGCGGAGGGCGCGGGACACTATGTCGGCTGCGTGCTTTCAGTGGACAATATCGACCCGCTGCCCGTAATCCGCAAGCTCGGCAGTCAGGAGCAGGTCGTCAAAGAATACACCTGGTGGGGCGAGGGCGACGATATGATTTTCATCGACGGCGAGCCGTGGCCCCCGTCGCTGCACGGCACAGGCTCCGAAGACTACCTTTGCCATGCATGGGGGATGCATCCGAAGGCGTATCTCTATGCAGGCGCGTCCATCCCCGAACACGACCCCAAGCACCCCGACCGCCGTCAGTGCACCTCCTATCGGTTCCATATCGAAGACCCGATTCTGTTCACGAAATCGATTCGGGTGAGCATCGAGCATGGGCACGCGAACCTGCAGGAGAACGACTATTCGAGTGTGGCGTACTGGTATCAGACGGAGCCGCACAAGCCGTTGGAGCCGTTGCCTCCTGTGGCGGAGCGCATTCCGAGAAACCTGCGTTGAGTACCCTGTGGATTTTCCCGATTGCGATTGGCGCGGGCGCGTTCGGCTCGATGCTGGGGCTGGGCGGCGGGATTATCCTTGTGCCCGCGCTGACCCTGCTGATGGGCGTGCCGATTAAGGAGGCGGTCGCGGCGAGCTTGGTGGCGGTCGCGGCGACCTCCTGTGCGGGCGTGCAGACCTATCTGCAGGCGGGGCTGGTGGATTGGCGTCTCGGCGTGCGCCTACTGATTCCGACGCTGCTTGGCGCGATTGGGGGCGGGTTGCTGATTGGCTTCATTTCCAGCGACGCCATCCGCTGGCTGTTTATCGTGTTGATTCTCTATGTGCTGGGGCAGATGCTCTGGGCGATGCGTCATCCCGTGTCCACTCAGGAGGCGCGTCCCGATTGCCGCACGCAGTGGAACACGCAGCAGCGCGGGATTGCCGTCGGGCTGTCTGCGCTGGGTGGGGCGATTTCCGCGCTGCTGGGCGTCGGCGGCGGGCTGATTCAAGTGCCCCTCATGCACGCCATCCTCAAAGCCCCGCTGCGCTGCGCGATTGGCACCAGCACCTTTCTGATTGGCGCAACGGCGTCCGCCAGCGCGCTGCTTTATTTAGTGCAGGGGAAGTTGCAGCCCGATATTGTCGTGCCCGCGACGCTGGGGATCGTGATTGGGGCGCGCGGCGGCGTGAAGATTGCGCAGCGTGTGCCTACGCTCGCCCTGCGCCTCATTTTTGTCGGCGTTATGCTCTATACCGTCGTGCGGTTTGCTCTGAAGTAGACGAATCGCGCTGCGAGCCGAGCCGGTCGCGCAGAAAATACCAGAGCCCCATCATGATGTCCCAGATGAACCATTCCAGTAACGCCAGCAGACAGCCCACTACTGTTTCCCCCTGCACCATTTTCGAGTTCTGAGCTGTTTACAACGCGTCCACCGCCGACGCAGACGCTTTTCCGAACGCAATCGATGACGCTCTGTGTCCTCATCCCACGCCCCAGAGCGCATTTCGCGGTCAAGCCAAACTAAAATCTCGGCAATCCATCCGCCGATTTCCATTAGGGTCCACCAGATACCCGACATGGCTGTCCCCTCCGCTGAATATTATAACCCAAGTTGATACCTATCAGTTTTTAGCGGGCGAGATTCCTCGCTCCGCTCGGAATGACAAAGCCGTTTTTACGAAAATGAACCTGTCATTCTGAGCCACAGGCGAGGAATCTCGGTATAGGTAGTAACTTGTGTTAGTATAAGAAAACCGCACGGGCAGGGATGTCCGTGCTACACGCCCATCTGCCCGTAGTCGCGCAGCAGTCCGATCACCTTGCCAATCACGCGCGCGTCTTCAATGGGGGCGTAAATCGGCTCGTAGGCGGGGTTCGCCGCCTCCAGTCGCACGCGCCCGCGCTCAAAATAGATGCGCTTGATGGTCGCCTCGTCGCCAATCAGCACCGCCACCAGTTCGCCGTTGTAGGCGGTCTGCTGCGGCTTGATAACTACCAGGTCGCGCGGCAGGATATGCTCGCCCACCATACTGTCGCCCTTGACGCGCAGCAGGAACGCATTCTCTACATTGCGCACCATATCGACGGGCACGGGAATCAGATCCTCTATGTTCTCCTGGGCAAGGATTGGGCTTCCTGCGGCAATCGTTCCCACCAGGGGCAGCAGTCGGGTGCGCTCACGGTCGGGTTGATAATCGGGGTGGATGATGCGAATCGACCGCGCCTGATTGCCCCGCTCGATGTAGCCCTTGCGCTGCAGCGCGTCGAGGTGCAGCGTAATCCCGCGCAGGCTCTTGATGACGCCGATGCCCTGCTGAATCTCGCGAATGGTCGGCGGGTAGCCGTGTTCGCGCGTGAACTGCATGATGAACTGCAGTATCGCCCGTTGCGGTTTCGTCAATGCCTTCGCCATCGTCGCCTCCTGTTTTAGGGGAGGGGGGAGGAAGCCCTCCCCGTTGCTCCGCTCAGAACAGCCCATGAAACGGCGGCTCACGCCTTGTAGAATATTGTACACTATCATTTGTCTACAAGTCAAGAGGGCGGGCGCAAATTCCGCGCGTTTGCGGGTGAATTGGCTCCGATTATCGGATCATCGTGCCGATTCCCGCGTCGGTGAACACTTCAATCAGCAGGGCGTGGGGGATTCGCCCGTCGATGATGTGGGCGCGCGGGCAACCGTTTTCCAACGCGGTCAGGCACGCCTGCAGTTTGGGGATCATCCCGCCCGACACGCGCCCGTTTTCGAGCATCCGCTGCGCCTGCTCGCGGGTCAACTCGGAAATGAGCGAGGTCGGGTCGTCAGGGTCGCTCAGCACGCCGGGCACATCGGTCATCAGGATAAACTTCGCGGCTTGGAGTGCGCCCGCCAGCGCGCCCGCTGCGAAATCGGCGTTCAGGTTATAGGTCGCGCCGTCCCCCCCCATGCCGACCGGGCTGACCACAGGGATATAGCCCGCTTCCAGCGTGGATAGCACGACACGCGGATCGATGGCGTCCACCTCGCCCACGAAGCCCAAGTCCACCTCACTCTGCACTTTTCGGGCGCGGATGAGTCCGCCGTCCTTGCCCGAAATGCCAATCGCGCGTCCACCCTGCTGCTGAATCAACGCCACAAGGCGCGGGTTCGTCTTACCCGTAAGCGCCATCTCCACCAGTTCCATCGTCTCGGCGTCGGTGACGCGCAACCCGTTCACGAACTGGGGCTGCTTGCTAAGCCGTTTCATCAGGTCAGAGATTTCGGGTCCGCCGCCATGCACAATCACGGGGCGGATGCCCACGCAATGCATCAGCACGATGTCCTGCATCACCTGCGCCGCCAAGCCGTTCTCGCCCATCGCCGCGCCGCCGTACTTGACGACGAAAATCGCTCCGCTCCATTTCTGAATATAAGGCAACGCCTGAATCAGCACCTCTGCCTGTAATTTCGCTGCATCGGGTATGCTCATACGGTAGACTATTGTACCCTATGAGCGAGTTGAACCCGTTTTCACTGCGCCAGATACGCGCGTGGCTGCAGGAGTACCATGTGCGCCCGTCCAAAGGCTGGGGTCAGAACTTTCTGACTGATCGGCGCGTCGCGATGCGCATACTGGACGCCGCTAACCTCCAGCCAGACGATGTGGTACTGGAAATCGGTCCGGGACTGGGCGCGCTGACGCTGCTGATGGCGGAGCGCGTGCGCCATGTGATTGCCGTCGAGGTGGACACCCGCCTTGTCGCCATCCTGCAGGCGGTAATCGAGGAGCAGCGTATTCCGAACATCACGCTGATTCAAGCAAACGCGCTCAGTCAGCCCGTGCCTGAGCTGCTGCGCGGCGAATCGCAGGCGAAGGTTGTGGCGAACATCCCCTACTCGATTACCTCGCCGCTGCTGGAGCATCTGTTGAAATACAAAGCGCATATCCCGCTGATTGTGCTGACCGTGCAGAAGGAGGTCGCCGAGCGGCTGGTCGCCAAACCTGGCGGGACGGCGTATGGCGCGTTGAGTCTCTTTGTGCAGTATCACACGCACGCCGAGTATCTGGGGCGCGTGCCGAACACGGCGTTCTATCCGCAGCCCGAAGTCGACTCGGCGATTGTGCGCCTGACGCCCGTGCCCGACCGCCTGCCGCCGCTGGAGCAGAAGTGGTTTTTCAAACTCACGCGGGCAGGGTTCGGCAAGCGGCGTAAGACCCTGCGCAACGCGCTCACTGCCCTGTTCGACGACGCCGACCGCGCCAGCGCGATTCTGCGCCGCGCGGGCATCCACACCGCCACCCGCGCTGAGGATTTGGGGCTGGAGCAGTGGATGACGCTCGCGCGCGAAACCGTGCGCACCCTCTATCCCGAAACTGATAGAGGTGCAACGCTATAACTTCTCCGTCCGTAGGGGGTCGTACCAGTCGCGGATGGACGGCTGCCCCGGCGTCTGTTGCCAGGTCTGCTCGAACTTGTGCCACTTGGAGTGCCCATCAGCGAAAACATAGTTCGAGCCGCTGCTGTGTCGAGTGATTGCCAGCGTGGTCGGAATGCCGCGCTCGGCGTCCCACAGGCGGTCGTTCATCGTGGCGTCCGCCACGCGCGGCGGGTTGCCCCAGTACATCGGCATAAAGTGGTCGGCGCGAATGAGCATGGCCCGCGCAGTCGCGACATTTACAAATCGCTACATCGCAGCGCGCCCCAGCAAACGCCTCGCGCCAGCCAGCAGTCGGCGTCTGCCCAAGCAGCAGCGAGATTAGCAATATCCATCGCCAGCCGCGCATCGCCCCCAATTATACCCAATCAACCTACTGAGTTGATCAACCTTTCTTCGAAGGCGGGTACACTATCGCCATGATGAAAGTTGGCGTGATTGGCTGCGGGAATATCAGCCCCGTGTATCTGCGGGTGGCGCAGCGGTTTCCAGAGATCGAGGTGTTCGCAGTCGCTGACGCGGTTCCTGAGCTGGCTCAGGAGCGCGCACGACAGTTCGGTGTGCCCCATGTGTTGAGCGTGGACGAGTTGATTAGCCATCCTGAGATTGAGATTGTGCTGAACCTGACTCCGCCGAAGGCGCATGCGCCCCTCAACAAAGCCGCGCTGCAGGTGGGCAAGCATGTCTACTGCGAGAAGCCGTTCGGCGTGAATCGCGACGAGGCGCGCGAGGTTCTCGAAATCGCGGAACAGAAAGGACTGTACATCGGCTGCGCGCCCGACACGGTGCTGGGCGCAGGGATCCAGACCTGCCTGAAACTGATTCGCGAGGGCGCGATTGGCGAACCTGTCGGTGCAGGGGCGTTCATGCTTAGTCCCGGGCACGAGCGCTGGCATCCGAACCCCGAATTTTTCTATCAGCTCGGCGGCGGACCGATGCTGGATATGGGACCGTACTATATCACGACGCTGATTACGCTGCTGGGCGCGGCAAGGCGCGTGGCGGGTATCAGCCGAATCACGCGCCCCGCCCGCCTGATTATCAGCGAGCCGAAGCGGGGACAGATTATTCAGGTGGAAACGCCCACCCATATCACAGGCGCGATCGAGTTCGCCAACGGCGCCATCGCGACAGTCATCATGTCGTTCGATGTGTGGGCGCACCAGCTGCCGTGTATCGAAATCTACGGCACGGAAGGCACACTCGGCGTTCCTGACCCGAACGGCTTCGGCGGACCGGTGCTGCTGCGTCAGGCGAACGACACCGAGTGGCGCGAAGTGGAACTCACGCACCCCTACGCGGAGCAGTACCGCAGTCTGGGGCTGGCGGAGATGATCCGTGCGATTCAGGAAGGGCGCCCGAATCGCCTGAACGGACGGCTCGCCTATCATACGCTGGATGTGATGCTGGCGTTCAACGACTCGTCGGCGGCGGGACGGCATATCGAGCTGGAGAGTACCTGCGCGCCGCCTGAACCGATGCCGACGGAGGGGTTGGGCGGGTGAGACGCCTTGACAGGGGCACGGAATCAGGTATAATCTTGTAGACAATTATCTACCTTTCAGGAGACGACGATGGCGATGAACAATCTTTCGGCAGCAGACAAGCAGAAGGCGCTGGAGGAGGCGATTGCGCGGGCGGAGCGCCAGTTTGGCAAAGGGAGCGTGATGCGTTTAGGCGAGGCGACGCGCCTGCAGGTCGCCGCGATCCCCACGGGTAGCACCGCGCTGGATATGGCGCTGGGCGTTGGGGGTATTCCCCGTGGACGAATCATCGAGATTTACGGTACCGAATCGTCGGGCAAGACGACGCTCGCGCTCCATATGATCGCGGAAGCGCAGAAGCTTGGCGGGAACGCGCTGTTTGTGGACGCGGAACACGCGCTCGACCCCGAATACGCCCGCGCGATTGGCGTGGATGTTGACCGCCTGTTTATTTCGCAGCCGTCCACCGGCGACGAGGCGCTGGAGATCATGGACACCCTGATTCGCAGCGGCGCATTCGATATCGCCGTGCTGGACTCGGTCGCCGCGCTGATGCCTCGTCAGGAGGTGGAGGGCGACATCGGCGATGTGACGGTCGGAGCGCAGGCGCGCCTGATGTCGCAGGCGTTGCGCAAGCTCGGCGCGTCCGCCGCGAAAAGCAACACCGCCGTCGTATTCATCAACCAGATTCGCGAGAAGGTCGGCGTGATGTACGGCAACCCGGAGACCACGCCGGGCGGGCGCGCGCTCAAGTTCTGGGCGTCAGTGCGCCTTGAGGTGCGCCGCGTGGATAACATTAAGCAGGGCAACGAGATTATCGGCGTGCGCACGCGCGTCAAGGTCGTCAAAAACAAGGTCGCGCCCCCCTTTAAACAGGCCGAGTTCGATATGATTTTCGGGCAGGGCATCTCCAAGCTGGGCGATCTGCTTGATCAGGCGCTGGCGATGGGCGTCATCCAGAAGTCAGGCACATGGTTCAGCTTTGGCGAGACGCGCCTGGGGCAGGGACGCGAGAACGCCCGCGCCTACCTGGAGCAGAACCCCGAACTGGTGCAGCAAATTGAGCAGGCGGTGCGCTCCCAGATGTCGCCGACCGCTGTCGTGGCTACCGCCAGCGACATAGACGAGGCGGTCGAGTCGCTGGACTGAACGGCAGACGGGCAGGGTACAATTAACCCCTGATGGCGATTCGCGTCAGGTTGGGGCAGGACGAGGTGCAGGTAGAGCCGGGCGGCTCGGCGCAGCTGGTGGCGCTGGTGCGCAACGAAGGTGACGCGCCCGACCAGGTCGCGCTCGAAGTGGAAGGCATCGACGCCGAGTGGTGCGCAATCCCGATCCCTTCGTTTTCGGTTGCGCCTGGCGAAGAGGTGCAGGAGCGGATTCTGATACGCCCGCCGCGCAACACAGAGAGCCGCGCGGGCACTTACCCGATTCTGGTACGCGCCCGCTCGCTGGAGAACGGCGGCGCGGGCGTAGCGCAGGCAAGCCTCACCATCCGCCCGTACAGCATGCTCACCCTCGAAATCGCGCCGAAGCGCAACCTCGCCTCCCCCTCGCGGAAGCGCGCGCCCTACGAGCTGACGATTTCCAACTTCGGCA
The DNA here is from genome assembly GCA_937992175.1 of uncultured Fimbriimonadales bacterium. GTDB lineage: Bacteria > Armatimonadota > Fimbriimonadia > Fimbriimonadales > GBS-DC > GBS-DC. Next base: position 7,353 of record CALKLF010000050.1, on the reverse strand, counting down.
ACACAGAGCAAACGGTGCAACTCCACGCCTCGGATCCCGAGGACGAACTGGTGTTTGAGCTGGAGCGAGAGCGTGCGCCGCTCGCGCCGGGCGAGACTCTGAGCGTGCTATTGTATGCGCAACCGCGCCGACTGCCGATTCTGGCGAACCCTGCGCTGTTCAGCTTCACGGCGACCGCGCGCAGCGTGGAAGACCCCTTGCGTTCCACCTCCGTGCAGGCACAGCTGGAGCGGCGCGGGCTGATCAGCCCCCTCGTGCTGGGGTTCCTGCTGACGCTGGGACTGCTGCTCGCGCTGTGGGCGTATACGCGCCCACTGCCCGTCGAGATCGCCGAGTTCACTGCCCAACCGGCGCAGATTACCGCCGGGGAGTCCACCACCCTCAGCTGGGTGGTGCGCAACGCCGACAAGGTGCTGATTGAACCTGCGCTGGGCGAGTTTGACCCGAACAAGACGCGCTCTGTGCAGGCGCAACCGCAAACCACCACCACCTACCGCCTGATTGCCCGCAACCGCTACGGCGAGCAGATGCGTGAGGTTGTGGTGATTGTGCAGAACGCGCCTGAACCGCCCGCGCCCGTGATTAGCAAGTTCTATGCTGAGCCACCCCAAATCAAGCGCGGGGAGAGCGTGTTGCTGCGCTGGGAAGTACAGAACGCCACTGAACTGATTCTGACCCCGCCGGGTGGGCTGAAGTTAGACCCCGCAATGCCCGGCTATGAGCATCGCCCATCGCGTACCACTGAATACGAGTTGCTCGCACGCAACGCCGCAGGTAAATCCGTCAGTAAGAAGGTGAAAGTGGAGGTCATTGACCCCTCGCAGGCGCAGATTGTAAGCTTCACAGTGCAGCCGGAAAAAATTCTCGCAGGCGAGAGTGTGACGCTGCGCTGGGAGTTGTTCAATGCGGTTCGCGCCGAGATCGACAACGGCGTCGGGCGAATTGACCCCAAGCAGGGCGAGATAAGCGTGACGCCGACGACCACCACTACTTACACGCTGACCGCCTACGATAGCGAGGGCAGACCCACGCAGGCAAAGGTCACTGTGCGCGTGGAGGCGTCGCAGGAGACCCCGCTTAGCGGGACGCCCTAATCGCGTATGCGTCTTCGCGCCTTGCGCTTGATCCGGGTCAGCGCGTTGTCGACCGCTTTCGGCGAGCAGCCCAACTGGGCGGCGATCTCACGGTAGCTGAGTTGCTGCTGGTACAGCGCAACCACCTGCGACTCTAAGGGGCTGAGGCGCGTCTCCAGAAACTCGCGCCGCTGCTGCGCCGCTTCCAGGTCGCTCAAATGTTCGTAGAGGTTCTGCCTCGGATCAGGCAACTGCTCCAGCCACTGCTGACGCTCCCCTTCACCGTCGGAAAGGCTGCACATGGGCAGGCAAAGGCGCTGCATGCGCTTCAACTCTGAGAGAATCTGCCGCCGAATACACACCCGCGCGAACGCCGCGAACCCCGCCTTGCGCCCCGGGTCATAACACAGCACCGCGCGCCACAGCCCAATCATCGCAATCTGGCTGACATCCTCTGGGTCGCAGTCGGGCATGTAGAACCGCCCCACGAGGCTCTGCACCAGCGGGCGAAACAGCATCATCACTTGCTCCGCCGCCTGTTCATCCCCCTGCTGCGCCCGCAACACAAGTTCATTCGTGGTCTGATAATCGCCCCGCGCTGTCATACGCGCTCACCACTCTATTATAGCCCACTTTTCACTCACTGAACGCGAAGATGACAGAAAATGGCTGCCTGTGTGTAATTTGCCTACTCTCCGATTTCACGCGCCGACACCGTGTCGGGGAACCGCGCCTGCGCATAGGGCTTCACCCACTCCAGCGCGGCGCGCTCCATCGTCTGCGTGAGGCTGATCGGACGGACGCCAATCCAGAAAATCAGCGCAATCAGGGGCAACAACAGCGCGAGTTCCGCAGGACGCAGGTCGGGCAGCTCGCGCCAGCGGGAGGGCGTCGGTCCGTAAAACACGCGCTGGAACATCCACAGCATATAGACTGTCGCCAGGATTGTGCCCGTCACGCCCAATATCACCCAGCCGACAGGATACGCCCCTGCGTGCGCCGACTGATACGCGCCCAGCAGACACAAAAACTCGCCGATGAACCCGTTCGTGCCCGGCAGCGCGACCGACGCCAGCACGACAATCAAAAACAGCGCAGAAAACACGGGCAGCTGCGCCTTCAGCCCGCCGAGTTCGCCAATCTGCAGGGTGCGCGTGCGCGCCTCCAGCATGCCCAGCAGCAAAAACAGCGCGCCCATCGTCACGCCGTGATTAATCTGCTGCAGCGCGCCCCCCACGAACCCCTCCGGAGTCAGCGAAAACAGCCCCATCAGGATAAACCCCGCGTGGCTCACCACTGCGTAGAGCGCGACGCGCTTGATGTCGCTCTGCATCGCGGCGACAATCGCAGCGTACACAATCGCAACCGCCGCCATGCTCATCATCACGGGCGCGAAAGACACGGCTGCGTCGGGGAATAGCGGAATCGCGTAGCGCATAAACCCATACGCGCCCGTCTTGAGGAACACCACAATAAGGGGCATCGGCGCCGCGCCCATCGCCTGCGGCCACCATGTGTGGAACGGAACCAGCGGCAACTTCACTGCAAACGCCAGCGCAAAGCCCAGAAAGAGCCATGTCTCCATGTTGCCAGGCAAGCCGCGCTCCCACACAAACGCCTGTAGGCGCGGCAACTCGAAAGTGAGCAGATTGAAGTTTTTCTGATACTCAAACGCCAGCACGATGGACGCAATCAGCATAAAGAGCGAGCCGAAAAAGGTATACAGGAAAAACTTCAACGCCGCCGCAGCGCGGTCGCGCCCGCCCCACAGACTAATCAGAAAATAGGATGGCACGAGCGTTAGCTCGAAAAACACATAGAACAGAATTAAATCCAGCGCCATGAACACGCCCAGCAGCGCGCTCTCCAGCACGAGTAGCCAGATGAGAAACTCGCAAACGCGCTCCTGCGCATTGAACGAGAGCGCGACGGCGAACACGCTTAGCAGCGCGGTCAGACCCACCAGCCACAGACTGACCCCGTCGATACCCAGAAAGTAGCTCACGCCGTAATCGGGCAGCCACGCGAACTGCTCCACGAACTGATAGCCCGTGATGTTCGGATTGAAACCCAGAAACAGCACACCCGCCATGCCCAGCGTAATCAGGGTAATCGTGAGCGCGACGGCGCGGGCGACCAGATCCTGCCCCTTTGGAACCAGCATCAGCAGGAACGCCCCAATCAGAGGCGTCCAGAGCGTCCAGCTCAGCGCCAGCATTGTCCAGTCCATGGCGTGGGGAATTGTACCTGAAGCGAACGCGCACGACAGGGGGTATAATTTAGCCACGCTAAATGACAGGAGGTATCCTAACGAGCTATGAGCTACCCGTGCTATATGCGCCTGCCGCACGAGTTGCAACAGGCGACGGAGATTGTAGACCTGATTGGCTACACGCCGCTGATTCGTCTGCGGCGCGTGACGCGCCATCTGCCTGAAAGCGTCGAAATTTACGGCAAGGCGGAGTGGTTCAACCCGGGCGGCTCTGTGAAAGACCGTCCTGCGTGGAACATCGTGCGCACGGCAATCGAGCGGGGCGAGCTGCACCCGGGCAAGCGCCTGCTCGACGCCACTTCGGGCAACACGGGAATCGCGTTCGCGATGATTGGCGCGGCGCTGGGGTTCGGCGTCACGCTCTGCATGCCCGCCAATGTGAGCGAGGAGCGCAAGCACATCCTCAAAGCCTACGGCGCGGAAGTGATTTTCACAGACCCACTGGAAAGCTCCGACGGCGCAATCCGCATGGCGCGCCAGCTCTACGCCGAGAACCCCGACCGCTACTACTACGCCGACCAGTATAACAACTCGGCGAACTGGCAGGCGCACTACGAGACCACGGGCGTCGAAATCTGGCAGCAGACCGAGGGACGCATCACGCACTTCGTGGCAGGACTGGGTACGACGGGCACTTTCGTCGGGGTGGGGCGACGCCTGCGCGAGTACAACCCCGCCATTCAACTCATTTCGCTGCAGCCCGACTCGCCGTTTCACGGGCTGGAGGGGCTGAAACACCTGGAGACGGCAATCGTTCCAGGCATCTACGACCCCACTTTAGCCGACGCGAACCTGGAAATCAGCACGGAGGACGCTTATCGAATGGCGCGGCGACTGGCGCGCGCCGAGGGGCTGCTGGTGGGCGTCTCCGCCGCCGCTGCGGTCGTCGGCTCGCTGCGCGTCGCAGAACAGATTGTGCAGCAGGCAGAGGCGACAGGCGAAGAACCGCACGCCGTCATCGTCACCATCTTGTGCGATAGCGCGGACAAGTACCTCTCCGAGCGATTCTGGGACGACGAGACGCTATGAGAATCGTCTTCACTCCCGAAGCCGAGTCGGACCTGCGCGACCATGCCCGCGCGGAGTATCCCCACGAATGCTGCGGCGCGCTGCTCGGACACGAAGAGGGGAATACTCGCATCGTGGAGCAGGTCATCCGCCTCGCCAACGAGCGCACCGAAGAACGCGAACGGCGGTTCTACCTCAGTCCGCAGCAGGTGCTGATGGCGGAGCGACGCGCACGCGAACTCGGTCTGCTACTGCTGGGGTTCTACCATTCGCATCCTGACCACCCCGCCGTCCCATCCGAGTATGACCGCGAACACGCGCTGCCGTATTACTCGTATCCGATTCTCTCTGTAATGCAGGGCGCTCCTGCGGAGCTGCGTTCGTGGCGACTCAGAGAAGACCGCTCCGGGTACGAGGAGGAGGCGATAGAGCGTGAGACTCCGTAAATACCACGAAAGGTATAACATGGGGGGTGCATGATGCGTATCAGTCTACTGTTGTTTGGCTTACTCAGCGTCTGTCTCGGATACGCCGACGATGCGAAGCCCTTGCCTAACGGGGAGCGTCCCATTATCGTGCGCGTGCTGGTGTTGAACTTTGACCCGGTTGTACCTCAAGAAGGCGGTAAGCGGCTGCACGAGGTCGGCAAGTGGCACGACCCGCGCTGGCTCGCGCAACAGTACGCCGATGAGGTGCGCAAGGCGAGCGGCGAGCTCGTGCGGTTCCAGATTGTGGAGTGGCGCGACCTCGATGAGTTCCCCGCCAAGGTGGACGGCTTCGTCTACACGATGGAGCAGTACCTGAAGTGCATGCGTGAGTGGAAAGGCTGGCACGAACCCGACGGGATGGACTACGAGAAGGTGTTGCTTAAGCACGGCGTGGACAAGCTTGTCGACGCAGGCAAAATCGACGAGGTCTGGATGTTCGGCGCGCCGTATATGGGCTTCTGGGAGTCGGCGATGGCGGGGCCGGGCGCGTTTTTCATCAACGGCGGGGTGTACGATAAGTTCCCCACGAAGCGTCCGTTCGCGATTATGGGCTTCAACTACGAGCGTGGCGTGGCGGAGATGCTGCACAACCTGTGCCACCGCACGGAGGCGACGATGACGCGCATCTACGGCGGCTGGCAGGCGGATAAACTGGAGCATAACTGGGCGCAATTCGCTGCGAACGCCCACCAATCCAACGGCGTCGCAGCAGTCGGCAGCTGCCACTATCCGCCCAATGGCGAGAAAGACTACGACTACGCCAACCCGCGCACGGTGGTCAGCTCCGCGCCCGACTGGCTCAATTACCCGAACTTCACAGGCAAAACGATCGAAGTGAACCGAGAAACCTGGGGCGGACCCGATTACCACCTGAACTATATGCGCTGGTGGTTCCGCCATCTGCCGCGCAACCCTGGTGTGAACCCTGAAGACGGTAGGCTCAACAACTGGTGGCGCTATGTGTTCGAGTTCACTCAGTACGACGAGCGCGGGAAACCAGTGAAGGCGAAGCCTTAGCGAATCCCGTCGAGAACTTCTCTGGGAAAGCTGCCCCCGAGACTGTCCAGATCGACTTCGCAGACCCGCCTACCAGATAGTACAAACGATTCCGCGCCAGTTCCCACCGCTGAATGGGGGCAGGGTGCGACAATAAGCGTTTCGCATGACCGCTGCGCAGGTCAAAGTACCATAACTCCCCACCTTGCTCCACCGCAGTATAAGCGAGCCGTAACTGAGGGTCAATGATGGCTTTGTCGCCAATCAGCGGCAGACGCTGACGGCGCGCGATCTGCGTTGCCCCTTGCCCAAGCGGGGGCGAAAACGCAGCAAGGAACCATTTCTTGCCCGCGGAGCTGTGGGCACAGACCAGCGCCAGGCGACCGCGATCGAGAATCTGTTCTATGTCGTACATTTCGTACTACCTTTGCCCCGTTTCAGCACTGAGTCGCCACAGGCGTATCTCGGAACTGAGCTGGCGCGGCAGGTATAAACTCGTAATGGCGAAAAGACCACCCGAAACCACTATCAATACGAGCCATCGTTTCATTTCCGCTCACCGAATATCTCTCGGAGGTCTTTGTTCGACGCCTGAGGCGCGTGGAAGGATACGAACTTCTTGGCACAGGGATATCAGTCCTGCGAATGCAACGCCAGCTCGCAGAGCCGCTCCGGGCTTTCGTGCAGCAGCCACTGCCACTCCTCGTCGTAAAAGGGCGAAGGTACGCGCCCCACCTTCACATGCTTCTGCAAGACCTCGTCGAACACACGCTCGTACCGCATAAACTACCCCTCCAGAGTCGTGTTAGCAAGAGGGATCCTCCGTTATCTCACAAGTGAACTCAGTGCCACTGCTGGCGGGGACGCCGAGCGTGGCTTGGACATTCTTGTCCAAGCATTTTCGCCGGCGGGGACGCCGACGGTACAGTGGCTTGCGCGTGCCTGTCCAAGCACCAACGACGGCAGGAATGCCGTCGCACCTGCATGAGGCGTCGGCGGGGACGCCGACGGTACACTCTCCTCTCCCACGCAGTGGGAGAGGGGCTGGGAGTGAGGGCAAATCGCCCACATTCTTAGGGAATCTCTGTGGGGTGACTCAAAAGAAGAAGGGGACGCTCGCTGCGCCCCCTCTCTTACACTACTGCACAGGAAACTCGATCTCTACATCGTTATCGGCTACGGGGAACTCGATAACGGCATTCCTCTCGTTTTGGGCGAGTTGTGGTCTCGTAGATCTTGGGCGGCTGGGTTCCCTGATGACGAGCCGAGCGCCAGGCAGGTTCGGCGTGCTCCAAACGCCGCTGTCGTTAGTTATCTGCACAGGAACAATCCGTGACGAATTGCCCGTGTGGTAATAGCAGGTCATCGGCGACTGCTGGGCAAGCCGCTCAAGCGTCCACGAAGAGACGCCCGAGTGCATCTGGGCAACGACCAGCGTGTCGTCGCGTGAAATACACATAACCTCTCGGGACGCATTTCTGGAGCGACTGCGCAACGCTTGCTCCATCGTATCCAA
>CALKLF010000049.1 GCA_937992175.1 uncultured Fimbriimonadales bacterium | reverse complement strand
CACCCCCCAGCCCCCTCTCCCACAGCGTGGGAGAGGGGGAGTCCACTGCGCACGCAGGAAGTTCTCAGGCAACGCTGGGAACTTCCCCCTCTCCTACGCCGTCGGAGAGCGGGTCAGGAAGTGACGGTATCACCCTCTGCCTCAACCTCTGGCGCAACACGGACAACCCCGTAGACGCGATGCTGCTCAGCCACGTGGTGCGCGGTATCCGACCCACGGGCGCGCGGCGCGAGGTGTTTGACCTGTGGATGGGCGATGAGAAGTGGGGCGAGGCGATAGCGATTCCCACCGCGCAGTTCCACGCGCTGCCCCACTGGCTGCTGACGTGCGCCTTCGCCCAAAGCGAGCTGACCGACGCCCTGCTGAGCCTGATGACCGACGGAAAACTCCGCAACGCCGAGCTGCCCCTCTGCCCGCTGGGCGAACTGGGAGAGTTGGGACCCAGTCGAAACGACTTGTGGGACGCCTTTGACCCTGTAGACAACCCACCTGGTTTTCCTGCTTACTGGGGACGCAAATCGGAAGAGACGCAGACGATGATCCTCCAGCCCAACGCCTACCTCATCAAGATACGCGAGCCGCGCCGCCCAGGACGCCTCCTGCGTGACGCCGATTCGCTTACTGACCGTGCGAGCCGACTGCTAATTGCAGAGCGTGTTTGGCTAAATACTCTGCGCACGGTGGCTGCGCTGTTTCCGACGCCTGTGTTATCGAATGTCTGGCTACCTCTAAAGCTACGCGGCATAGACGACGAGAAGTTTTACAAAGCGCTCTGCATCTGGTGGAACAGCTCGGTTCATCTGTTGCTGATGTTGCCTTACCGTGTTGAGACTCGAGGCGCGTGGACGGCGTTTCTGCGTCGGGCGATTGTGCAGATGCCCGTGCTGGATGTGCGTGCGCTGAGCCGGCGCCAGGTGAATGCGCTGGCGCGGGCGTTTGACGCGCTGGCGGACAAGCCGTTGCTGCCCCTCTCGCAGATGGATTCCGACCCTGTGCGGGCGCAGCTGGACGCCGCGGTCGCAGGGGCGCTGGGCTTGGGCGACCTCTCGGCGTTGCGGGCGGCGCTGGCGCGGGAGCCTGTGGTGAGCCTGCGAGGGCTGCGGCAACGGCGGAGGGTATAATAAGCTGCTCCCGCATTAAATCGTCCTTTTTTGCTGTTCTTCCCCCCTCCCGACCTCCCTTGTGAACGGGGGAGGCGTCGCGCTGCGTGTGTGCGCGCTCCCTCCCCGCTTGCGGGGAGGGTCGGGGTGGGGGTAGCTTCGTTGCTTGCGTCAAGGTAAAAAGGGACGATTTAATGCGAGAGGTACTTACCAATCGCGAGTTCAGGTAGCGCATATTGTCGGCGGAACGCCGACGACAAGCCCAACAGGATCGCTCCGCTGGTACAGGAACGGCTTCAGTCGACTGGGACTACAATAGGCTGTTTGCTATTCAATCCCCGCGGATTCCTATCGATTGGGAGTAGGTAGATTCCTCGCTCCGCGCGGAATAACAGGGTTGTTTTTGCAAAAGTGAACTTTATCAGTTGGGTGTTCAGATGTCGCACCTGATGCCCTCACCCCCTGACACCCTCTCCCTGGTTGCGGGAGAGGGGGGAACACGCGGCGCATGCAGGCGCCTCCCCTCTCCCACGCTGTGGGAGAGGGGCTGGGGGTGAGGGCGAACGACAGCAGGCGCGCCCCCAACGAAGGTTTTCTGGCGATCAAAACCCCAATCGCTATGAGCCGCCCCCCATCACCGACGCAATCGCCCGATACGCTTCGCACACTTTGCACGCAGGATTTGGGAGCGGCGGCGCAGGCAGCGACAATATCGCCCACGCCCGCTCAATCAGCTCGTCAAGCCAGTCGTCGCGCCGCGCCACAGGCGACCAGCAGGCGCGGAACTCCATCAAGAAACCCTCCGCATGCACCTTGTCGGCGCGATCGACTTCCGTGACGGGGTCGTAATAGATTAATCCGAGCGTTTCCACATCGCAGGGAAAGGGATAATCCGGTCGGGGTTCCTGAAAGCGTTCCGCGATCCGTGCGTAGACATTCAGCTGCGCTTCGTAGAGGGGACGCAGGGAGTCCGCTTCCCTAAATCGGGCGGTCTTGTAGTCCACGATTGCCAGCGTTCCGTTCGGGGTGAGCAGGATCTCGTCGGGCACGCCGCGCAACACGAGTCGACCGCCCAGCACGGGAATTTTGAACCACATAAAGTGGGGCGGCTTGAGCGGCTCTCCGTTCAACCCGAACTGCATAAACCAGTCAGGCACGCGCTGGCGCCATGCCAGAACCGCATGCAGCACCTTTTTGGAGTAGGAGTCGATGTGGCTAAAGATACTGGGGAAGGGGCTGGGCGGCTCGCCGATTTTTTGCCGTATCCAGAAGCAGCGCTCGCAGGCGTCGGGCAACGCGAGCGCGCCGAGCGTCCGTGCGCTGAGGATATGCCAGTCCCTGCGCATAGCGCAAGGGGAATACGCTATGCGCGGGCGGATTCCTGCTGGGGGCGCGGGGTGCGCCAGACACGCCACGCGAATCGGGGTAGGTTGCGCACTTTTTTAATCTTGCGCGGGTCCTGAATCAGTCGCCAGAGCCACTCGCACCCTGTGCGCTGCATCCAGCGCGGCGCGCGTTTGACCACGCCAGCATACACATCGAAGCTGCCGCCGACGCCAATCATCACGGGCGCGCCCAGCGTGTCTCGGTGCGCCCACGCCCACTTCTCTTGGCGGGGCATGCCCATGCCAATTAGCAACACATCGGGGCGCGCCGCGGCAATCTGCGCGACTATTGCGGGTTCATCGGAATCTTGAAAATAGCCGTGCTGCACGCCTACAATCTGCGCGTTCGGGTATCTCAGCAGCAGGTTCTGCGCGGCGCGCTCCGCCACGCCCGGCGCCGCGCCCAGAAAATAGAGCCGATAACCCTTTTCGTGGCTCAGGCGCGTGAGCTGCTCGACTAAGTCCACGCCCGACACGCGCTCCGGGAACGGCTGCTTCAGCCGACGCCCTGCCCAGAGCAATCCTGCACCGTCCGCCGTGACCAGCGGCGCGGTCTCCATCAACGCGCGAAACTCGGCGTCCTCCAGCGCAATCAAAACGGCGTTTGCATCGGCGGTAATCACCAGGTTCGGCTCTCGCAGCGAAATCAACTGCTCAATCCTTTGCAACGCCTCCGCCATCCGCACTCGATGCACGCGCACGCCCAGTATCCGCGCCTCCTGCAACGCCAGCTCCCGCTCCTGCAACGCGCTATACATGCCACAAGTTTACCATAAGCTGGTTTGTTCTCGCGCGGGGATAGGCGCGTTCTCAAGCGACGCGTCGCTCGCTCCGAGAATGCGCTGTGAGGCGATGGCGTAATATTCTGGATCGATCTCTATTCCGATATATCGTCTTTTGAGCCGCTTGGCAACCACGCCAGATGTGCCCGATCCCATAAACGGGTCCAGAACCAAGTCTCC
>CALKLF010000048.1 GCA_937992175.1 uncultured Fimbriimonadales bacterium | reverse complement strand
GCGCCGCCGCACCCCAACGCAGCGTCCCTATTAGCTTACCCGCCTGCCCACGCCGTGGGAGAGGGGCTGGGGGTGAGGGTAGCGAAATCGGAGGAGTGCGCGAGGTGTTCGAATCCGTGCGTTCTACCCGTATCTGGGTGGAAGGTAAGGGCAACCAAGTTCTTCCTCTCCCTGCTATCTACCTTTCTCATTCTCTTGTGTCTTGCTCAAGACCTCCGCGCGCCGTTAGACCCCGTATTCCCCTCGCGTCTGGTGACGGGCGTGCGGCAGGACGGCTATATTGAGTATCGTGTGGAGTTCCCCAGCGCGTATCCGAGCCGTTATCCTGCCAATAACACGGTTCATGCGTGGTGGCTCGTGCCCTCTGAGCGCACTGGTCGCGTCCCAACCGTGGTGCTGCTGCATAGTTTGGGCATTCGGCGTCCCGAACTCGAAATGGGGCTGGCGCGGGAACTGGTACGGAACGGGATCGCCGTGTTCCTGATGACTCTGCCGTATCATATGCAGCGCACGCCGCCAGGGCACGGCAGCGGCGACCTGATTCTCTCAGGCGATGTCGCGCTGTTGCGTGAGGCGGCGGTTCAAGCCACCTGGGATGCACGCCGCGCGTTCGACTGGCTGCAGCGTCAGCCTGAGACAGACCCCGAACGGATTGCGTTGGTCGGAATCAGTCTCGGCGCGATATTGGGCGCAACGGTGCTCGCTTCGGAGCCGCGCATCCACAGTGCCGTGCTGATTCTGGGCGGAGCGGATCTTGCGCATGTGTTGTGGGACTCGGTGCTGGCGATTCGGGCGCGGGCGCGCCTGCGTCGTGCGGGCTATACGCTCGAAAGCCTGCGCGCGGAACTCGCGCCTGTGGAACCGTTGAACCTGCTCACGCCCGAACTCGGCGAGAAAACTTTCGTGATTGGCGCGCGGTTCGATATCGTCGTGCCGACCGAAGATACGGAGAAGCTGATCCGCGCGCTGGGCAACCCGAAAGTGTTCTGGCTCAACACGGGGCACTTCGGGGGCGGGCTGGTGCAACGCCCGCTGTTTCGGATGGTGCGTCAGTATCTGCAGGCGCGGTTCGAGGGGCGTAATCCGGGCGGCGCGCCGAATGTGCTTGCGCCGACCCTACGCATCGGCGCGATTTACAGCTCTGGGCGCGACTTCCGCCTCGCGCTCGGAACCGATTTCTGGCGTTCCGATAAAGACGGCACGCTCTTCGTGTCGGGCGTGCTGACCCCGCGCGGCGGCTCGCTCTTCGCGGGCGTGCGCTTGCGATTGGGCTTCTCCGCAGGCGTTGAAATCACCCCCAGACGCACCTATGGCGCGGTTTTCTGGCATTTTGTATTGTAGCGCCCGTGCCCCTCGGAATCGACCGCAGTCCCGATTACACATCGGGCATATACTCCAGCTCCACTTCGCCGATGCGCACGGTGTCGCCTTCCTGCGCGCCCAGCTCCTGCAGACGGCGGAACACGCCCAGCCCCTTGAGCCGTTTCTGCATGCGCAGAATCGCCTCGTGGTTGCCGAAGTCGGTGCGCTGCACGATTTCGAGGGGGAGCGTCCCTTCCACAATAAAGACATCGCCCTCTTTATAGACACGGGTGGGCTGGCGCTGGGGCTTGGTAATCTCGGGCGTCGGCTCTAAGAACGGTTGGGGCGGAGGCAGCTCGGCAACGCGCTGCGCCAGTCGCGCCAGCAGCGGCTCCAGCCCCTCGCCCGTGTAGGCAGAGATAGCGAACACCTCATAGCCCTGCGCTTCCAGAGCCGATTTCGCCTCGTTGACGCCTGCGCGTTCATCGGGCGCGAGCGTATCGATTTTGTTCAGGGCAATCATGGCGGGCTTCTGGGCAAGTTCAGGCTTATACAGCTCCAGCTCGCGTCGAAGTAGCTCGAACGCTTCTAAAGGCGGCTCGGTCGTGAACGGCGACACATCGAGCAGATAGAGCAACAGTCGCGCCCGCTCTACATGGCGCAGGAACTGATGCCCCAGCCCCACGCCTGCGTGTGCGCCTTCAATCAGCCCCGGAATGTCAGCGACGACGAAGCTCTGCTCCTGATACTTGACCACGCCGAGGTTGGGCACGAGCGTAGTGAAGGGGTAGTCGGCGATTTTGGGCTTGGCGGCGGAGATTCGGCTAATGAGCGTGCTTTTACCTGCGTTGGGCATGCCGACGATGCCCACATCGGCGAGCAGTTTGAGTTCCAGTCGGAGCGTGCGCTTCTCGCCTGGCAGACCTTTTTCGGCGAATCGGGGCGCTTGACGGGTGGGCGTGGTGAAGTGGGCATTGCCCCGTCCCCCCTTGCCTCCGCGCGCCGCGATGAACTTCTGACCCGGGCGCGCCATATCCGCCAGCAGCTCGCCTGTCTCGGCGTCGTAGACCAGCGTCCCCAGCGGGACGCGCAGCGTGATGGACTTGCCGTTGCGCCCTTTGCGGTTGCTGCCGCTGCCGTGTCCTCCGCGCTCCGCCTTATAGCGACGCTGATAGTGAAAATCGAGCAGGGTGCTGAGTTTGGGGTCAGCGATAAAGATGACGCTGCCGCCGTCGCCACCGTCGCCGCCGTCGGGTCCCCCACGAGGCACATATTTTTCGCGTCGGAACGATACGCACCCATCGCCGCCGCGCCCTGCCTCCACCTCAATCACCGCCTCGTCGATGAACACGGGGGATTATACCTCTGAGAAAGAACTTCTCTTGCTCGGAAGTCGTCTAACTGCTATGCTCAGGCGAGGCTGTGAATTTTTCACAGGGATATGGAATACCACCTTTGCGGGCGGCGAAATCTCACGGAACGAGGTGAAACGACGATGAGCCAAGGGAACTGGCAGAACCGCAAGCCGGTACGGCTGACGAAGCGCGAGATCGAGGTGCTGAGCCTCATCGCTCAGGGACGCTCCTCACAGGAAGTGGCGGACGCCCTCTTTGTGAGCAAGCGCACGGTGGACTTCCACCTAGCCAACATCTACGAGAAGCTGAATGTGAACAACCGTGTAAAGGCGTTCCGGCGCGCGGCGCAGATGGGGCTGATTCCCGTCGAAGCCTTCTTCGGCGAGGTCGCGGACTGAAGAAGGGGGAAACCCGAAACAGCGTGTGGGGCAGGGGCGGCGCTCTTGCCCCCGCGCCGTTTGGGGAGTAGGTTCATTTACCCCGCATAAACCGCCAGAAGAGATAGCTCGCCCCTAACCCCCCAAGCACGCCGCCCAGCACGGGCGCAAGCGCAGGAGGCAACGGCAATCGGCTCAGCAGCGCCGTTAGTGGAATCGAGAGCAGCGCAATCAGCCCCAGCGTGTTGAGCAGCGCGCGACACGCGCGGCGTGTGGCGGCGCGCTCCAGACGCCGCATCGCCTCAAAATCGGCGGTTCCGTGCTGCAGGTACGCCGTCAGCCCCCGCAACTCCGCCACAATCAGGTCGGCGTCCTGCTCGCTCAGGGCGCGAGGAGCGGAAGGGAACTCGTAAGTCACATCGACCAGCGTCTGTGCGCCCCACGGCTGGAGTTTCGCCTCCACCTGAATCGGCAGCTGGCGCGGCGAGAGCGTCGCAATCGCCTTCCAGCGACTGCCGCGCGCCCAGCTTGCAGGCGCGCGCTCTTCATAGCCGATTGCGCGAAAATAGTGGCTCAGCCGCTCCGCCGCAGCGTCCGCATCGTAGGCAACTGCACCCGACCAGCGGAACCTCATGGCGTCTCCCTGAAACGGTGCATACCCTTCAGCAGGCGTTTCCGAAACGCGGGCGGGATGCGCCGCACCTGATGGCAGTTCCGACAGCGCGCCTCGTAGTGGTCTTCCGCACCGACCAGAATCGTCGGCTCGTCCCACGCGGCGGGGCGTCCGTCCACCAGACGCTGCGTGTGGCTCGCAGGGCGTCCGCACCGCACGCAAATCGCCCGCAGTTTAATTACCTCGTCCGCCGCGGCGAGCAACTGCGGCATAATCCCGAACGGCTGACGCCGAAAGTCCTGATCCAGCCCCGCGACGATGACCATTTTGCCCGCGTCGGCGAGTTCGATGCACAGGCGCACAAGATCTTCATCGAAGAACTGCGCCTCTTCGATCGCGATGACCTCCGTATCGGCGTCCAGCAGGCAGATTAACTCGCGCGTGTTGCGCACAGGAGTCGCCTCCAGCTGCACGCCGTTGTGCGTGGCGACCGCCGTATGCGCGAATCGGTCGTCTAAGGCGTGTTTGAAAACCTGCACTTTCTTGCGGGCGTACATGGCGCGGCGCACAAGGCGAATCAACTCCTCCGACTTGCCCGCGAACATGCTCCCGCAGATTACAGTGAGCTGACCCAGCGACTTCATAAGTCAGGCTACCGATTCAAGGCGCGGGGCGGGTTTCCTGCTAGTCGGCTACGGGTGCGGATAGTTGCACGAGAACAGCTCCTTCTGCGCACCCCGCTGTTCTGTCGGCGCCTGGCGGCGCTGAGGCGTTTCGCCTGCTCCTCAGCTCCAGAACTCCCGCAGTGCAGGATACAGCCGCCGATACCGCGCGTAGACCGTTTCGTAAGTGGCAACCTGCTCAGGGTGGGGCTCAGTTTGTTCAGCAAGTTGCACCGTCGCGGCGCAGGCTTCGGGCACGGTTTGCCAGACGCCTGCGCCCACGCCCGCAAGCAGCGCGACGCCGTAGGCGGGTCCCTCCTCCGCCTGCAGGGGATGCACTGTTTGCCCGAACACGCTCGCCAGAATCTGTCGCCACAGGGGGCTTTTTGCGCCGCCGCCCGTGAGGCGCAGCTCGTTCAGCGGGACGCCCATCGCCTTCAGAATCTCCAGCGAGTCGCGCAGCCCGCACGCGACGCCCTCCAGCACGGCGCGGGTGCAGTGCGCGCGTTTATGGGCGAGGGTCAGCCCCACGAACGCGCCGCGCGCCTGCGGATCGGGATACGGCGTGCGCTCGCCCGACAGGTACGGCGCGAAAAGCAAGTCCTCTGCGCCTGCAGATGTGGTCTCGGCTTCCTGCACGAGCGTGTCGTAGTCAGTTTCGGGCGCAAAGGTCTCGCGATACCACTGGAATGCGCCGCCTGCCATCAGCATCACGCCCATCACATGCCATGCGCCTGGCACGGCGTGGCAAAAGGTGTGCGTGCGGTACTGTGCGTCCACCTGCGGCGCGTCGAGGTGCGCGAACACCACGCCGCTCGTGCCAATGGAGACCGACGCGCGCCCCGTTTGCACGACGCCGACGCCGACCGCGCCCGCCGCCTGGTCGCCTGCGCCCCCAACAACGGGCGTACCCTCAGCCAGACCTGTCGCCTGCGCCGCCTGCGCCGAAACGCGCCCCGTGAGTTCGGGCGACTCATACACTTTGGGGAACCATGCCCGCGGCAGCTCCAGCGTATCCAGCAGTGCATACGCCCAGTCACGGCGCGGCACATCGAACAGCGCGGTTCCCGAAGCGTCCGACACCTCCGTCGCCGACGCCCCCGTCAGACGATAGCGAATGAAGTCCTTCGGCAGCAGCACCTGTCGCACCCGCGCGTAGTTTTCAGGCTCATGGTTGCGCAGCCAGATAATCTTGCCCGCCTGAAAGCCCGTCAGCACGGGGTTCAGAGTCGTCTCCAGCACCGTGCGCTCGCCGACGCGCTCGGTAATCCATGCGCATTCGGCGGCAGTGCGCTGGTCGCACCAGAGCAGCGCGGGGCGAATCGACTCGCCACGCTCGTCTAAAAACACCGAGCCGTGCATCTGCCCGCTCAGCCCGACGCCCCGAATCGAGGCGGAAGGAACGCCCGAATCGGTCAGCAGGCAACGAATCGCCCTGCAGGTGGCGTTCCACCAGTCGTTGGGGTCTTGCTCCGCCCACAGGGGCTGCGGGGTGTAAAGCGGATACGACTCGCTCGCGCTGGCGACGACTTTGCCCGCCGCGTCCATCAGCAGCGCCTTCACGCCCGATGTGCCGAGATCGATTCCGAGCAGATACATCAGGGCTTATCGTTCGTTGCAGCGAGCGCGACTCCTGTCGCTATGCGGGCGACCGCCTCTCGATTTAAGGTATAATCCCTATGGGTGCGCGGTCTTCTCGTCGGCGGGAGCGCCGACGCCCCTGCCGCGAGACGCCCTTGTCAAGGAGGCACAGCAACGATGCGAATGATGGTCAACTGGAACGGTGTTATTACCCCGTTAGAAGAGGCATGCCTGCCCGTCTTTGACCACGCCTACCTCTATGGAGATGGTCTATTCGAAGGCATCCGTATCTATAACCGTAATATCTTCAAGTTAGACCCCCATCTGGAGCGGCTCTATGATGGCATTCGCCATCTGGATATTCGGGGGATGATTCCTTATGAGGAGCTGAAAGGGCGCATTCTGGAGACGGCTGAGGCGTCGGGCGCGGAGAACGCCTATATTCGCGTCTCCGTTTCGCGCGGCATCGGAATCGGGCTGAACCCAGAAAACATCAACCAGACGCCGAATGTGATGATTGCAATCACGCGCCTCGCGCTCTACCCGCCCGAAATGTACGAGACGGGATTGCGCGTGGTGACGGTCTCGACGCGCGTGATGACGCCTGACTCGCTGGATCCGCGTATCAAGTCCATCGGGCGCTATGTGTCGAACATTCAGGCGAAGCTGGAGGCGAACCGTCAGGGCGCGGGCGAAGGATTGATGCTGAACGCGCAAGGGTATGTCGCAGAGGCGACGGGTGACAACCTGTTTATCGTGAAAGATGGCGTGCTGCGCACGCCGCATCCTGCCTGCGGGATTCTGAAAGGGATTACGCGCGCTACTGTGATTGAAATCGCGCACGACTGGGGCATCCCCGTCGTGGAGGACTGGCTGACGCTACACGATGTCTACACCGCGGACGAAGCGTTCCTTACAGGCACAGCGGCGGAGATTATTCCGATGGTCGTGCTGGACAATCGCCCGATAGGCGACGGCAAGCCGGGCGAGCTGACGGAGAAGATTATCCACGAGTTCCGCCAGCGCGTGCGTGAGGACGGCGTGCGGATTGGCGTCGGCGTGCGATGAACTGCGCCCACTGCGAGCGTCCGGTGAGTTATGAGGTGCAGGCGGGACTGCAACGCCTGTGCCTGTGCGCTGAGTGCGCTCGCGCCTGGACGAAGCGCGAGCTGAACGCCCCGCTCCTGCCCTGGCTGCAACAGTTGAAGCCCGCTCCACGCCCCCATACGGTATGTCCTTTCTGTGGCTGCACCTCTGCCGCCGTGCGCGAAACTGGGCTGTATGGCTGTGCGTTGTGCTTTGTATTGCTGAGTGAGAACTCGTTGACGCTCTGAGCGAAACAGGCAGGATTTTCGGCGCGAGGCGGGAATCTCGCGCCTGTTATGAAGGCGATACGGCAGATAGTCTGGCTGACGGGCTTGCTTAGCGCGGGCGCGTTCGCCCAGCCGAAACAGGCGGCAACCATCAGCGTGAACTTGGAGAACGGCGCGACCATCAAAGGTACGGTCAAACTCGTCGCGCGAGTTCAGTCCGAATCGCTGGTGGAGCGGGTGGAGTTTAGCGTCGACGGCGCGCTGCGCGAGGTGGACGATAGCACCCCCTACGAATATGAATGGGATACCGTCGCCGACAGCGAGGGCGAGCGCACGGTAAAGATTACCGCCTTTCTGGAGGGCAACAAGAGCGTCTCCAAAGAGATGAAAGTAGTGATTGACAACGGCGTGGCGCAGGGCGCAGCGCATCACTATCAGCAGGCGCGGGAAGCGTTCGCGGAAGGCAAATTTGAGGATGCGCTGTATCACACGCGCGTCGCGCTGAAAGCCGACTCGGCCCATCGCGAATCGCGCGTGTTGCAGATTCAGACTTTGCTAAGACTTGGACGTGCCGCGGAAGCCGATGACGCCGTGGAAGATCTCGCGCGGCTCTACCCCGACTCGATGGAGACCCAGGAGTTGCGTGTGGCGGCGAGCCTGCGCCGCGCCAAGAGCGCCCGCAACGAGCGCGAACTGCTGCGCAACGCCATCGACGCGCAACATAAAATCAACCAGATGCGCCTCAAGGCGCTGGGCGATTCGCGCGCGCCCGACGCCGTCGTGAACCGCACATTGCTCATGATCGCCGAAGGTGAAGCGAGCGCGACCATCGATAGCCTGCTCCAGCTGGTAGACCGCGAGCCGAGCAATACGCGCTATCTGAACCTGCTGGCGTATGCGTACCTGAACGCGGGGCGTTTGCGCGATGTGCTGGTCATCACGAACACTGCGATTCGGCGCGGCGCGGCGAACGACTACACCTATGCGATTCGCGGGCTGGCGGCAGCGCTGCTGAACGACACGCGCGAGCAGGAACGCGCCTTCGAAGCGGCAGAGAAGCTGGAAAAAGAGTCGAGGTCGCTGTTCGTCGCGCAGGCGAATCTTGCGATGCTGAGCAGACGCGCCACGACCGTCGGCAGGCTCGCAGCGCGGGCGCAGGGACTCAGCGATAACACCCCGCAGACCGCCTTCATGCGCTACTGGAGCTTCGTTAACAACCGCGAATTCGACCGCGCGAAGGATGCCTTCTGGCGCGTGATGGACTTAGACCTGCTGATGGCGGAGGCGTATCAGCTGCGCGGGATGCTGAACATGATGGATGGGCTGCGCCCCGGCGACGAAGACCTGATTGGCGTGGCGCGCGAGTGGTTCGAACTCGCCCTCGCCGCGCGCCCGAACTACGCGCCTGCTCATCTGGGCGTCGCGATGAGCTACGCCTTCGAAGCCTATACCACCAAGCGCGACGGCAACCGCCCCAGCGCGGAGGTGTTGCAGAAGGCGGAAGACGCGCTCAACAAAGCCCTATCCGCCGCGCGGGACACGGCATGGGCACAGGTCGGCGCGTCCTATGTCTATACCGAGCTGGGCAAGGTGCGCGAGGCAGACCAGGCAATCCGACGCGCCGCGCAATTAGACCCCAATCGTGTCACGAGCCTCACGCCGCCGGAGCCGCCTCGTGCGACGGAGCTGCTGATGGCGCTGCTGTTCGTGCCCGTGTTTCCCCCGCCATAGCGTTCGAGATTCCTCGCTGCGCTCGGAATGACAGGGCTTTCATGCTTCCACTCGCTGTCATTCCGAGCGCAGCGAGGAATCCCCCCTGTATCGCGTTATGATAGGACGGCTCAGCGGTATTCTGATGGGCGTCGAGGAGAACCTTGCGCTGATTGAGGTGGGCGGCGTAGGCTATGAGGTGCGCCTGCCGCCCAGTCTCAAGGAGCAACTCCCGCTGCTGGGCGAACCCGTGACGCTGCATATCCGCACGCTGTTCAACGAGGACGAGGGCATCCTGTTGTTCGGTTTTCTGGAGCCAGCACAGCGCAGGCTGTTCGATCTGCTGATTACCGTGAGTGGGGTGGGACCGCGCCTTGCGCTGAATCTGATGGGCGCGGGTGAACCCGATGCCTTAGCACGCGCAATCGCCCGCAAAGATACGCGCTATCTCAAGTCGCTGCCGGGTGTGGGCGCGAAACTGGCGGAGCGACTCGCGCTGGAACTCTCGGACAAAGTGGCGCAGTTCGCCTTCGAGCGGCAGGTGGAGCGGCTCGCGGCGGCGACCCGCGCGAGCGCGATCGACTTCGACGCGCTTGTAGACGGACTCACGCAGCTGGGCTACACTCGTCGCGAGGCGCAGGCGGCGCTGAATGCGGTTCTGAACGAGCAGCCCGAAGCCGACGAGCAGACGCTGATGCGCCTTGCACTTGCACGGCTGTCGCCAAGACACTAATCGTGGCTCGAGCGCTGGTGTAGCGCGGGCGTCTCATCCGTGTAAGTAAGTGCTTCCCCCCGAAAAATGCTACCGAAACAACAAGGGAGGTGGAAGAGATTCCTCGCTCCGCTCGGAATGACAACGGTTGTCATTCCG
>CALKLF010000047.1 GCA_937992175.1 uncultured Fimbriimonadales bacterium | reverse complement strand
GGTTTTGACCTCGCCGCTGAGCAAGGCGCGCGTTGCGCGGATATACTGCGCGGGGCGTCCGATATCCAGCCAGAAGCCCACGCCCTCCACGCCGTACACAGGCGCGCCCTCCGCTAAGATTTGCGGATAGAACTCGCGCTCTATGGAGCAGGGGCGCAGCGGTATCCGCGCCAGCGTCTCTGGCTCGATAATGTAAATCCCCGCGTTGATGAACAGGTAGCACATACTCCTGAAATAACTCGCTGGGCGTGAGATGTTCTCCTAAAGTGCGACGGCGCTTATGCTCTGATAACTGCGACATACTGAGGAAGTGTACCTGCATCTGAGTCCGTTTGCGCAGGGGCGATACACCATTACGGTCTGTTGGCTGCTAAACCAGCGTGGGCAGGAGATTTTTGGCGTCCAGCGCGTGTTTGAGGCGCTGCATCAGGCGGCGTTCGCCCGCGCCAAGCGTCAGGCGAGGAAGTTCACCGCCTGTTTGCTCACAGAGCCACATTGCGCCGTTCAACACGCGATACTTTGCGTTCAGGGCGCGAACACGTTGTATCAGCGTCTCGGTTAATCCGTTTTCGTCCGCGGCGACATAAAGCACGCCGTTGCCCGCGTGCGCGATTGTCGAGACGCCTGGCAGCGCTGTCCACTGCGCCATCGCCTCAGCGACCTCGCTGGAATGCAGCAGGATTTGGAGCATCAGGGCGTGTTGGCGCGGCGCGAGCCAGTCGCGTAGCTGGCGCAGCTGGGCTTCATCCACTGGCTCGGCTGGGTAGCCCCGCTCGCGCAGATGTTGAATCTGCCACGCGACGCCGTCGGGGCTGCCCGAGAACTCCAGCAGAACGAAGGGTTGGGGCGTTTCGGGCGCCGTGAGCGGCTGGAGCAGCGTCTCAGGTTCAGGCAGCGCTGGGGGCGTGGGCAGTTCGACTCTGCCCAGCCGCGGCGTTTCGGTTAACGTTGCGGAGGGTTGTCGGCGTTTGTGTCCCAACCTTACTCCTCCAGCCCCCTGCCCCGACCAATCCAGACGCGCCCGATTCGAGGGCGTCGCTCCCCACTGCAGCTCGGTATGCGCTACCGCTCGCAACCCAGACCGGCGTTGCGCTTCGCGCTCGCGCAACGCCACAACCGTCACTCCGTCGGGCTGAATAGGCAAGCGCATCAGCTCGGCGAGCGTTGGCTCCAGATGACGCCAGCTGGTGAACCAGCCTGCCGCTTCGAACAGCGGGGGCAGGGGCTGCACTTTGAGCGTAACCTCTGTAATCGCCGCCAGCGTACCCCACGAACCGCTCAGCAGGCGGTGCAGGTCATAGCCCGCGACGCTCTTGACCACTTTCGCGCCGCTTTTGAAGGCGACTCCGTCTGTACGCACGGCTCGAACCGCCAGTAGACGATCACGCGGCGTCCCGTACCGATATCGCCACGAGCCAGCGCGGTTGCTCGCCACAATCCCGCCGATGGTCGCCTGCTCAGGCAGTGCGAGGTTCCACGGCAGATATTGACGATGCGCGCGTAGCAACTCCTGCACCGCTTGCTGCATCATTCCCGCGCCGACAGTCAGCACCAGATCCTGGGGCGAATAGTCAATCACGCGGTTCAGGCGGCGCGTGCTGAGCAGCCACCAGGCATGTTCGTGGGGTGTGAGGTGGGTCAAATGGGTGCCGCTGCCCGCCACGATGCAGGGCGCACGCATGCCCTGCGCGTACTCCAGCAGAGCGCATACCTCCGCCTCGTTTTCTGGCGAAACAACCGCGGCAGGCAAAGCGTCGCCTATCCGATACGAATCGGTGTCTGCACTCACGCCTGCCGCCCCAACAATCGCGTAGAGACCTTCACGCATACCTTCATGCCTTGAGCGTCCCGCTCAGGGAATGCTCACGGGCGAGACGCCCGTGCTACTCAGCGTGGCTTGAGCGTCCCGCTCAAGCAAAAACCGAGATAGTTCAGATACGGATATCAATAATCGCCGACACGCCTACGCCTTCGACGCGGTTGATACCTTTATGCGGGGTCTTGGTGGAAACAGGGATCAGCGCGCGCAGGCGCACCTCGCGCCCCATGAAGTTGCCCTCCAGTTGCGCCACCGCCTCCACCTTCTTCACGAGATCAGGTTTGCCGCTGACCTGCACTGCGCCGACATAGCCGCCGTTGCCCGCGCTCAGGATCGGCACCACTTTGGTCGCGAAATTCTGATTGGGCTTGGTGTTGGTCAGACGATTGATGGATTTATCGATGTCGCCTCCGAATCGGCTGACCAGCGCAGCGATACCGCCCGTCTTGATAATCTGTGCGAGTTGAGCGTACGCAGCCACTCCACCCAGCGTCAACAACACTCCCAGAGCAAAAGCGCGTAGTTGATGTTTCATGGCATCCTCCATGCGCTTAGTATACCTGTGGACGCACGCGCCCGATGCTCAGTAGCTGTAATGGTCGCTGCCCTGCGCCATATAGGCGTTATAGGCAAGTCCGACTGCCGCCCCGCCCACAATCACCAGGACCGCCAGCGGCAGTGCGAACCGAACCTGTGGCGACTGGCGCTTCAGCGCGGGCAGCAACTGCAGCGCAGGCGTGAACGCCAGCAGATAAAGTAAGGCAAGCTGCCCCACCGTGAGATTGGCGAAGCCCAGCGCCGTCGTCCAGAGCGACATATAGAGAAACAGAATGAGTGCGACCGCGCCCCTGCCCAGTGTGAACCCTCGCAGCAACGACAGCACAACGCCGACACTCCCAACCGCGCCGAGCGTGCCCGTCAGCTGCGCCAGCGACGCGCTTTTCGCGCCATAAAACAGCAATCCCGCCCCCACGCCCCCCAGCGTCGCCATCAAAAACGGCGTCCCTGTGCCCCGCTCGTCGCCCAGCGGCGCGCTAAGCGTCATCAACAGCCACGCGCCCAGCGCAAAGCTCAGAATATACGCGACGCCCGCCGCGTTGCTCCAGAAACCCGACTGCATCAGGTTGTAAAACGGCGGCGCGAACAGCCAGAGCGTACCCAGCAGCGCACCCCACACCCACACCCATCGATACGCCGCGCCAATCCCCGCCAGCCAGCCCAGCGGCAGTGCGAACAGCGCGTGCCAAAATACCCACTGCGTGGCGTCAATCGGTGGAAAATCGGGGCGACCCTGAATCCGCCAGTAGAGCAGGACGAACGCGAGGCTCACGCCCAGCGGCGCAAGCCACAGGTGGGCGCGGCGGAGCCACCAGCCCAGCAGCCAGAGAACTCCAGCCGCCAACGCCGCCAGCCCCGCCGTCAGCGCGCTCGAAAGCACGACGCTCACTGACGAATGCCCTCCACCGCGAAGGTCACCCGCACCTCATCCGCCAAGCCGCCGTTCAGACCGTAATTGACATTGAACTGGCTGCGGCGGATGGTGAAGGTGGTCTCGAAGCCGATAATCTCCTGACCGCGCTGGTTGCGCCCCTTGCCCGTGAAGGTAACACGCGCCGTGACGGGGCGCGTGACGCCGCGCATCGTCAGGTTGCCCTGCACCTCGACGGTCGTGTCGTTAATCTTGCGCACGCGCGTACTCTTGAAGGTAATCTTGGGGAACTGACGCGCGTTGAAGAAGTCGGGGTTGCGCAGGTGGTCGTCGCGCTGGCTGTTGCCTGTGTCCACACTGTTCGCGTCGATCTCCAGCTCAATCGAGCTGTTCGCAGGGTTCCTCTCATCCACGACAATCGTGCCCGAAAAGGTGTTGAACCGCCCGTAGGCGAACCCCGTGTTCAGATGCTTCACGCGAAAGATGATGAACGAGTGAACGGGGTCGATTCGATAGGTCACGGGCTGCGCCTGCACGGATTGCAACGAGCCGACCAGCGTCGCCAGAATCGCTATCTGCGCCATCAGGCGCGTTCGGAACTGTTTATGCATCGTCAACCTCCTCCTTAGAGTGTAATGAGTTGCACTCAGTCTGATCGAGTGCGGCGAGCCACTGAGCGAAGGCGCAGATCGTCTCACGCTGTGGGCGGAAGTAGTGATGTTGCCCCTGCTTACGCATGGCAACTAAGTCCGCGTTCATCAGGATATTCAGGTGGTGCGAGACAGTGGATTGCGCCACGGGAAACCGCTCCGCCAGTTCGCCACAGGAGAGTTCCTCGTGTCGCAGCAGAGTGCGCAGGATGCTCAGGCGCGTGGGGTCTGCCAGCGCCCGCGCGATTCGGATCGCCTTTCGCTCCGAAAGCCCGTTCATAGACTGTTGTGCATATATCTATACGCACACGGCTCGGAAAAGTTCCCCTCCTATCGACGCGTATTGAGCCGTTGCAGGTAAGTCTCCAGCAGCAGCGCCGCGGCGACGGCGTCCACGACCTGCTCGCGTTTGGCGCGGCGATACTCCCCTTCGCGCAGGCGGCGCTCGGCTTCTGCAGTAGTGAGCCGCTCGTCCAGTAGATCCACCGGAACGCTCAGCCGCTGGCGCAATTGCTTGGCGAACGCCTCCACCTCCTGCACCCGTTCGCCCGCCTCACCCCACATCAGATACGGCGCGCCGACCACCACATGCTCAATCCCCTCCTGCTGGAGCCAGCGTACAATCCCCTCGAGGTCGTTAGGCAACACGGTCGCGGGGAACGGGATCCCTATTTCCGTGTTCGCGACAGCAACGCCCACGCGCTTCGCGCCGTAGTCCAGCGCAGCAATCCGCATTCACGCCTCCCAGTTCAGCACAATCTTGCCCGATTGACCAGACGCCATCAGCTCAAAGGCATGTTCATACTCGTACCAGGGCAGCACATGGGTAATCGCGGGGCGCACATCGAGCCTGCCCGTATGGAGCAGGTTCTGCATCATCTCCCAGGTCTGAAACAGTCGTCTGCCGAGAATAGCGTGGATCTCGACGCCTTTGAAAATCAGCGCGTTCAAGTCTAGCGATACACTTTGCGAGAACAGCCCCAGCAAGCTGACCTCGCCGCCAGGGCGGATGGCTTGCGTGATGAGGTTAATCGAGGAGGGATGCCCGGACATTTCCAACGCGACATCGACGCCAAGTCCGTCGGTGTTGTGCATCACATAGCCGAACGCGTCGTCGGTCGTGGGGTTCAGCACAGCGTCTGCGCCCATGCGCAGGGCGAGTTCGGCGCGGTAAGGACGCACTTCCGTGGCAATCACTCGCGCTGCGCCCAGCGCCTTTGCCACCGCGATGCTGAACAGCCCAATCGCACCGCAGCCCGTAATCAGCACGGTCGCGCCGCGTACATCGGCGGCGGTCACGGTATGCACCGCGTTGCCCAGCGGCTCCTGCACAGTCGCGACCTCGGGCGGCAGCGCGGGGTCGGTTCGGCAGGCGTTCATTGCGGGGATGGCGACATAGGGCGCGAACCCCCCATCGACATCCACGCCTAAAATGCGCGTGTTGAGGCACACATGCGCCTGTCCCAGTCGGCACGGCTTGCAGTAGCCGCACACAATATGGCTCTCCGCCGCCACGAAGTCGCCCGCCTGCACATGCTCCACCTCGTCGCCAACCGCCTCGACATAGCCGCAGAACTCGTGCCCGACAATCAGCGGGGGCTTCAAACGCCCGCTCGCCCAAGCGTCCCACTGGTAGATATGCAGGTCTGTGCCGCAGATAGAGGAACGAGTCACGCGAATCAACACCTCGCGCCTCCCCACCAACGGTTCAGGAACTTCGCGCACTGCCAGCCCCACGCCGGGCTGGGGTTTACAGATCGCCTTCATCGGTGGCGGGATTATACCTGAACACGCGGGGACGAGTGCAGGCACGGGGCAGGCTCGCTTGCCTGCCCCGTGTGCAGTTCACTGACGGCACAACCCGAGATTATCCTGATCGATGATTCCGCGCAACTCCGTCGCACACGGCAGGGGGGTCTGCTGGTTGCAGCGACGCGCGTAGGGACCGCCGCCGATACAGAACGGGCTGCGCTGCGTGTCCTGGTTCGGAACGCGGCGCACGATGTAGTAACAGTCGGTGTGCGGCGCTCGCTTGTCCGCCTTCACGACTTTGGTATGTCCATCCACATAGTTCGCGCTCAGCATCCCGTTATGGCGGGGCTGCACGGGCGTATCGCCCTGACGCAAGCCGACCGCGCTCCGACAGGTTCCCTCAAACAGAATCAGGTCGGCGTCCATAATCATCGAAGTCTCGGCGGGGAACGACACTTCCGCCATGCTCAACACATCGCGCGTGGTCGTCACCGTGCGAAAGACGGAGTAGTTATAGGAGTAGCTCATCTTCGTGAAGTCGCCGCATTCACCGCCGGGTACCAGCGCCGCGAAACTCGCTTCTAAATCAAACGCCTCAGGTTCTGACGGGCAGCGCAGCACATCCCGATTCTTGAGATACGGCGCGACCATCGTCAGCATCGTCATGGCGCACGGCTGGCTATTGGAACCAATCATATAATAGAACGCCATGGGGAACTTCTCGTCGTAGTCCTGCACATACATCAGGGCGGCGGTCGCCGAGTTGCGCAGGTTGCTCAGACATTGCGTTTGCCGCGCCTTCTCACGCGCCTGCGCGAACACCGGGAACAGTATCGCCGCCAGAATCGCGATAATCGCAATCACGACCAGCAGCTCAATCAAAGTGAAACCGTTGCGTTGACGCATTATAGCCTCCTGTCAGTGTTTAGCCCTCCGCGCCGAAGTTGAACAGCACAATGAGCAGATCGGCGTCGTCCACTACGCCGTCGCCGCTCGCGTCGCTCGCGGCATCGTTCGTGCCGAAGTTGAACAGCACCTGAAGCAGGTCGGCGTCGTCCACCACGCAATCTGTGTTCACATTCCCCAGCGATTTCGGCAACCCGCCGCCGTAGCCGCGTACATCCAGTCCGTACACATGTCCTTGCGTCAGCAGCTGGGGCACCTCCGCACATGCCAGGAAATAACCTTCCAGCCGCAAATAGTTGCCGTCGTCGCCGCCCACCTCGTCCAGTTGTACCGTAACGCCCCGATTCAGTCGCCCATGGGGGTCAAGTTGACAGTCGATAGCAGCCGGACGCAGGGTAAATCGCCCCCAGACTCGTTTCAACAGGAAGGCGTAGTCCTGCCCGCTGAGCCGGATCGTGGTGCACTCATTCGGCGTGGCATTCATATCCCACTGGATATCGCCATTAGGCAGGATGGTGGTACGCCAGTGAAGCATATAATCGGAGTTGATCGCGTTAATCAGGTCGCGGACGCGCAGTTGCCAGTCCAGCCCCTCGTTCGGCAGGAACTCGAAGCGGTACGCGCTGGATCGAAAAGTACCTGTACCGCTCAGTCCACCTGACAGGGTGTAGTATCCATCAACCAGTCGTATCGAGAAGTCGCCGCCACGTTCCAGTTTCTGCGGCAGTTGCGCAAACAGCGCGCCCGTCGCTGTCAGCGCGCCCAAAAGTCCCAGAGTTTTAGCCAGAGTATGCATGGCGCTCTCCTGTATCAAAAGACGGTTGAGCATACCCAGAATTGAGTTAATGCGCGGTTAAACCTGTCACGGAACGCCGATAGTGAGTGTATATCCCACCAAGCGTGAAAAAAAACGCGAGCAAAGACAGGAGGAGACCCATGAACAAACGGTTGTGGAGTATCGGGGTAAGTCTCGCGCTGGGAAGCGCAATCGTGACGGGAGTGTACGCACAAGAACTCGGTCTCGACGAAGGTTGGTCGATTGGTGGACAAGCGTTGACCCGTGGTCAGTCGGCGGACTTCACGCGCGACTTCTTTGCGGGGACGCGCTATCTGATTTACGCAAACGGCTCCGAGAACGCGCAGGATATCGACATGGAGATTGTGGACTCGCGTGGACGTGTGATTGTTCAGGACACTCGCTCGCTGAAAGATGCGGCGGTCGAGTTTTCACCCAGCTACTCGGGACAATACACGATTCGCCTGAAAATGGCACGCGCCAGTGGACGCGCTCTGGCGTTCTTCGCTGTGTTTTCGGACGATGGGTGGAATGTGCCGATGCAGAATGTCACCGCGGCGTTCTCGCGGCTGACAGCGATTACCTCGCTGGCGCAGCTGGCGGACTATCAAATTGCCCGCTTCTACGGGTTCGTGATGCGCGTGGGCGAAATGCAGTCCATTACCCTCAACGGCGTCGGACGCGGTCCCCACGCGGCGGTGGCAGTGGGTGACAACTTCGCGCGCGATCTGG
Organism: uncultured Fimbriimonadales bacterium; assembly: GCA_937992175.1. Lineage (GTDB taxonomy): Bacteria > Armatimonadota > Fimbriimonadia > Fimbriimonadales > GBS-DC > GBS-DC. The sequence goes on along the minus strand of CALKLF010000047.1, from coordinate 5,050 downwards.
ATATTGCCGCGCTTCAGGGCGGACGCGCGATTGGCATCGACACGATGTACGACGCCCTTCCAATCGCCGAGTTCAATTCGAGCTCTGGGTCGCTGGAGCTGCGGGTGAGTTACGAGGCGGGTTCTGGTCCGTCGCTGGTGCTAATGGCGTTGCTCGAGCAATCGCCGTCCGCTGCGTTGCTTGGTCGTACTGGGCGTCTTTGAGTGCCTGCTACCCTGCCGAGGCGCGCCTCGCGTTTGCCCCCGCGAGGCGCGCTGTATCTTTGGAGAACCCTATCCGCCTTCAATCGAGGATTGCCTCCTACAGCGGCGACGGTGCTTCGCCACTCGTGATTATTTCGATGTTCCGCCCCTCTCCTGCAGGTCTGATAAGGGCACACGGCTCTGCCTCAACTGCGGGCTTAGGAGGCGTATTTTCGCCCGCACTTTCTGAACCTCACCCTCCACCCCCCTCTCCGTAAACGGAGGGGGGGAGCAGGCGGCGCGTAATGTGCGCATTCCCTCCTCTCCGCACGCGGAAGGGGGGCAAGGGGGTGAGGTAGAAAAAGCGGAGGCATGGGGGGTAGTCCGAATTGCTGCGGTATACTTGCACTTGACGCATGCATTTCCAGACCAAAGGGCGAGCGGCGCGGGGGGAGTTCGCGGGCGAGAAGACGCGCGTGCGACTCCGCGCGTTCGCGCTCGGTCTCGCCCTGATGACGCTCAATATCTACTGGATTACCGTCATCGAGGTACGCTGGTACACCCTCGATGTTACGAGCCTGCCCATCTTCATCACGCCGATTTTCACGCTGTTCGTGGTCGCTTTATTGAACTGGCTGCTGACGCGGCAGGGGCGGGGGCTGTTCACGGGCGCGGAGCTGACCGTCGTTTACATCATCATCGTCACGGGGGCGGTGTTCGCCGGGCACGATATGTTGCAGAACCTGTTCGGCGCGATTGCGCACCTGCAGCGGCACGGAACTCCTGAGACGGGCTGGCGCGAGCGGTTTATGGACTATGTGCCCCATGCGCTGTTTGTATGGGATGAGGACGCTGTGCGCGGATTCTACAACGGCGGCGTCTCGCCCTACCGCTGGGAGTGGCTGCTAATTTGGGCGAAGCCGCTCGCGTTCTGGGCAGGGCTGATTCTGACGCTCGTGCTGATGTGTCTGTGTCTGAACTTTCTGGTGCTGAAGCAGTGGACGCAGAGCGAGAAGTTGGCGTTCCCGCTGATTCAGTTGCCGTTGGCGATGGCGGAGCCGTCGGGCGGGTTCTGGCAGTCGCGCTGGATGTGGGCAGGCTTCAGCGTCGCGCTCTCGATTAGCGGGCTGAACGGGCTGCATGTGTTGTTCCCCTCGTTTCCGCATGTTGAATGGATTAAGCAATACAACATCGGTCAGTTTTTGACGACGCGCCCGTGGAGCGCGGCGGCGCCGTTCAACATGTCGGCGTATCCGTTCGCGGTGGGGCTGGCGTACCTGATGCCTGCGGATCTGGCGTTCTCGGTGTGGTTTTTCATGCTGGCGCGCAAAGGGTTTCAGGTGTTGGGCGCGGCGATGGGCTGGGATGCGGCGGCGGGGCGCGGATTCCCGTTTCTGAACGAGCAGGCGGCGGGCGCATGGCTGATGCTGGGGCTGACGCTGCTGTGGAGCGCGCGGGCGACCTTTCGGGACGCCTGGCGCGCCGCCTGGACGCCCGACCACCCCGAACGCCTGCTCTACAAACTCAGCTGGCTGGGGCTGGGCGCGGGCGTGGGCGTCCTCGCGCTGTATAACCTCTTCCTGCTACGGATGGACTTCTGGGTCGCCGCGCTCTTTTTCGGCATCTACTTTTTGCTCGCGCTCACGATTACGCGCGTGCGCGCGGAGCTGGGCGCGCCTCATGAGATCTACTTTGTGAACCCGCAGCGCATCCTCTTCGATGTGTTCACCCTGCGGGGGCTGGGGGTGCAAAATCTCACAGTGCTGCAGTCGCTCTACTGGTTCAATCGCGGCTACCGTTGCCATCCGATGCCCAATCAGCTGGAGGCGTTGCGCCTGGGGCAGAACTACGCGCTTTCGCCGCTGTGGCTGGGCGGGCTGATACTGGCGGTGTCTGCGCTCGCGTTCGTGATTGTGTGCTGGGCGAACCTGCATGTGACCTACCGCTTTGGGGCAGAGGGCGCATGTCAGGGTTTCAAGTTCTGGCTGGGCACAGAGTCGTTCAACCGTCTGAACACCTGGTTGACCGACGAACCGTTGCGCCATCCTGACCGCTGGTACTACCTCGCGGGCGGCGCGCTGATGGTACTGGGGCTGAAGGGCTTGCGCTCGGTGTTTACCGCGTTCCCGCTCCACCCGACGGGCTACGCGCTTGGCGTGAGCTTCGCAGTAGACTACTTCTGGTTCCCGTTCCTGCTGGGTTGGCTGCTGAAAGTGATGCTGTTGCGCCTCGGCGGCTGGCATGTGCATCGGCAGGGGTTGCAGTTCGCGCTGGGGCTGATTTTAGGCGACTTCACGATGGGGTCGCTCTGGTCAATCGTCACGCTGCTGTTCGAGGTTCCCACTTACAGGATTTATATTTAGCCTACTGCACCGCCTGCATCCGCTTCAGAAACTTGTTCGCGCGTTCGAACCCCGTCAGGCGCAGGTCCCGTCGCTCGTTGCCCTGCGAGTCGATGAAAATCACCGTGGGCAGCCCCACCACCTCGTGCCGTTTCAACGCCTCCTGCACAGTGGGGTCACTCTCGGTGGTGGCATCCACCACAAGGCGCACGAACCGTTCAGATTCGCGTACCACATCGGGATCTGTGAAGGTGTAATGCTTCAGTTCGCCGCAGGCTTGGCACCATTTCGCTGTGAAATCGATGAGAACGGGTTTGCCGTCTGCCTTCGCCTGCTCCAGTTTCTGGGCGTCATACGGCTCCCACGCGATTTCCACCTTTGGGCGCATCATCGAGAGCGCGTTGTGCACCATCAGCGCAGCGAACACCACGCCGATGAGTTGCTTGAAGCGCACCGCGCGCGGCTGCGTAATCTCCTTGCGCTCACCGAACAGGAAGTAGAGGGCAGTCAGCCCTAAGAAGGCGACCCACGCCCAGCCGTACACTTCTGGCGTCACCAGGCTGCCAGCGAAAAACAGGGCGACGGCGAGCAGCAGCACCCCAAAGATGCGCTCCACCAGGATCGTCCACTCACCTGAGCGTGGGATGCGCTGTTGCACGCGCTCGTAGAACAGCCCCACCACGAAGTAGGGCGTGCCCAGCCCCAGCCCCAGTGCAAGAAAGCATAGAAAACCCACCGTTGGGTTCGCCAGCGCCGCGACGATGGGGATAAGCGCAGCGATAACGGGTCCAATACACGGCGCGGCGGCGACCCCCGCCAGCAACCCCATCAGAATCGCCCCCACCCACCCCTGACGCGCCCCCACAAAGCGCATCAGTGCAGGCGGAACCTGAAACTTATACACCCCAAACAGCGCGAGCGCGAACAGCACAATCAGCGCAATCAGCGTGCTCAGCACCCACGGGTTCTGGAACTGGAAACCAATTAACTTGCCCGCCAGTGAGGCTGCTGCGCCCAACACTGCATAGGTCGCCGCCATGCTCAGCGCGTACAACGCACTCAACCCCGCTCGCAGAGTCAACTGCCCACGCGATTGCATGCTGAAAAAACCAAGCGTAATCGGAATCAACGGCAACACGCACGGCGTGAGGTTCAACGACAAGCCAATCGCAAACAGAATCAGTGTGAACCATACCCACTGCCCTGTGCGGAACGATTCTTCCAGCTTGCCCACCAGTCCGCCAGAGCCTGTGCTGTATTCAATTAGTCTGCCCGACGCGCTGTCGCCAGACTCGCTCGCCTGAACCGCTTCCTGATATTTCGGGTTCACCGCACCGTCTTTGTCGGCGATGGGAATTTTGATTTCGATGGGCGTTCGACGCGGCGGGTAGCAGGTGGTATCGTCGCACGCCTGATAGCGCAGCGTGGCTTTGACTGTGAGGATCCCTTTCGGAACGGTCTTATCCAGCGTGAGTTGAAGCCGGATGGGCACGCGCCCTTCGTAAATCTTGATGGGCTTGCCCTCCGAAAAGGCGAACGCTTTCTCGATGGGCTTCGGGTACTCGATGGTGCCCACCTTGTAGCCCTTGCCCACCTCGATTTTGAGTTCCGTCGGGATAAGATAGTCCTCTGAGGCTGGATTCGAGTTCACATGGTAGGGCTTGTCGACCTGCATAACGACGACGCCATTGACCCTCGCACCTGGCGCATAGGCGACGCGCTCCAGTATCACTTCGGTTTTGAACTGCACCTGTTTGAGCTGCGCCCACGCGCTGCCCAGAAGCATAATCCCAAGCAGCCACACTAACCGCAAAGGCTTCATACGGATAAGGATACCCACTGCGCTGTGCCCGTCGTAATCCCACTCATAGGAGAGCCATTCCAAGTCGCGCAGACCCCCTCAACAATCCTGTCTGTCGGCGTCCCTGCACAACTGCTTTTGAGTGTGCTCGACCTCTCGTGGTGGCGCGCTCTCTACCGCAATCCCTTTTCACGGAGCAAGGCGTCAATCCACGCCTCGTCTTCTGCACGAAACGGCGGGGGCGGTGGTGGCTGCGTGTAGTCCATCACATCCCCATAACCCCCATCCTCGTAGCAACGATCCACCAACGCCTGCAAGTCCACACCCACCTGTCCCTCCACCAACGGCACGGGAAACACAGGCAAACGCTCCCGCACCGTGCGCGGATACAGCCAGTAATGCTCGGGGTCGTCCGCGCAACTGATACTCACCATATAGTGCCAGCCCAACCCCACCTGCTCGCGCACACGGCTCCACGGCGCCGCCAGCGTGTAGTCCCCCTCGCGCAACAGGTCAATCTCCACCAGATGCACCGTGCTTTTGAGCACTTCGGCTTGCTTGCGCAAATAGAGCGTGCGTCCCTGTGTGTTGGGTTCCTTGTTGGTGGGGCTAAGCACCTCGATTACGGTGACGAGGCGCATCTGTTGCGTGGTGTCGTAGATGTGGACGGCGCCTTCGGTGTGTGGGCGGGCGTCGGCTTGGAGCAGGAGTGGGGGGTCGTAGGT
>CALKLF010000046.1 GCA_937992175.1 uncultured Fimbriimonadales bacterium | reverse complement strand
GAATGCCGTCGCACCAAGCGAACGATTTTTGGCGGTAGGCACATAATGAAGCGCGTTCTCGCACAATTACTCTGTCGGATGGAACGCGCAAGGTATTTCTATACGGGGGTACTATGAGCAAACGGAACCTGCTCTGGACGCTGGGGATTGTGGTTGCGATTGCGGCGATGGCGACAGCGGTGTGGATGAGCCGCAACCCGCGCCCGACCGCCACACTACCCGACGGAACGCGCATCACCTTCCTGAAAGCCACCTACGGTCGCCATCATCTGTACACGGAGTGGCGATTCCAGTGGGCGTGGCCGCCCATTCAGCGGGAGGTGCATCAGATTAACACACCCACTGATGCGTTGCGCCTCTGGGTTCGGATGGAAAACAATCAGCCGCTCCACTTCTTACCCATGGATTGCACCGTCGCCGTGACCGCCGATGGGCGTTTCTGCCCAGGCTATATGGATACCCGGGGCTGGCGAAGGCGTCCGTGGGGCAGGTTCGATGCAATTCGGGGTCTCGGCTATGAGGGATTGGCTGCCGACGGCAGCCAAGTGGAGTTGCGCTTCTATGATCCCAACTCCTCCTCGAACCAGTCTCCTGCCTCACTTCGGGTGCGCCTACCGAAAGCTCCAGTTCTCAACTTGGTCAAACAGCCCGAACCTTTGCCCGCTGAGCGCAGCGGTAAATTACTGAAGGTGCGGCTGAACGGGTTCCGCTGGGTCTACCATCGCTGGAAGCCCGCTGGAGCCGTGCCGACGAACGAGGAGGTAATTCACGCCTGCCCCGACTGGCAATTAACGCTCCCTGCAGGGAGCCTTGATGAGTGGGAGGTCGCCTACATCCACTTCGCGCCGCTTGGCGCAGGGCCAGTGTTCCCGATGATTAATCGCGTTTTCGGCGCGTCGCCGCAGTCCATCGCAATGGCGGTGGTGGGCAGCTGGCGCGCGCCGATTTACAGTTTTTATGTTCAGTTCCTGCACACGCCGACAGGAAAGCGCGAGTCGTTTGAGTTTTATGTGTCGCCTCCGCCGGTGGAGCAGCTGCGTCAGCGCGAGCAGCTGGAGGCGCAGTCGCGCAAGGCGCTCCAGCGGGGGAATTATGCCCACGCTGTGCAGGTCTGGGAGAACGCGCCCACCGAGTTCGCACTGCAGGCGCGCTACTGGCGCGGCTATGTCTATGTGCTTCAGGGCGATTACGCCCGCGCTACCGAGGAGTTTCAGCGGGCGGCAGGGCTGCTCCGAACCGTCAGTTCGCAGTATGACCAGGAATATGAAGTGCGCCCTGCGCTCGCGCTCTGTCTGCTCTTGATGGGGCGACGCGCCGACGCCGCGCAGGTCGCCCGCGACTTCACGGCGCAGGTCGCTCAGCATCGGGAGTGTCTGTGGGAAATCGAGTTGCTCGCCAACGCGCTGTGCCTGATGATGCCTGAAGTTGCGCCCCCGCCGCAGCGGGTGGACGAGCGCACGCGCGCCTGGGTGCAACTGGCGCGCCAGCGGCGTAATCAGGCATATGCCGAAATGGCGCAGCGCACTCGCGCCATTCAGGCTGCTCTGCAACGCGACTACAAGCGCGCCTCCCGCCTCTTCCCCAGCTCGCCGCGTATCTACAACTCCGATTACGACCCTCTGCTGTTAGCGCTGCTCTACAAGCAAGCGGGCAACCTTGAGCTGGCGCGTTTTTATCACGACGAGGCGCGCTCGTTCCTGCTCCAGCAGCGGGGCAATCGGGGATATCTGAACGGGATTCTGCTGCTGCGTATCCTCTTCCCGTCGCCTGCGCCGCCGTCGGGTACACTCTTGCCTGATGGGCGCGCAGGTACGCAGGGCGGTCTACCCAGGCAGTTTCGACCCGCCGACGATGGGGCACTTAGACATCATCCAGCGCGCGGCGCAACTGTTCGATGAACTCATCGTCGCAATCGCTGTCAACTCGCAGAAACAGCCGCTGTTCAGTCTCGAGGAGCGCGTGCAGATGCTGCAGGAGTGCTGCGGGCATCTGCCGAATGTGCGCGTCGCTTCGCTGGACGGCTTGCTGGCGCGGTTCGCGCAGCAGGTGGGCGCGTGTGCGATTGTGCGCGGGCTGCGCGCCGTGTCCGACTTCGAATACGAGTTCCAGATGGCGACCATGAACCGCCAACTCGCCCCCGAAGTGGACACCTGCTTCCTGATGACCCATCAGCAGTATGCGTTCCTGTCGTCGTCGATTGTCAAGGAGGTGGCGCGGCTGGGCGGTGAGATCGAACCGTTCGTCCCGCCCAATGTCGCCCACAAACTACGGGCAAGATTCGCCTCCGAAACGGCAGGAACCCCCAACCCGTAGTCGAAACCACTTTCTATCGCGGAGGCTCAGGGCTATGATACACACGGATGGGATGATGATACGGAAATGGCTGCGAGAGCTGGATCAGGCGTTCGAAAACGCGCGGAGCATCGGACCTTTTGTACTCGGTTTGGACAAAGGCGAGTGTCATAATCGAGTTCAACAGATTCTGGCGAACCTGCCGAGCGACTTTGACAAGGCGGAGCGGGTGCTGCGCGAGAGCGACCGTCTGATTGGGGGCGCGCAGACGGAGGCGCAGATGACCCTCGCGCAGGCGCAGGAGGAGGCGCGACGCATCATTGAGCAGGCGCGGCGCGATGCCGAACAAATCCTCGACCGCGCCCAGCAGGAGCAACAGCGCATGCTTAGCCAGACGGAAGTCTATCAGCTGGCGCAAACGCAGGCGCAGGAGATTCTGGAATCGGCGCGGGAGAAGGCGCACCAGATTCGGCAGGGCGCAGATGAGTACGCTTACGAGGTGCTGACCCAACTCGAAGGCGCGCTGGCGAAGGTAATGAACACCGTGCAGAACGGCAAGGTATTGCTGGAAGACTACCTCAAGCAGCGCGTGGGCACGCGCCGCTAAAGCGGCGGCTTGATGGGGAGAAAAGTCAGCCCCAAACGCAACAGGCTCTTGAAGCGCAGGGGATAGAGCTGCAGCGACCGCAGGTACGCCCGCCGCGCGTTCCTGCGGTCGCCCAGGAAGGCATACTCCGTGCCCAGACAGGCGTAGGAATGCGCCAGCGCCAGACGCATCGCTTTCGGGTCGCTCGCCCGCTGCCACAGGCGCGACTCGCAGGCGTGAATCGTCTCCGTGCGCACCTTCACATCGTCCTCGTACACGCGCCGATGCTGAAACGAAGCGTTGGAGCCATGCACGCGATACATCGTGAGCGGTTCGTCGATGTAGCCGATGTCGTACTCCAGCGCGACCCGAAACCACATCTCCCAGTCGCCCGAGCCGAACAAATCCTCGCGGAAGCCGCCCAGCCGCTTGAAACACTCGCGCCGTATCAGCACAGACGACGCGATGATTTTGTTGCAGCGCACCAGCGCCTCGATAATGTTGCCTGTGGGCGTGCGGGGCCACTCGAAGCCCAGCGGGTTGCCCGGCAGGATGTTCCCTTCCGCGTCAACAAAATGCCCCCCCGTGTGAACCAGCCCCACCTCGGAGTGGGCATCCAGCATGGCGACCTGCTTCTCCAGTTTCGTGGGCGCCCATAAATCGTCCGAGTTCAGAATCGCCAGATACTCACCGCGCGACTCGGCGACGCAACGGTTCAGCGTGGGGTAAGTGCCGCGGTTCTGCTGCACGAACAGCCGCACGCGCTCGCCGCAGGATTGTAGAATCGCGACCGAGTTATCCGTGCTGCCGTCATCCACCGCTACGATTTCATAGTCAGTAAAGGTCTGCTGGAACACGCTCTCCAGCGCGGCGGGCAAAAACCGCGCGTGATTGTAGCTAGGAATCAACACGCTGACTTTGGGCATCAGGGGGTATGATACCTGAATCAGATAACCTAAGTTGTCACCAGTGGTTTTGAGCAGGCAGATACCTCGATTCGCTCGGAATGACAGTGATATTTCAGCGACGATGCTTGTACTCTGAGCGAAGCAAGGAATCTCGGCGCCTCCTGCCGCTTTTCGGAAGCATTTTTCGCAGGAAGCACTTGTCAGGGTAAATTCGCATTGCGTATATCCCTATCCGTGCGCAACTCCTTGAGGGTGTGATTGACTTCTTCGGGCGCAGGCGATTGATGCCCCGCAGCTTCGAGCGTTGTCCAGACAGGCATACCATTAGCACACCACACACGCTCCCTCAGAGGCTATCTAGGAAATGTAGGAAGTTTTCTGTGCGTTTGCCCGTGCAGGATGGGTTGGCATAGCTTTTTTTTGCCCTCACCCCCAGCCCCTCTCCCGCAACGCGGGAGAGGGGAGTGGGCGTCGCGACGCGCACGCGCCATGCCCAAAGCC
>CALKLF010000045.1 GCA_937992175.1 uncultured Fimbriimonadales bacterium | reverse complement strand
CACGCAAGAAGAGTTCATCGAGTGGACGAACGGGCTGTGGACTTTCAACGGCGAGAGTCGTAAGCGTGTGGGGCATCCTGCGCCGTTCCCGCTGGAGCTGCCCAAGCGATGTATCAAGTTATTTAGCTATGTAGGCGACCTTGTGTTAGACCCCTTCGCTGGGAGCGGCACGACTCTGCTCGCTGCAATCATGCACAATCGCCGCGCGCTCGGTATCGAGATTGAACCTGCCTACTGTGAGCTAACTAAGCAACGAATCCACGAATACCTTCGCTCGCGTCAGTATACGCTACAAATTTGCGAGGAGTCAAACCACTATGGGGAGGTCGCCACAATCCAAACGGAAGACCATTAAGGATTTGGTACGGGAATACTTCGAAGCTCACCCGAACGAAGATTTGCCGCACGGTCCTGTGGTGGACTGGGTGACCGAGCAGTGGAAAGCGATGGGACATCAGACCCCGCCGCGCGACCCTTGGCGAGTCGACCACATCAAGCCGCGCCATCTGGGCGGCAAGTCGGTTATAGAGAATGGTCAGACCCTGTGTGCGCCCTGCAACTTGCGCAAGAAACGCTACAGGCAAACCGAGACAGGCAAGCGGATGTTCATCCGTCTCCTGGAGATTGCGACGAAAGAGCAAGACCAAAAAATGATAGACTTTTGCCGCGAGGTGTTGCAAGTCTACGAGAAGCATCGCATCAATGACCATATTGAGTGGTCGGGCGAGTAGGGGGTAATCGTGGAGGTCTGGCTGTCGTTTTACTCATCTGCTCTTTGAGGCTCCCATTAAGGTAGGGGGAACCCAGAAGGGTCGGATTGTGCCTCTGAGAGTGTGTGCATGAAGCGCCGATGATTGTTATCGTGCTTAATGTCCGCGAAACTCGGTTCAGCTTGCTTGACCTATGGTATGGATTGCCGGTGGCTGGATGTAAAGCGGGGTGAGGCTGAAAGGATGCACCGTTTCGCCCGCGAGCAACCGTCGCCATCCAGCCTGTGCGACACCCTCAGGAGAAGGTGAGTCGATGAGCTGCCACCTGAGGTAAGGCAAGGCGTCTGCAATCCACATCCGGGCGCGCTCCGAACCAACAGCCTGTAAAGGCAGCTCTTGCGGGGCATACTGCGCCAGCCACTCGGCAAGCGCGCTCTGCGTTACAAATGCGGGTTCGCCCAGCGGCGTGGGCAGGTCGTCTGGATGAGGGGTCAGCCACTGCAGATAAAGCGCGTCGCGACGGGCAGGGAGAGCAACCAGCGTCGGTGTCCCTGCGGGCATGGTCACCGCGCAGGCTTCAAAAGCGCTCACCGCAATCAACGGCTTGTTGAGGGCGTGCGCCCAGCTCTTGGCTATCATCACACCAATCTTGAGCGCAGTGAACGCTCCTGGTCCCACATCTACTGCAAAAGCGTCCACCTGCGCCAGCGTCAGGCTAAATCGTTGCAGGAGCCACTCCACAGCGTGGAGTAAATTGCCCGACAGGTTCATCCCATGCGCGAGGCGCACGCTACCCAGCAACGCGCCGTTCCGAACGAGCGCAACGCCGCTTATGACACCAGTGGCTTCCAGCGCCAGGAGAGTGGCTTCCGTCATCACCATCAGGCTTCCCCAAACATAGAGAGACATTCACTCTTAGCGTAGAGAATCCTGCTCAACGGCAAGTAAGCAATGAGATAGGCTGCCCTGCAGAGAATTGCCTTTCCTCCCAAAATTCTCTTCAGACATGCGACGCTTTCAGTTTCGCCTTGAGCGGGTGCTGCGGTATCGCGAGACGCGCGAGGGGATTGCTTATCGCGCCTTGCAGGATGCCTTGCAGCAACGGATGCAGCTGCAGGCGCAAATTCGTGCGCTGACCGAGCAGATGCGCCAGATTGCCAGCGCGGCAGCACACCCCAACGAGTGGACGCAACGGGAACACGCTTTAGAGGCGATGGCGACGCGCCTGCAACGCCTGCAGGATACGCTGCCGTTGCTGCAGGAGCAGGAGGCACACGCCCGCGAAGTCTATCTGCAGGCGCGACGCGAGCGCGAGGCGCTCACCCAGCTGCGCATCCGTGCCTATGAGCATTATCAGCAAGAGATTCAACGCTTAGTGCAAAACGAAATCGACGAGGCGGCCATCCATGCGTATCAGCGGCGCCTTTCAGAGGACGCTCCAGCGAGTGCAGGAGATTGAAACGCGCGTGCGCGAGCTGCGGGGCGAGACGACGCAGCCTGCGACGAGCCGTTTCGACGCGGCGTTCGTCGCGCCTGTCGGTTTCCCCGCGGGTGGGACGCCGCCTCCTGGGATGCAAATCCGCCCTCGTAGTCGCGAGTGGGAGCCGCTCGTGGCTCCCATCGCTGCCCGATATAATCTGGACACGGAGCTGATACTGCGCGTCATCGAGGCGGAGTCGGGGGGCGACCCGCGCGCCGTCTCGCCCAAAGGCGCGATGGGGCTGATGCAGCTGATGCCCGGCACCGCTCGCGCGCTGGGCGTGAGCGACCCGTTCGACCCCACGCAGAACATCGAAGGGGGCGTGCGGTATCTCAGCCACCTGTTGCAACGCTTCGGAGATCTCCGACTCGCGCTGGCGGCGTATAACGCGGGTCCAGGCAATGTGCAACGCTACGGGGGCGTGCCGCCGTTCCCAGAGACAGAGCGGTACATCGTAAAGATTCTGGGATGAGGCTATTTGGTATAATCCGCGCATGGCACAGCGCAAGCGTTCGGATACGCTCAAGCGAAGCGACACGGCATGGAAGCTGTTTCTGGAGGAACCCGAACACTTTCGCTATCTGATACGCCACGCTGACCCACTCCTGCACAGCCTCATCGACTGGCGGCACGGCGTGGAGTATCTCGATAACGAACTCCAGCAGATCGTGCCACAAAGCGCAACAGGGCGTCAAATCGTCGATAAACTGGTGCGTGTTTACTTGCAGAATGGCGCTGAGCAGTGGATATTGGTTCATATCGAGGTTCAGTCTCAACCAGACCCGTTTTTTGAAGAGCGAATGTACGCCTACAACGCGACTGCATGGCTGCGGTATCGTCGGCAGGTGTTGAGCATCGCGGTGCTGGCGGATACGCGGCGCAACTGGCGTCCCGTTCGCTATGAGCGCGTTCTGGGTAATCATCGGCTGGTGTTCGAGTTCGTATCGCTGAAGATAATTGACCTTGATGAGACAGAACTCCTCGCAGACCCTGAGCCTGCGGCGCTGCTTCTCGTTGCTTTCAAGCGCGCGGCGATGACGAAGAGCAAGGCGGAACTGCGTCTTCAGGCGCGGGTGGAGCTGTTGCGCCTGACGGTTGAAAGAGGGTATAATGAGGAACAGACAGCCAATCTTTTGGGGCTGCTGGAGTGGATTATGAACCTGCCGAAGCTGCTGGAGCGCGAGTACGAACGCGCCATCGAGGAATACAAGCGCGAGACGGGCGTCCGAATCGTTCCCCGTATCGTGGAGATGAGCCTGCGTGAGGGGCTCGAGCAGGGTATCGAGCAAGGGGTGCAGCAAGGGGTGCAGCAAGGGTTGCAACAAGGGCTGCGACAGGGGTTGCAACAAGGGTTGCAACAAGGGCTGCGGCAATCGCTGATTAACCTGCTGTCTAATCTGTTCGGGCGAGTGCCCAGAGACATTCGTAAGGGAATCCGCCAGCTCCAGGACACCGAGCAGCTGTTGGCGCTTCAGTCCGCGGCGCTGAAATGCCCGACCCTCGACGCGTTTCGCGAGCGGCTTGCGGACGCGCTGGAACAGGCGCAGCAGAAGGACGCCGCCAGCAATGAGCAGTCGTAGCCCTACTTCTGCGCGAACCGATTCAGCGGCTTCAGGCGCGCTATGCGAGCGTCATACTCCGCGCTATCCTCGTACACCACCAGCAGGTTCGTCAGTTTGCGCTTGGGCAGCACCTTCACCTCGCGCCGATAATAAAGGCAACTGGAGCCGCCGCCGTCCAGCGCAATCGCGTCGGTTGCGCCCAGCCCGCGCATAATCCATGCAAGACGACGCAGCGACACTGGCTGCTCCACCACGACCATCAACAGTTTATTTTCCTGCGTGACGCCCACCGCCACCCGCTTACCCCTTGCGTAGACCCGCCGGTCGCGGAACCCCTCGCCCTGCGGATAGAGCGCGACCTGTCCGTTTTGCAACAGCCGCGGACCGGCGCCCAACACGACGCGGTAGTCGCTCCAGTCGCGCTGGCGGTGCAGCTTCTGGCGGATGAAGCGTACTTGATTCTCGTAGGTGACACAGAGCGCCGTGCCCACGCCCCCAAAATGCACGCGCTCGCCCTCAATCACGATATCGCCCACGGGCAGCTTGGTGGTTGTGCTGAAGTAAGTGCCCGTTATCGCCGCCGTCGGACGCGAACGCGCCAGCAACTCCCAGATGGACTCGTCCCTGCCCAGCCTGCGCGCCGTGACGACCCCCACCCGCACATACGGATTATTCAAATCGGCGACGATATAGCGCACAGGAACGCCGCCAACCTTGCGGTACATTAGCCTGACCGAATCGCTAGAGGCAGCTTTCGGCTTCGGCGGGGCAGCGGCGTGCGCCGATAAAAAGTTCGGCTCATGCCAGCAGCCCTGATACAGCAGCGAACCCAGCAGACAAAGCAGAAGTATCCCCAGTCGCACCTGATGTCACCTACCTGTTAGACCGTGCGGAGCGTCGCATAGTTGCGGCGGTTCCCTACTCCTATATACGCAACTTTCGGGGATTTCCTGCCTGCCAATTCTGCGAGTTTAGCCAAACGGGTATACTCTGGGCGTATCGGTCGTTCGTTTCTACACACTATGGAGGCAACCCTATGGCTTATCGTGACTTTCAGGAGTTCCTGCTGCGCCTTGAGCAAGAGAACGAACTCAGGCGCATTCACTATCCGTTAGACCCCCACTTAGAAATTACCGAAGTCGCCGACCGTGTGATGAAGTCGGGGGGACCCGCCTTGCTGATTGAGCGTCCCAAGGGCTACGATATCGCCGTCGCCATCAACACGATGGGTTCGAAGCGGCGCATGAGCCTCGCGCTCGGCGTGGACGACTACGAAACAATCGCACAGGAGATTGAGTCCCTCACGAAACCTGAACTGCCTCAGCTGGAAGGGGGGCTACTGGGCAAGCTGCGTGCCCTGCCTGAAGTGATGCCCCAGCTAGGCAGGCTGTTGCAGGTCGCCCGTAGCGTCCCACCGACCACTGTCAAAGAGGGCTTCTCCCACGAAATCGTCAAAACAGGCGAGCAGATTGACCTGTTCGAGTTCCCCATCCTGCACTGCTGGCCCCAGGACGGCGGGCGGTATATCACGCTGCCGCTGGTGTTCACACACGACCCGAACACGGGCAAGCGGAATGTGGGTATGTATCGGATTCAGGTGCTGGACAAGCGCACGACGGCGATGCACTGGCAGATTCACAAAGTGGGCGCAGAGCATTACCAGCACGCTGAAAAGAGGGGCGAGCCGATTCAGGTCGCCGTCGTGCTGGGCGACGACCCTGCGCTCACTTTCTCGGCAATTGCGCCCCTGCCGCCCGCCATCGACGAGCTGATGTTCGCAGGCTTCCTGCGCAAAAAGCCTGTGGAGTTAGTGCCCGCCAAAACAGTCGATATCAAAGTGCCCGCCAACGCCGAGATCGTGATCGAGGGCTACATCAATCCCGGCGAGCGATGTCTGGAGGGCCCCTTTGGCGACCACACGGGCTACTATAGCCTCGCCGATTATTATCCCGTGTTTCATGTCACGGCAATTACGCATCGCAAGAAGCCCGTCTATCCCGCCACGATTGTGGGCGTCCCGCCGATGGAAGACGGCTGGATGGGCAAGGCAGTTGAGCGGCTGTTCCTGCCGCTGGTGCGCCTGACCGTGCCCGAAATCGTGGATATGAACCTGCCAGTGGCGGGCGTGTTCCATAACTTCTGTTTCGTGAGCATCCGCAAACGCTATCCGGGACACGCCTTCAAGGTGATGAACGCCATCTGGGGCTTGGGGCAGTTGATGTTCAGCAAGTTTATCGTGGTGTTCGACGCCGATGTAAATGTGCATGACCTCGGCGAGGTTCTCTGGCGCTGGGGCGCGAATGTGGATCCCGAACGCGACACCCTGATTGTCAAGGGACCCGTCGATGTGCTGGATCATGCCAGCCCCTATGTGGGCTACGGCAGTAAAATCGGCTTCGACGCCACCACCAAGTGGAAGGAAGAGGGCTTCACCCGTGAGTGGCCCGATGTGATCCGGATGACGCCCGAAGTGAAGGCGAAAATCGACGCAATCTGGGAGCAGCTGGGGCTTTAGACGCCGAATCCCGTATTCCGTTCAGTGCGCAACCTTCCCGAACAGGGCAGAATCTCTCATAGAAACCATTTCGGGGAGGTTACGACGATGTCGTTCAACGAGGCTCAGCAGTATATTGGGATGGAATGTACGGTCGCCTGGCGCGATCGGCGCGGGGATGTGCAGGAACGGAACCTATTTATCACGGATGTCTCGTTCGTGCCGCTGTACGGTATCTGCCTGATTACCGACTACATGGAGATTCGCCTCGATCGCGTGGTGAGCATCCGCGCAGCAGGCGAGATGGCAGAGCCTGCAGCGGCGTAAACACGAAAAAACCTTACGAGGGAGGCTGGGAACGCGGCGCGGGAAAACGCTCTCGCGCCGCGTGCTGCATTAGTTCGGCGTAATCGCCACCTTCATCACGCCGTTGCGCCGCTCCATGAACACTTCATATGCTTCACGAATATCGTCCAGCGTGAAGCGGTGAGTGAGCAGCGGGGTCAGGTCGACGCGATGAGTGCGCACCATCTCCATCAGGCGGCGCATACGCTCCTTGCCGCCGGGGCAGAGCGTGGTGACGATTTTGATGTCCGCCAGCCCCGCGCCGAAGGTCTCGTAAGGAATCTGCAGCTTGCCGCTATAGACGCCCAGACTGGACAGCACGCCGCCTGGGCGCAGGCTGCGGAGGCAGTTCTCCCAGGTTTCCTGAATGCCCAGCGCCTCGATGGCGACATCCGCGCCGCCGTCGGTGAGTTTCTTAATCTCGGCGATTACATCGCACTCGTTCGGATTCAACACCACATCGACGCCCATGCGTTTGGCGAACTCCAGCCGATGCGGGTCGGTATCGACGCCAATCACCAGCGCCGCGCCCATCAGTCGCGCGCCGATGCTCGCGCACAGTCCAATTGGTCCCTGTGCGAACACGACGACCGAGTCGCCGATGCGCACGGGGGCGGACTCCGCGCCGCTGAAGCCCGTGGAGGCGATGTCGGCGAGCAGCACGACCTGCTCGTCGGTTAACTCGTCGGGGATTTTGGCGAGGTTCGCCTGCGCGTTCGGCACGACGGCGTACTCCGCCTGCACGCCGTTAATCGTGTTGCCAAACCGCCAGCCGCCAATCGCCTGATAGCCAGTACCATGCCCACACTGCGCCCACTGCGCCGATAGGCACGCCCGACACTGTCCACACGGGGTAATCGCACCCACCAGCACCCGGTCGCCCGGCTGATAGCCCGTGACGCCGGGACCCAACTCCTCGATCACGCCAACGGGTTCATGCCCGATAATCAGCCCAGAGCGCACGGGGTATTCGCCTTTGACGATGTGGACATCGGTGCCGCAGATGGTCGTGAGTGTGACCCGAATTAACGCTTCGCCAGGTCCAGGAACGGGGACGGGGACTTCTTCAACGCCGAACTGCATAATGTCGCGAAACACATTCGCTCGCATCGTTTTAGCCATGATGGTTCCTCCCACTGCACCGCGAGGGTTCGCTCTTGTCGTTGAGAGGAAGGGGCAGAGCGCGCGATGCAACTCTTTATTCTGGAAGAGTGGTGCATATCCTGCTGTGCGGGCTACAAACTCACCACGCCCTGGGGATAAAGTTCACGAATAATCACTTCTTGCGGTGGGCGGTCGTTACGCAGCGCCACATAGGTCGCGCCGATGCGACGGCAGGCGTTTTGGATTGCCTCGTTGTGTGCCTTCAGTTTGCGCTGGTACTCCTGCAGCACACCGCCCGTCGCCGTGATGTCTAGCTCCTCGCCTGTTTCAGCATCGATGAGCTTCAGGTCGCCTTCCAAGTCAGGGTCTAACTCCACTTCCGAGAGAATGTGTAGCACGATAATCTCGTGGCGCCGGCTGCCGAGCGCGCGCAGGGCGTCGGGGAACTGCTCGTCCAGTCCGTCGGTGAACAGGATTGCCATTCCTGTCGGCAGGTTTGCATGAGCGAACCGCTGGATACTTGCCGTCAAGTGTCTGCCGTCGGGCTGGCGGGTGCGCAGCCATTCCAGCAGGCGCGTAAAAGCAATCCTGCCGCGCAGCGGGCGTGTTTCCGCAGGCTGATGATGGAGCGCGACGGGATACACCGCATCGCCCGTAATCAGACCGATATAGCCCAGACACGCCGCCAGCGCGCGCGCCGCATCGAACTTCGTCGGCTCGCCAAACGCCATCGACGCCGAGCAGTCCAGCAGCAGGTGGATAGGCAGTTCCTGTTCGTCCTGATAGGTGCGCAGATAGGCGCGGTCTAAACGCGCGAGGATGTTCCAGTCCAGATGGCGCAGGTCGTCGCCGGGCGTGTAGTGTCGGTAGTCAGCGAACTCGATGGAGATACCCTTACGGGGTGAGAGTCGCTCCCCTCGTATCGCCGCCGCATGCACCTTTTTCGGCTGGAACCGATACCGCTCCAGCCGCCCCAGAACTTCGACGGAGACCCCATCCCAAGCCATAGTAAAAGTGTACCATGTACGCGCCGTCGCACCCCAAGCACATCCCGCATCCGAGGAGCCCTCGAGGATGCAATCGCCTCCCTCTGGTGTGACGGCATTCCTGCCGTCGTGCCAACTGGGTAGCCCCAACATGCGACGGCAAGAATGCCGTCGTGCCAACTGGGTAGCCCCAACATGCGACGGCAAGAATGCCGTCGTGCCAACTGGGTAGCCCCAACATGCGACGGCAAGAATGCCGTCGCACCATATGCGCTCCGCGCGTTTCGTGGTGACATAACTTTTGAAGCATATACTAACCCAAGTTGCTACCCATGCCGAGATTCCTCGCCTTCGGCTCGGAATGACAAGTGCATTTTCGCAAAGACGGCTCTGTCATTCCGAGCGGAGCGAGGAATCTCGCCCGCTTGAAACCAGTAGGTAGCAAATGGGGTTATTCTATGGAGCGTCCGAACCGAACGGCGTTCCACCCGCTTCCAGAATCTGCTGGTTGCCTAGTAATTTTTCGAGGCTCGGCGTCAGCACATAGACCTTGCGCCCGTGTTGAAGCAGCTCGCGACCGAGTTGCACGATGTAGCCGTCGGGACGCGCCTCCACCACGATGACCGCGCCCGCCATGTAGCCGATGAGCGCGTCGCGATATTTCCCGCTGGAGGCGACCCAGCCGTCGCGCGGGCGGAACGGGCTGATTGCCAGCGCGTGCTGCGTATCGAACTCCGCCTGCCAGATGCGCGCCTGCTTGAGCGGCTCCTTGCGCAAATCCTCGCCAAAGGCGCAGAGCAGTCCCCGCTCTAGCGCGAGGATGTAGGGCGCGCCGCGTCGCACGGCGCACAGCAACGCGCGCTGATAGGCGGGCTGCGTCGCGCTTACGATGGGCGTCAACCCCTGCTCCAGCAGTGCGTTCGCCAGCGTCTCCAGTTCCTGAACCCCCTGCGCCGAGATGGTGTGCGACGCCAGCAGCGCGAAAGTCGGCTCCTCAAGCAGCGCGTGGTTCCCGTACAGGAACAGCACGGCAGGCGGTTCGGGCATATCCTCCAGCGCGGCGGGGTAGGCGGCGTCCTGAAAGCTCATCCAGCGCACGCCGCAGCGCGTCAGGTGCGCCTCCAGCTGCGCCGTTTGTTCCAGCCATTTTTCCCGTTCCGCGCGGATTGCCTGAACCGCGCGCGGGGGCAGCCCGTACTCCGCTCGGAGCGTCTCATCGGGCAGGCTCAGAACCTCATCGGGCGTCTCGCGGCGCACCTGCTGACGCTCCAGCGCGCGGCGGAGCGTCCTACGCCCCACATCGGGCAGCAGCGTCAGAAACAGCAGCCACTGGCGGTCGGTCATGCCAGATAAGGCGTTAGACGCGCACGCGCTGATTCCTGTAGAAAGTAAGGCAGGAATCGGCTTCTGCACAGCGTATTCTCTCACCGATGGCGCTGACGGGGGTACGGGATTCTGCGGAGGCGTCGTGTGCGTGGTTCGACGGGCTGATGTTCTGGGGGGTGATGTATCGTCGCCTGTCGCTGCCGACGCTGCTGCGCGGGAGCTGGGGCTTCGCGCTGGGGGCGGGACTGATCGGGATACTGCTCCTGCCTTTACTGAACCTCGTGAAAGGGAGCGCAGGCTCGCACTTCCTGCTGGGCTGGATTGTGCTGATGCACCTGCTGGCGCGCGGGTGGGTAGAGCGTCGCCTGCCTGACCCGTCATTTGCGAACGACCTGCGCACGAACAACTTCGAGCAACTCCGCCTGACGCCTCACACGGCGCATACCCTTATGATTCAGCGCGGGCTGCCCGACTGGCTCTTTCGCGCACTCGCGATGTGTCTCTGGCTGCCGTTGTACGCGCTGGTGGGGCGCGCGCTGGGGCTGAGTTTGCTGGACGGCCTCGCGCTCTGGACGCTGTTCAGCTTCGCGAACTATTTCGTGCTGGGGCTGGTTTCGATTGCGCTGTTGGCGTCGGCGTGGGCGGAGCTGCCATGGCTGCTGGGCGGCGGATTGCTGGCGTATGCGTTCCAGCTGGACGGCGGGCGCACGCGCACGGCGGTCTCCAGCAGCGGGCTGTTCAGCGTGACGATTGCCCTGCCGATTCTGGGGCGCGTGCTGCTGCCGCCCCAGCTGGTAGTGGTCCTGCCCGACCTGCGGGGCTTTGCGCTGCTATGGCTGCTCATCGAGATGCTCCGCTTCGAGCGGATGGCGCGCTGGGTGAATAACCCGTCGGGCGTCTGGCGCTGGTTTTTCCTGATTCCCTGCGTCGCGCTTACTGCATGGTGGGGGCTGACGGGCTGGCGGTTTGGCGGGGAATGGGGACTGAGCGGCGCGGAGCAGACGCACTACACAGCAGTGAGCATGCTTCTTGGCGTGGGCTATCTGAATCTGTTGTTGCTCACGACGCGGCGTCAGGCGGAGCCGATTTTGCAGCCTTTGCGCGCACACCTGCTGGAATCGGGACTGCTGCGCCTGTTGAGCCTGTCGCTGATGGGCGGCGCGTTGCTGGCGTGGGGTCTGCCAACAGGTTCGGGCGCGTTCTGGGCTGCGTTCCTGTGGCTCGGCACTGTGGAGTGGCTGGGCGGCGCGTTCACGCGCTGGGGACTGCAGCGAGCGCATAGTCGCGCGCCTGCATGGGCATACAGCGCGATTCTGCTGGGGCTTGCGCCGGCGATTATGTTCTGGATCAAGCCGTTGCACCCTGCGCTGGGTGCGCTCAGCCCGACCTACGCGCTGCTGACGGCGTCGGAGGCGTGGGCTATGGCGGGCGTTGCGGCGCAGCCCCCACTGTGGCTGTGTCTCGTCGCGCCGATTGCCCGCTATACGCTGGTTCTGGGGCTGCTTGGGCTGGGCGCGACGGTGGGACGCGCGGCGCAGCCCACGCCCCGCGCGGTCGCCGCACTGCAGTGGCTTGCCCTGCCGCTCCTCTATCCCTTGCTGGACTGGCTCGTACAGCGTCAGGCAAGCAACCCCGTCACACGCCTGACGATTGCCGAGCGCCAACCGCCCTTCGCGCCGCTGCTGGGACTGACGGCGTTCGGGCTGAGACTCGCAGGCGACCCTGCGAATCCCTTCATCATTCTGGGCGTCATCCCGCTGGGTATTTTCCTGTGGCTCTGGGGATATCACTCCACAGCAAAGCGCGTGCGCCGCTGGCTCGATTCGGGCGAGTTGACCAGCGCGTTTCTCGCGGGGTTGAATCCGTCGCAGATTTTCTGGGGCTGGGTGTATGGCGCGTGGCATCAGCAGCTGCGCGTGCTGATTGCGGCGGTGGTCGGTGCGTTTCTGGGGGTGTGGTTGCACCTGCTGTTCGCGCCGCCTGCTTTTGGGGGAATGGGCATGGCGGGAATGGCGCTGTTCATTCTGGGGATTCAGGCGGGAGTCTATGTGATCGGGATTGCGCTGTGGTCCTGCGCATGGCTGATTGCTGCGCCGTCGGCGATTCGCGATGAGATTGCCCTACCCCAGCGCACCGCGCCTCTCCTTACCCCGCGCGTGACCGTGTTAGCGACCTTCTACAGCCTGCTGGCGTGTTGTGCGCCTCTCGCACCGTTCCTGCTCATCGGGCTGCCCATCTACGCCTCGCAAAGCACAATCGCGCTCCACAAACTCGCCCGCGCGCCTGGGGAACTTAGACGCTGATGTGGAATACTTAACAAGAGGCGAGCGATGTTGGGCAGGAACATGTCGTTGCAGGAACTGTTTGGGGAGCTGGTGGAACGCGCATTTGCGCTGTCGTTGCGCTGGGACGACCGTCAAGTGATGCGCTATTTGACGAACCTGCTGACCGAGTTCGCGCACATCGACAGCCTCTATCGTCTGCGCGACCTGAACGGGCGACCGCTGCAGGAGGTTGCCGAGATGCTTTACTACGCCGACATTCGGCTCGGCGCGCAGTCGTTTTATCAGGAGCGCGAGGTGCATCGGCACATCGGCGACTTCACGCTGTTCTGGACGGGGGTCTATCCCGAAGCGTTGCCGCGCCTGCGCGCCTCGCTGCGTAAAGACCACCTGATTGACTATGTGAAGCAGGGGAAAGAGTCCTATCGGCTCGTGTCGCTGTTCGATATCGGCGAGTGGCGCGAGGAAGCCCCGATGTTCCGCCGCCTCTCGGAAAACTTCGAGGTGGCGATGCAGGGGTTGTACGCCGTGCGCCAGATGTGGGAACAAATGGCACGGGAGAGTTTCATGCAGTTTCGCAGGCAGATTGAGGGGTAATCATCCTACCCCTCTCGGCTCACTCACCCCGTATCCGCGCTACTATCGCGCTCGTTGAACGCTCAGGTTGCAACGGCAGGATTACCACGAACCCGCCATACGCAATCACCGCCTCCGATTCGGGCAAATCCTGCTCGGTATAGTCGCCGCCTTTTGCATAGTAAGTGGGCTGAACCAGGTTCACCAGTTGCGTTGCGGTCGGCTCGTCGAAAATCGTCACATAGTCCACACATTCCAGTCCCGCGAGGAGTTTGGCGCGTTCCTGTTCGGGCAGGATGGGGCGCGATTCACCTTTCAGCTGGCGCACCGAGTCATCGCTGTTGACGCCCACCACCAGCAAATCGCCCAGTTGCCGCGCTTCCTGCAGATAGCGCAGGTGTCCCACATGCAGCAGGTCGAAGCAGCCGTTGGTCAACACGATCTGCTTGCCCGCCTCACGCCACATCGGGGCAAGTTGCGTGAGCTGCTCACGGGTCAGGATTTTCGACTCAGCAAAACGCATGGCTACGGTTGTTTCACGCTTTTGTCGGGTGCAATCAGTTCAATCTCGAACAGTTTGCTCCAGTTCTTGCCCGTGACGAAGATGCGCTTGTTCTGGCGGTCGTAGGCGATACCGTTCAGCACATCCTCCATTCCGCGATCGGGCACGGGCAACCCCTCCATATCGATCCACGCCTTCACCACACCCGATTGAGGATCGATGCGGGCAATCATGTCGCTGTGCCAGATGTTCGCCCAGATTTCGCCCTCGATGTATTCCAGTTCGTTAAGGTATCGAACGGGCTTGCCCTGCGCTCGCACAGTGATTTTGCGCACTTCTGCGAAGGTTTCTGGGTCGCGGAAGGTAATCGCCTCGGAGCCGTCGCTCATAATCAGGTGTTTGCCGTCGTTGGTCAGCCCCCAGCCCTCGCCGTAATAGCGAAACTGCGTCTCCTGACGGAAGTTAGTCTGGTTATACACGAAGCACACGCCATTCTGCCATGTGAGCTGGTAGATTCGGTCGCCGAAGAGGGTGATGCCCTCCGCGAAATATTCATCGGCGAGGCGATGGATTTGCAGTACGCGCCCAGTCCGCAGCTCCACCTTGCGCAACGATGACTGCCCGTTCAGCCCGGTGCTTTCGTACAAGAAGCCGTTATGGAACTCCAGCCCTTGTGTGAAGGCGTTCTTGTCGTGGGGGAAGGTGTTCACAATCCGATAGCGGTACACGGGGATCTCGGGTTCAGGCTCGGGGGGCGGGATATTCGTCTGGGGCGGCGGGGAATCCGAGGGCGCGCTGTTGCTCGCCATCTGGCAGGCATACAGTCCCAGCACCGCCGTCAGCCCCACAACCCAACTCACCAGCTTACCTCGGCGCATCACAGCCTTAGGATACCTGATTCTACTCAAATAGGCTAATGGCGCAGAACCAGTTCACTAAGAACAGCAATCGCCCATAGCACGCCGCTTGCTCTCCGTTATGGGGTTTGGATAATAACCGTCCAGCTAAGCCGAGCGAACGCATTCGCCGTTATACAGCCGAGAAACCCTGCCTTCAGGGGGTCTAAGTCCCCCAAAGATTATAGTGTCCCTTTTTGCCTTGACGCCTGCCGAAGCCGCCGCCCCCACCCCAACCCTCCCCGCTTGCGGGGAGGGAGCGCACGCACGGACAACTGCAACGCCTCCCCCGTTCACGGGGGAGGTCGGGAGGGGGGAGAAAGAACAGCAGGCAAAGGGGACGATTTCATCTTTGAGGCACTTAAGTTCCTCAAATGTGAAACTGCCACCAAAGTATGGAATAACCACACTATGGCACGGGAGACGCTCATGCATTCCCAAAGCAACCGACGCTTGAGATGCCTCGCTCCGCTCGGCATGACAACAAGCCCTGTCATTCCGAGCCGAAGGCGAGGAATCTCAACAGGGACTTTTTAATATTTGAGGGACTTATGTACCTACCGCAAAAAATCGTCCCCACGGGGCGACGGCATTCCTGCCGTCGCGCTACCTGTGCATCCTCAACACGCGACGGCATTCCTGCCGTCGCCCCATGCAGGTGGCTTGACTTTTGAGTGACCTCTACCGTCGTGATTTCAAGCGCTGCTATCCCCCTTCGCCCCCCTGCTGATAAGGGTACACAGCGTAGCCTCAATTTGTGGGGACGCGCATGCCTTCTTCTCGCACGCAGTGGGAGAGGGGCAAGGATGAGGGCAAACAACGGCGTACCCAGCTCGTGCGGATGTTTTTGTCTCGCGTGAAACCGTGATTGGTAAGTGCTTCCCACGAAAATACCACCGAAATCCAGGTGTAAGGACACCCTGACGCACTTAGCGGGAGGCTAATCCCTCGACTCACCCGGTTCCACCTTCTTCACCGCATGCCCACCGAACGCCTTGCGCAGCTGCGCGAGGAAGCGGTATTGGAATCCCTGCGCGTCCTGACTGCGGAAGCGTTCGTGCAGAGCGAGCGTAATGAGCGGCGCGGGGCTGCCTAAATCAATTGCCTCGTGCGCCGTCCAGCGTCCTTCGCCCGAATCGGCGACATAGGGCGCGACCTCCGTCAGTTCCGAATCCTCTTTCAGGAACCCTGCGATTAGGTCCAGCAGCCAGCTGCGAATCACCGTGCCGTGCCGCCACGCCTCCGCCACCGCCGCGATGTCCATCTGGAACTCCGACTTGCGGCGCAGCAGTTCGAACCCCTCCGCATACGCCTGCATAATTGCGTATTCGATGCCGTTGTGGATCATCTTGGCGTAGTGCCCTGCGCCGACGGGACCTGCATGCACCCACCCCTTATCAGGTGTGGGCGCAAGGTCGCGCAGGATTGGCTCAATCCACGCAATCGCTTCAGGGTCGCCGCCTGCCATCAAGCCGTAACCGTTCTCCAGTCCCCACACGCCGCCCGAAACGCCCACATCCGCGAATCGTATCCCGCGCACCGCCAGCCGCTCGGCGTAGCGGATGGAGTCTTTATAGAAACTGTTTGCGCCGTTGACCACAATATCGCCTGCCTGTAGCAGCGGCGCGAACTGGAAAATTGCTGACTCGGTTGGTTCGCCCGCAGGATACATGAACCATACCACGCGCGGCGGCGTGAGCGCACCGATCACCTCTTCAGGGGTGTAGGCGGGCACGATTCCGAAGGGAACATGCTCGTCTACCGTCGCCTTTGTGCGTGAGTAGCCCACGACGCGATGTCCGCGCTCTACGAGGCGGCGCGCCATGTTGCCGCCCATACGCCCTAACCCAACAATCGCCAGTTCCATCAGCGGAGAGTATACCTTTTGCCTCTTGATGTGGTCAGGTATACTTTCGCTTGCCAGAATGAGACTGCATGCCCTGCGCCTGTGGCGGTTTCGCAACTATGAACGCGCGCAGATAGAGCCGTCGCTGCGCGTGAACATCCTGCTGGGGGCGAACGCGCAAGGCAAAACGAACCTGCTGGAAGCGATTTATTACCTCAGCGCGTTGCGTCCCCTGCGCCCTGTGCGCGAGGTGGATCTCATCCAGTGGGGCGCGACCGAAATGCGCCTCTACGCTCAGTACGAGATCGACGGACTGACCGACGACATCCAGATTCGCCTGCCGTTGCAGGGCAAGCGGGCGATCTGGCTGAACGAGCAGCCCGTCGCCAAACAGAGCGCGCTGGTGGGCAAACTGAGCGTGGTCTGCTTCACGGCGCAGGATTTGACTATCATTCGCGGCGAGCCTGCCGACCGACGCCGCTTTCTGGACGCGGAACTTAGCCTGCTGAGCCATCGATATCTCTACTCGCTGGCGCACTATAAACGCGCGCTGGAGCAACGCAACAACCTGCTGCGGGGCTATCTGGAGGGCGTCGCGACCTTAGACAGCCTGCCCGAATGGAACGCGCAGCTGGTCAAGTACGGCGCGCGCCTGTTCCACGCCCGGCGGCAGTTTCTGGAACGGCTGAATGCGCTGGCGCTATCCACCCATCGCGCTCTCACGCACGACGCCGAGACGATGACGCTCCAGTACCTGCCGGGGTTGCCCGTGCGCGAGCCGACGCCCGAAAAAGAGGAGGACTGGTCGGACGCGCTGCTGAGCGCGCTGCACCTGTCGGCGGGCGAGGAGCTGCGGCGCGGAACCACGCTGTACGGACCCCATCGCGACGATTTCCTCATTCAAGTGCAGGGCTACGAGGCGCGCCTGTACGCCTCACAGGGGCAGCAGCGCACCTGCGCCCTGAGTCTGCGCCTGTCGGAAGTGTCGCTCGTGGAATCGATTCGCAACGCGCCGCCGATTGTGCTGCTCGATGATGTGTTCTCCGATTTAGACCCCGCGCGGCGACGCCATTTGGTGGAGTTCCTCACGCCGCGCACGCAGACGTTTATTACCTGCACTGACCTGAGCGCATTCGACGAGGCGACGCTACAGGACGCCGCGCTGTTTGAAGTGCAGGCGGGGACGGTGAACCGCCGTGCGTGAGATGCAGCAGGCTGGGAGTGCGCTGCGGAGCTTGATTCAAAAACTGGGGCTGGACAGGCAGTTTCGAACCTACGACGCGCTGGCGCACTGGAGCGAGATTGTGGGCAAGCAAGTTGCACAAGTCGCCCGCCCGCTGCGCGTGGACGCCGACACGCTGTGGGTCGCTGTCAAAAGCCACGCCTGGGCGCAGGAGCTGAACTTTCAAAAGGGGACGATTCTCAGACGCCTGAACGAACGCGCGGGCGAGGAGCGGTTTAGGGAGTTGCGGTTTGTAGTGCGGGCGAATCTTCCCTCACCTCCCCCCCCCCTCTCCCACGGCGTGGGAGAGGGGGCGTCTGTCTCCCCCTCTCCCACGCCGTGGGAGAGGGGGGCGGGAGGTGAGGGGGCAAGTAACGCCTCTCCCTCACGCTACAGGTCAGGAAGTGAGGGCATTTCCGAAGCCGAACTCGCCCAAATCGAGTCCAGCCTCGCTTCGGTGAGCGACCCCGTGCTGCGCAACGCGCTCAAGCGGGCGCAGCTGGCGTCGCTGCGCTATCAGAAATCCCTAGCGCAGCGGGGCTGGCGGAGGTGTGTCGTATGCGAGTGTTATCACAGCGACGACTCGGCGGTCTGTTTTCTCTGCGAGCAGGGCGTCTAGGCGAGGTGGTGCGCCCACGCCCGATGCTGCAGCTCGCGCTGGGCGTCGCGCTGGGGATTAGCCTTACGGAATGGCTCGCGCTGCCCGTCGCGCCACTGGTTGGGCTGAGCTTGCTGGGACTGATTCTGGCGTTGAGCATGCCGCAGTGGGCGTGGCTGGCGGTGGGACTGGCGTTGGGCGCAGTGCGATACGACCTTTGGCGTAGCCCGCCCGTGCAGACACCCCCGCCCACTGCCACACTCCGCGCGATTGGAACCTTAGAGCCGACGCGCAACGGCTATCGCCTGCTCTGCGCCTTCGAGGCGCCGAAACGCTTCACCTACACCCTGATTTACTTCCGTCCGAACGTGCAGAACTTGCCCGACTACGGCGATGTGTTCCGCATGGAGGCGAGTTGGCGTCGCCCGCCGCGCATCGGGAGCTTCGACTGGGGCAAGTATCTGGAACGCCGGCGTGTGTATCACATCGCGACTGTGTTCAGCGAGCGCCAGTTTCAGATTCTGGAATCGGGCGCGGGCAGGTGGCAACGGTTCTTCTCGCGGGCGCGGAGTTCACTGCGCGAGACGCTGCGGGCACACCTCAGCCCCGACTCCGCCGCGTTGATGGAAGGCATGCTGGTCGGCGCGACAGGTGACTTCCCGCCTGAGCTGCGCGAGGCGTTCCATGAGTCGGGCACAGGGCATCTGCTGGCGACTTCGGGCTTACATGTGGCGATTATGTTACACTTAGTCTACTTCCTGCTGCGCTGGACGCCCACGCCGTTCGCAGGGCGCGTGGGGCTGGTGATTGTGGCAGCATGGTGCTATGCGCTGCTGGCAGGATTGCGCCCCTCAATTGTGCGCGCCGCCACGATGGCGAGTTGCGCCCTGTGTGCGCCGCTAGTGGGGCGCGAGGCAGATAGCCTAAATGCGCTGGGCTTCGCGGGCGCGCTGTGGCTGCTCATCGCTCCGCACGCGATTTTTGAGGTCAGCTCCCAATACTCGTTCTGCGCCGTGCTGTTCATTTTGCTCTTTTACAGCAGGCTGGAGCGTCGCCTTAAAACTTTGTCCTTCCGAGCGGAGCGAGGAATCTCCGCAATATTTCGGCGCATGCTGGACAAGTTCCTGATTCCTTTGCTCAGCGTCTCGCTCTGTGCGCAGGCGGGCGTCAGTCTGGTTCAGCTCTATCACTTCGGCTACCTGTCGTTGCTGTCGCCTGTGGCGAACCTGTTGGCGGTTCCGATGGCGTATCCCACGCTTGCGCTGGGGTTCTGGTTCTGGGCGTCGCAGGGCGTGGGCGTCGCGCTCGTGGAATGGTTTTGTGCATGGCAAAAATGGGTCGCGCTCACTTTCAACGGCGACTGGGTTCCCGCCCTGCGTGAAGTAAGTCTGCCTGTATGGGCAGTGATTGGGTTCTATGCATGCGTGCTGCTCTTCGCCCCCGAACCGCCGCAGGGGGAGGCGGAGGAGCGTTGATGCGGTATCATGACAGTGTTCAACCTTTGCTCATTTCTTACCTCACAGGTATAGTGTGTGGTATGCAAACCGCGAAGCGCACCATCTACACCCTCATCCGCCAGATTCCGAGGGGAAAAGTGATGAGTTATGGTCAGGTCGCCGCATGCTGCCCACCCCTCACGGCGCGGCAGGTGGGACGGATTATGGCAGGGACCTTAGACGACGACCTCCCCTGGTGGCGCGTGGTGGGCAGCGACGGCAGCCTACGCATCCACAAACGCGACCCGATGCTCGCCCAGCTGCAAAAAGCGTACCTGCAAAGCGAAGGCGTGCAGTTCACCTCCGACGGGCGCGTGCAAATGACTCCCGAACAACTCGCCGACCCTGCAACCTTTGAGGTACAATTGGAGTAGTATCATGGTGAGGAGGTCCTATCCGCATGGCACGGCGTTATGACGACGAGTTCGAATTGCCCGAGACGCAAATCCGTGCTCTGGCGATTCTGGAAGAGATCATGCGAATCGCGCCCCGCGACGACCTGCGCCTGAGACAACTCCTGCGCCTGCTCCAGCACCAGCTGGAAGTCGACGAGCAACAGATGCAGGAAGCGATTCAGGCGATTCAGGAGTATGAGGAGGCGTATCAGAAACTGACCAGCCCGGCGAACCGCATCGGCGTTTTTCTGGGACAACCCGACGAGGGCGTCGCGATGGTCGCGCTGGGCGACAGCGAATATTATGCCAACATCGACCCCAAGTTAGAGAACCCCGACTTCCGAGTGGGCACGCGCGTCAAAGTGAACGAGGCGTTTGCCGTGATTGGCGACCTGGGCTATCACCCTGCGGGACCTATTGTGAAGGTGCAGGAGGTGCTGGAGGGGGATCGCCTGCGCGTTGGGGCAGACCCCCAAGGCATGACCTCGCGCATCGTGTTCCGCTCCACCGATTTATCGGAGGTTCTCATCAAGCCCGGCGACGAAGTGCGCCTCGAGCCGAACTTCAAGGTCGCGATTGAACACATCCCCCATCAGGAAGTGCGTGACTACTACTTCGAGGAAGTGCCGCCGCTGGAGTGGAGCCAGATTGGCGGGCAGGAAGAGGCGATTCGACTCATCCGCGAGACCATCGAGCTGCCCATGCTCCATCCCGAAATCTTCCAGAAGTTCGAGAAGCAGCCGCTGAAGGGCATCCTGCTCTACGGACCGCCCGGCTGTGGCAAGACGCTGATTGGCAAGGCGACCGCGTACAACCTCACGCGCCAGTATTCCGAGCAGATGGGCAAGCCCGTGAAAGAGTACTTTATGTACATCAACGGACCCAAGATTCTGAACATGTGGCTGGGCGAGACGGAGCGGATGGTGCGCGAGATTTTCGCGATTGCCCGCGAGAAGGCGCGCGAGGGCTACCTCGTGTTCATCTTCATCGACGAGGCGGAGTCGATCCTGCGCACGCGCAGCTCGGGCAGGTGGCTGAATATCTCCAACACCGTCGTGCCGCAGTTCTGCGCGGAGATGGACGGGCTGGTGAGCCTCGAAAATGTGGTGGTGATGCTCACTTCGAACCGACCCGACTACATCGACCCCGCGATTCTGCGACCAGGACGCATCGACCGCAAGGTGAAAGTGCGCCGCCCCGATCGCGACGCGGCGCGCGAGATTTTCGGCATCTACCTCACGCCGACACTGCCACTGGATGCCGACTTCGTGCGCGAGTACGACACGCCCGCCGAAGCCCGCGAGTGTCTGATTGAACAGGCGGTGCAGTACCTGTGGCGCAAAGCGCCCGACACGGAGTTCCTGCAGGTGTACCTGCGCAACGGCGGCGTGGAGACGCTCTACTGGCGCGACTTGGTCAGCGGCGCGCTGATTAAGTCGGTCGTGGATCGCGCCAAGGAGTTCGCCATCCGCCGCGCTATCGACGAGCCGAGCGTCGAACACGGGCTGCGCCCCGACGACCTCAAACGCGCCATCGAGATGGAATATCGCGAGAACGAAATCTTCCCCAAGTCCGATGTGATGGAGGACTGGCTGAAGCTCATCGACTACGAGCCAGAGTATGTGGCGAGCGTGAAGCCGATTCGCCCCGGCGCAGGCGGCGAGGATCTGCGGCGGACGGTCATCTGATTTTTCAGCGGGCGAGATTCCTCGCTCCGCTCGGAATGACAGTGGGGTTCGCGCGAAAAGTGAACCCGTCATTCTGAGTCGAAGGCGAGGAACCTCAGCGTAAATGGCAATCTGGATTACCTGAAAAAGCGGGCAGGCGTCGCAGCCCGCCCGCGATGGGCTTTACTGGTAGAGGTGTTCAGAAGCAGCGTCGCCACACGAGGGTGCGATCCAGCATCGTGCCGTTAGGGCACATGTAGGTGAGCCAGATCTCCACACAGAACCCGCCGCCTGGGATCGGGACAATATGAATCGCGACATCGTTCCATGTGCGCGGCGCGGTGAACGGATCGATTAACCGCACATTCGCGGGGAATGTGGCGACGACCGCGCCTGTTGTGGGATGGCGCAGACTCATCGTCCACTGCTCCAAATCACTGGAGCGTAGATGCACGAGGTAGAACCCCTCCTCAATCGGCAGTCCGAGCGGCGATTGACCACGCGGCAGGTAAACCGCGCCGACGATTAATCCCTGCGCAATCAGGGGCGGCGGGAAGTTACGGAAATCGGCGCGCGTATCCCATGCGACAAAAATGTCGAAGAAGGAATCGACGGTGCGGCGGATGCGCGTGCGCGCGAACGCCGCGTTTTCAGGATCGAAGGGGACTTCAGGCGCAGACGAGAACTGACGCGGAAACGCGCCCGTCAACCGATCTGCCACAAGCGCGTTGATGGCGGGCACAGTCCAGCGTACATTCGTCCCGAAACAGAATAGCACCTGCAGCAGATCGGCGTCATCCACCACGCCGTCGCCGTTCACATCGGCGTTGAGACAGGACGGCTGCGCCAGCGCGCCGTGGCTGAGCAACATCAGGGTTGTTGCAAGCGCAACGGTCAGCCCGCAGGTAAAACGATGGGCAAGCGACGCGCCGCCTGAGCGCATCGGTACTGCATGGACAAGGCTCCGCATGAAGCCAAAGCGTTCCGACAGGTGCGCCGTCAGGCGCGTTCCGAAAGCCGCAAAGGGTGTCATGAATCTGTCTCCACATAGTTAATGAAGGTAGAAATAGATATGTACCCGATAATCACAACTAAGGTTTTGCTAAAGCGGAAACGATTACGGCATTGCAGCGTTTTTCACCCCTCACTCCCTACCCCCTCTCTCCCGCGACGCAGGAGAGGGGGAGCGACTCGTGCCGTGCCCGCGCCGACTCCCCTCTCCCACGCGGTGGGAGAGGGGTGGGGATGAGGGCAAAGAGGGGGACGCACGCAGTGTTATTCAACTCAAGCGTTGTACCCCTATCAGGAGGGGCTGGGAGGTCAGGTGAACAAGTGCGTGTCCAGCTCGCGGCACCCATTTCTGACCCGCTTGGAGTCCGTTTGATTTTCGAGTCATCGATGGGAGCGCCGACGCTACGAACGGGAGCGTCGCGTCGGCGTCCCCGCCAGCGAGTTACGACCTCTGCTCCACCAGTTGCTGTGGATTGCTTCCTACGCCGCTATCTGGCTCAGCGCGTCGATATCGAAAATCTCGCGCAGGTTCAGCAGGATTACCACACGCTCACCGACCTGCACTACACCGTTGAGGAACCGCTGCGTGGCTTCGGAAGCAATCGGCGGCGTCGGCTGCACGTGTTCCATCGGGATGTCCATCACATCAGACACTGAATCGAGGCGCAGCCCGAACACCTTATCGTTCACCTGCGCCACCACCACGACGGTCGACTCCTCGTCGGGGAGGGGGGACAAGCCGAAGCGGGTGCGCGCATCAATCACGGCGATAATGTTGCCGCGCAGATTAATCACGCCCAGCACATAGCCCGGCGCGTTCGGCACGCGCGTCGCGGGCGTATAGGTGCGAATCTCCTGCACCTGCAGCAGTGGCACGCCATAGGTCTCGTTGCCAATCTGAAACACCAGGTACTTTTCTGCGTTGGCGTCGACGGTGGTCGTTTCGATGGTCTCTGTGTTCGGTTTCGTCAGTGTCATCACAACCTCCTTCGTATGGGTTCAGGCAATCGCGGCGTA
Source organism: uncultured Fimbriimonadales bacterium (assembly GCA_937992175.1). Taxonomy (GTDB): domain Bacteria; phylum Armatimonadota; class Fimbriimonadia; order Fimbriimonadales; family GBS-DC; genus GBS-DC. The sequence continues at coordinate 25,977 of CALKLF010000045.1, read as the reverse complement.
GCGCTCGCTTGCCTGGTGAGCGCGTCGGATGAGATCCGACACATCGAGAATGAGCGCGACGCGCCCGTCGCCGAGAATCGTCGCCCCGGCGAAGCCGGGCACGCGCATAAAGTTCTCCTCGAGGCTCTTCAGCACCACCTGCTGCTGCCCCGCAATGCTATCGATGAGCAGCGCAATCTGTTGCCCCTCCTGCTCCAACACGACAATCAGCCCGTCACGCTCGCGGTCGGGCAAGCCGACGAACTCGCGCAGGCGCACCAACGGGATGAACTCGCCCCGTACATTTACCATCTCGTGTTGATCGAACAGCGCGGTATGCTGCAGGCTGTCGTACTGGAACGCCTCTACGACGGCGGTGAGGGGTACGATGTAATGCTCGTCAGCGACGGTTAGCCCCAGCCCGTCCATAATCGCGAGCGTGAGCGGCACACGCAACAGAAACCGCGTGCCTTCGCCGCGTTTCGACTGCACGCTGATGCTGCCGCCGAGGCTCTCCACATTCCGCTTCACGACATCCATTCCGACGCCGCGCCCCGACAGGTCGCTCACCTGCTGCGCCGTCGAAAAGCCCGGCTGGAACAGGAAATCATACAGGGTCTCCTCCGACGGGTGGTCGTTCTCAGTAATCCAGCCGAGCTGGACGGCTTTCTGGCGCACGCGCTCCGTGTCGATTCCGCGTCCGTCGTCACGCACTTCGATATAGATGCGCCCTTCGGACTGGTACGCGCTGAGTTTAATTGTGCCCGTTTCGGGTTTGCCCTGCTGACGACGCACTTCAGGCGACTCGATGCCGTGATCAATGGCGTTGCGTATCAGGTGCGTCAGCGGGTCGCTGAGCGATTCGAGCAGCGTGCGATCGAGCTCGGTCTCCTCGCCCTCGATTTCGAAGTTGACCTTCTTACCGAGTTTGGCAGCGGTGTCGCGCACCATGCGCGGGAATCGATTGAACAGGTAGCTTACAGGCAGGAGCCGAATTGCCATCACGCGCTCGTGCAGGTCGCGCACATGGCGTTCCATCTGGGTAATCGCGGCGCGGGTGCGCTCGTCGGTGTCTGCGTTTTGCGCGCTGCTGAGCATCGACTGCGCAATCACGATCTCGCTCACGAGGTTCATCAGCGCGTCGATTTTCTCGGTAGAGACACGAATGCTCTGCGCCTCAGATTTGCCGGTGGGTGCGGCGGACGCAACAGCGGCTGTTGCGGCGACTGCTGGAGACTCTGCTGCCTGAGTAGGCTGAGTTTCCTGCACGGCAGTTGTAATAAATTGCTCCTGGACGCTTTGTAGCGGCTCGATGCGTAGCTCTGCGCCCTCCGCCGTCAGCTCCAGCAACGCCCTGACAATTGCAGGCTCGAATGCAGTCTCGTAAATCAGTTCCCAGCTGCCGTAGCAGGCGTCGAGCTTAAGCTGAGTGACGGGAGGGACTTGCTCTTTGAAGCGACACTCGATGACCTGCCCGTACTCCAGCAGTTCTGAAAGCAGTTGAAGCGGGTCATGCTCTGGGCTGAGCGTCGGCGCAGGCTGATAAACGATTCGGTAGCGCGGCGCGCCCCCTGTGGCACGGGCGTCCCCGCTCGTGCGGGCAACCTCCCCTGTGGCACGGGCGTCCCCGCCTGTGCGCAGTTGCCCCTCGCTCGTCTCGCCGACAGAGTCGGCACAGGCGGGGACGCCCGTGCCACTGAGCGCGGCGTTAATCTGTTGGAGCAGCGCGTCGCATGCAGGATCGCCCGCATCGCCCTCGGTACGGGTGCGCTCCAGCAGGACGCGAATCAGGTCGACTGCCTGCAGCATCAGCGTTGCCAGCTCAGGCGTGAGCGGGCGTTGCTCCTTGCGCAGCGCCTCCATCGCGCTTTCCAAACCGTGCGTGAACTTGCTGAGCCGAGTGAATCCCATCGCCGCGCTGTTGCCCTTGAAGGAGTGGGCGTACCGAAATAGCGCGTTGACCGTCTCTGGGTCTGGTTCGCCCGATTCTAAGGCGAGCAGCACCTGCTCCATGCCTTCCACCATCTCGTTCGCTTCGTCGTAAAACAGTCGCATCAGGCTGTCCATCGCTCCGCTCCCTTATGGTTAGGATTGTATCAGCGCGTCCCACACGCCGAAGGTGTGCAGCTGTTGATAGAGATTCGGATTTGGCTCGCCGAACTGCAATTTATAGCCTTGTTCCTCGAGCGATTTGCGCAGGGCGAACAGTGTCTGAATGCCTGCATAGTGGATTCGGTTCAGGTTGCTCCACTCGATCTGCGTCTCTCTGGGCTGCTGCGCAATCTGTTGCACGGCGTCCCAGAGTTCGTTCGTCTCTGCAAAGCCAATTTCACCCGACAGGGTCAGCTTGTGTTTCTTGCTGGTCGTTTTCAGCGTCGTGTGCATCGTTCCAACGCCTCCTGCGTTTATTATTGGCAGCGGCGCGGAAAATTGCAGGGCGATTTCGGGCAGACCTTCCACTTACTAGTTGGAAGGGCACCTTGACGCGTTCATCGCTTGCGCGGTGTAAGTCGCTTATTTCTGAGGCGTGCCTCCTACAGGCACAGTAGGGGCACGCCCCCATGCATGCCCTGTAACTTGTTGCAAGTGCCTCTAAGATGCAATCGTCCCCTTTGCCTGCTGTTCTTTCCCCCTCCCGACCTCTTTTTCTCCTGTTGCAGCAGCACTTTTCGCAAAAAGCGCTTATTATGGGATACACTGCGCCCCATCGGCAAAAAGCGGAACGGCAGGAATCCATACCCACGCACCGAACCCAACACCTATAACCTGCACGCTTTACCACGGCGACAACCTTGAGGTGCTGCGCAAACATATCCCCGACGGGTGCGTAGACCAGATTTACCTAGACCCGCCGTTCAACAGTGCACGCGATTATAACCTGCTGTTCCGCGAAGCCACAGGCGAACCTGCCTAGGCGCAAATCAAAGCCTTCACGGATACCTGGCAGTGGAGCGAACACGCCTATCAGGAGTTCCTGCTGAAGTGCCCACGCTACGTACTGGGGCGGCTGATTGAGGGCTTCGTGGAGTCCCTTGTCAGGAACGACCTCACCGCCTACCTCGTGATAATGGCGCCCCGTCTGATTGAGCTGCATCGCGTGCTGAAGCCGACGGGCAGCGCCTGCAGATCCGCACGGGGGCGCAGCTGTTGGCAGGCGAAGGTTTCCAGATACCGAGTACCGCCTTACTGATGGGCGTGTCGCAGGCGCAGTGTGTAGAGCGCGACACCGGGCAGCAGGCGATGGAGTAGCAGTAATGTCGCCCTGCGTTAAGGTATACTATCATCGCGAGCCGGCGTAGCTCAGTGGTAGAGCAACCGCCTTGTAAGTGGAAGGTCGGGGGTTCGAATCCCCCCGCCGGCTCCACCCATCGGTTGTGCTCATACTGCCTCTTGCCCACTAAATGTTGCCCCATACGAAACCCTACACTTCTCAAGTGGAAGGTCTAAACCCCGTCCCGTTTTTCACAGGTGAACGGGACAGAAACCCGATTTTCCAGAGGGCTTCTCGCAGGGGCACTCAGCAGGAATTTTGGGGCGGGTGTGGAACTCCACACGCGCTGTGGCAGCGCACCCTGCTACAGCCTCAGCCTGCCTGCGCCGCAACGCAGGGCAGGCACTTTTTTCCATTCGCGAGAGGGCGAGAGATTCCTGCCAATTCAAAGGCGATTGTCAGGGTTTCACGCCGTTCCTGAGATGAACCTCGTAGGGAACCGAGCCGTCATCAGGTGGGGCGAGAACCTCGATGTGGTAGCCCTCAGGCGATTGTTGCTTCGGGCTATAAACTTCGGGGCACCGCCGTTCCAGTAGCCACTGCACCATCCGCTCGCTGCGCTCATAGAGGGCAAGCTCGAACGCCGTGCGTTCCAGATGGGCAATCGCACTCGCTTCAGCTTGCTCTACGGCTTCGGCGAAGGCAGGGAACCGTCGCTGCCACTCATAGAAGCAGGAACGGCTAATGTTAGCGATTGTGAGTGCCGTGCGTAGAGAAACCCCTGATTGCAAGGCACGCACGATGGCGTCCATCTTCTCGCGCCTTTGCTCGCGTGTGATTCGGCGTTTCGGCATACGAAAACCATACAGCGCAAAGCGGTTTATGGACACCACGCGAGTTCAAAAAGTGCCCAATTCTGTCCATAAAACCGCTGCTACAGGCGTGAATACCCCTCGCGCGAGAGGGGCAAGCCCCTGCAGCCCATCGCTGCAGGGGGCGATTTACACCATCACGGGTTCGGGCGCGACGGGTTCGCCTGCCTCAGCTTCAGGGCGCGCGAGTTCCTGCAACCCCAGCAGCAGTGCAGTCAGGTTCTCTGTGCTTCCAGCTCGCAAAGCAGCCTCGTAGGCGAAGCGTCCCTTCCCAATTTGACGGGCGTGCCCGTACGCCAACGAAGGGAATCCGAGTTGGGAGGCGAGTTCCCACACACGCACGCAAAGCGCGAGGCGTTCGCGGTCGTTAGGCGCGTGGAGTTCGCGACGCAAGCTTTCAAGGAACGGGTCTACTTCTTCAGGCTTGTGGACGGCGTCGCATTTCGCCAACCGCACCTGCACGCCAGCGGGTGTGAGTTCAATCACGGTTTCGATGTTGTGGAGTAGCTCAAGCGCAGGTGCGACACGCACAAGCCGTTGCAGAATCTCGGTATCGCTTGGCATAGTCATTGGCGTCGTGGGGGATGTAGCTAACACAAGGCTTCGGGGCGTGCCCTCCCACGCGCCATCCGAAAAGAGTTTCGGTATGCGTGGTATGCGCTCCAGCAACGGCTCGGTTTGGGCAAGCGCATGAGCCTCGCCGAGCTGATGATTGCGCAGTGCGAGTTGCCACACGGCGGGTTCAAGGCGTGCGAGTGCGCTGCGCAACGGTTCAACAGCCCACTCTCCTGCAGGGGCAGGCTTGGCATTCAGGAACAAGCTTAGCACTTCGCCGAAGAGCAGCGGGCTTGTCAAGGGATTGACACAGCCAAGCAGGATGGGCACGCCCTTGCGTGCAGCGTGGGCAAGGTTGTTCCACTCCCTGTCGGGCAGGCTCACGGGCGAGTAGGAGATGTAGACCGTCGCGTCGTTCGGGACTTCGGTTAGGGCTTCGGGAAGCAGTCGGGGTTCGGTGTCCAGCAGCTCGGCGAGGCGGGTTGCCAGTTCGGGCGCGTGGCGTCCTACTAAGCAGAGAATCGCGTGGTGCGGGAGTGCGCGGGACAGCCACGCTGCGAGTAGCGCGACACTCTCGGCGGGTAGGTTCGTAAGCCGTGCGAGTTCGCCAATCGCGTCGTATGCGGGTTCAATCGGCTCCGAGTTCCAGTCGGTAGGCTCAATCAGTTCGGGCTTATTTCGTGGCATCGCATTCCTCCAGTTGCTCTAAGGGTATGTTGAGCAGCGCAGCGAGTCGCTCCCTCGCTTGGGCACGGCGGGGCGGGTAGCCGTGTACCCAAGAATAAACGGTAGCCGTGCTAATGCTCAGGCGACGGCAAGCGAGGTAAAGTCGTTCCCCTCGCGCCGTTAAAGCCTCGCGAAGCAGCCTCGCGCGTTCGGTTGTGTCCATACCGTTGTTTATACAGCGCACGCGCGAAAAATAGAAAAGCAGCTTCGGGGTAAACTGATGTGTACTAATAGGCAGGCGGGGGCAGCATGGGGGAGGTGAATGGCGAGCTACCCTGCCTGCCTCGCGGTTAGGACTCGAACAGGCTCGGTTGCGTGGCGTGGTTCGGGGGTTGCTGGAGCAGTTCCAGCGCGAGTTGAACCGCGCCTGAACCTGCAGCGCATTCCAGGAAGGCACGCCAGCCCGACGCGCCACGCTCCACGACAGCGTAGTTAGGAACATCGAGGCGCGGGAATCGCTTCGATTCGGCAAGCCGCCACAGTGCGAGAACCTCCGCTACTTCATCAGCCCCCAACGGGGCGACAGGGTCTTGCTGAAGCAACCGCAAACGCGCCTCCAACATCTCGCGCTCGGAGAGCAGGCGTGAACCTTGAAACTCCCGAAGAATCGTCGCTACGAGACCTTCACCTGTGAGTACCGAATCGTCCGATTCTGCAGTCGCGGGGGCAGGCTCCGCAGGCGCGAGAGAAGGCTCGGCTCCACTCCCTTCGGCGCGAGAGGGGGAAGGAACAGATTCGCTGTTCGCGTCTATGGAGAGAGTTAAGACTGAACTGACTGAACTGGACTGAACTGTAGGGCAGTCAGTTCGGTCAGTCCAGTCAGTTCGGTCTGAACAGTCAGTCCAGTCTTTGCGGTCTTCAGGTTTAGGAATCAACACTTGCACTCTATTCAGTCGGATTCGTGCAACAGCAGGGAACCCTTCGCGTACTATTTCCACCAACCCTGCGGGTTGCCATCGACGGCGAGCTCGCAACTGCACGGCGTTCTCGGACACTCTGAATCCTGCTTGTTGAAGTGCCTCTGTCAGCTCGCGGTAGGTGGCTTCGCCGCGCTGTTCAAGAAGCTTCCTTACCACATCCCACTCTGTGGGGGGCACTTGCTCAGGGCTTGCGGGCACGAAGCGGTATGCCGTGCGAAGGAACTCCAGCTCCATCGGGCACTGCCCGTGCCGATTCTTCAGGATGGACAATCGCGCGAGTTGCCCGTAGGGGACGCCTTCACGCCTCACAAGCGAGAGGTATGCCACCACATCGGCAGCAGCTGTCCAGCGGAGATTCCCTGAAGCCGAGTGAATGGCAGGGCTTTCCGCACCCAGCTTTCGTGGATGGTGAACTCCGAGAACGGCACATCCCACCTCACGCGCGAGCTGTCGTAGAAGTTGCATACCCGAACGGGCTTCAAGGTCTGTGAGTTCATCTCGCACATCAAGCGCGTGAAGCAGTGTGTCCAATACCAATAGTTTCGGCTGAATCGTTTTCAGTGTCCGAACCCAACGGGGGTAGGTTTCCCATGTGATTGGTAAGACTTCGCCATCCGCATTAGAAGCGAAGTAGAGGCGGTCTAAACGGCGCGTGTGCAGGAACCCTTCAAGCAGTGGCAACAATTGCTCGGCGGGATGGTCATAATCGCACCATAGCACGGCTCCTTCGGGGGGTTGGAGATTGCCCCACACGCGGGTTCCATCGGCAATCGCACTCGCAAGCTCTAAACTCATCACGGTCTTACCTGAGGCGGGCAGTCCTACCAACAAGGAAACGCCTTGTTCATAGAGCAAGGGATGTATGACGGGCGGTAGGGCTACCGATTCAACCGCGCTCGCAGGGCGAAGTTGAATGGGTTCGGGTTCCCCTTCAGGCTCACCTTCGCGCCACTCGCGAAGGGGCTTTCGTGGTAGTTGCTCCAGCTCGGCTCTGAATCGCTCAGGATTAGCTTCGCACAGTTGCCAGAGTTCAGAAACATCTTTGCAGGGCAGTTGAACAACCTCTGTTCGTTCCAGCGCAATCGGCGGGGCGGTTTCGGCAAGGCGTCGCGCCAGCGATTGCCCTGCCTCATCACTGTCAGGTACAACAATCACGCGCTGGAAGCCCATCAGATGGAACCACCAACTCTCACGCCATGTGCCTGCGCCAGGGCAGGCGAGAGCAGGCAAGTTCGCGCTCCAGAGGCTATGGCAATCGGATTCGCCTTCCACAAGGTAGCACACATCGTCAGGGAACTCGTGAACTCGCCATGCTCCATAAAGCAAGGGGCGATTGCCCCGTGCCCATCGGAAGCGGTTTTCACCTGCGAGGCTCAGGCGGTAGCGCATAGCAACCGTTTCGCCTCGCTCATTCAAGTAGGGAACGGCAATCGCGGGTCTACCTCGCAGCTCGGTGTCGTGAACGCCCCACTGCTGGAGCAAAGCAGGGTCTAATCGCTTCGCTTCGCAGTATTGGGCAAGCGACAGTCCAGCAGGTTCCTCTGAATCGCGCGATTCAGGCTCTCGCGAAGTTCGTGCCTGCTCTCGTGAAGGGCGAGCATTCCCTTGCGAGGGGCGCGAATGCCCAGCGAGTTCAAGCAACGCTTGCCACACGCGGGACTGTTCGCAGCCACCAAAGCAGTGCGCAAGCAGTTGCCCGTTGCGCTCTGTCAAGTGAAGCGAGGGCGTGTCGTCAGGATGTGTAGGGCAGTTCACCATAAAACTCCCATCGGGTTGCCGAATCGCGCGAGGGAAGCATGGTATAATCTCTGACAGCCGAAGTTCCCTCGCTTCTCGCGCCTGTCGCGGGGGGCGGGGGTTCCTCATGATTGGCTCACCTCCCCCTGCTCATCGAACAGCTCGCGCGAGTCAATACCCAACGCTTCCGCGAGTCGTTGGCGGGTCGACTGGCTTCGTGGGGGGATGTTCCACCTCTCAAGCAAGCTGACGGTTGTCAGCGATGTGCGTGCCATTCGCGCCAGAACCGCTTGGGGCAGCCCTCGCGATTGGCGCAGCTTCTTGAATCGCTCCGAAATGTTATTCCGCATGGTTTTTCCTCCTGCGACAGCACAGGAGAGGCGCGTTCGCAGGAACCACCAACGGAACGCTGGTGGCTTGCGCCTTACCAAACCATGCCAAACCTTACCCTGCTGACCCCCTGATGGAAGCTCAGGGGCGTCGTTCAGAAAACCCGATTTTATACACGCGCCGTTCCCGGTGCGCAATCTTATTATACCTACCCCTCTGCAGCAAAGTCAAGGGGTAGCTCCACTCAGCCCCTATATGCAGGGGGGTTCGCCTGCCCCCTCTGTGGCGCGAGCAGGGCAGGCTACGGTTCTATTCGCTTACTCGCGCCGTTTCCTGCTGTTGAGCAGGGTATTCACGGGGCTATGTTGCTGGTGGGCTTCCTTCAAGTCCGATTCCAGCAAGGGTAGGTAATGCTTCAGTAGTACGCTCACGCTGGAGTGTCCGAGCATTTTCTGCAGGCGGGCGAGGTCTATGCCTGAACGCAGGCTCCACACGGCGTGTGTGCGCCTGAATACATGCGCTCCTAAGGGGGTTATGCCTGCACGCTTGCCGATTTTCTCTATGACTTCGAGCAGTCCCCACAGCGTGAGTGCGCCCTTCTTGCCCCACCATAACGGCGAATCGTCCGTTCGCGAGTAGGGACAGGCGTTCAAGTACCTGCGCAGGGCAAGGCGGGTTGTAGGGCTGAGGAACAGCGGGCGTTGCTTACCGCCTTTCCCCTGAACCCATACCGTTTCGCGGTTCGCGTCCCCTACCGTGAGGCTATGTACCTCGCAGGCTCTCGCGCCTGTGTCCAGTAGCGTGAGCAATAACGCTCTGTCCCTCAAGCGTCGCCAATTCTTGCCCTCACAGGCTTTGAGCAACGCCTCTACCTGTTCGGGCGTGAGGGCGGGTTTCACAGCGTAGCGCAGTTTCGGGGCTTCCACTTTCGCGAAGGCGTCGTGTGGCACAAGCTCCTCACGCAGTGCCCAACGCCAGAAGGTACGGGGCTTGCGCCAATCGTGATGGAGTTGTGCGGGGCTGACGCCTGTTTCGCGCCTGTGAATCAGCCATTTACGAATATGGGTAGGTTGCACCTCAGCCAGCGTTGTAATGCCCTCTGCTTCAAGGAAGCGAATAAACGCGCCGACCTCGCTACGGTAGCCTCGAATGGTCTTAGGCGAGGCTTGACGGGCGTGTAGGCTCTCCAGCCAAAGTTCAAAGGCTTCCCTGAGGGGCGTGCCCGTGTCCACAACCGTAAAGTGGTAGGTTTTCATCCTCTACCTTATGGGGGGTTCCTTCCACATCGTGTGTGTTATGGGTTTTCGCGCGAGGGCGGGTACAATCGGTAGTGGGTTATACGGCTCAGCGGTAGAGCAACCGCCTTGTAAGTGGAAGGTCGGGGGTTCGAATCCCCCCGCCGGCTCCAGAAACGCCTCGCTTTGTGGAATAACCCCCGCGTGGAGTCTACACGCTTACGGCGCGCGGTGAACAATGGGCTATGGGCATTTGCCATTACGCTCATTGTGGCGAGTGGTTGGGGCTTCTGGCGTACCCTGCCTTTTGTGCAACAAGCCCTGCGCAGAGTCGCTTCGGCACAGCAGCAACTGAACCAGCTGGAGAGCGCGCTCGTGCGGATGGAGCGTTGCCTGCTGGGGCTGGCGCACGCCGATACGCCTAAAGTGCGGTATGTGGGCTATGACCCCACGCCCCTGCACGCAGAACTCACCCGTGTGCATCGCGAGGCGGACGCCGCCGTGCGTGCTCTGCTCGCTGCACTGTCGGGCGTCCCTGATCTCGCTTTTCAACAGCAGCTGATCCGACTGGAGCTGGAATGGGCGCAGACCCGCTCGCGCCTTGCCGACTATCTGACGACCGGCAAACCAGAGCAGATTAGCCTTTCCGCCCTCCGCACCTTCAGCTTTCGCGGGCAGGACACGCTGGACGAGGCGATTCAGGGGTTCAAACGCGCCTATCAGGAGCAGGCAGAAAAGGAGATTCGAGACGGTTTGCGCGCCCTGACAGGCAGCGTTGCTGGGCTGTGGGTCGGTTTTGGAATAATAATCGGATTGATGTGGCGTCGCTGGGCAAGTCCTGTCCACTGGCTGCGCCACGCCTTGGCGCAATCAACCCTCGAACCCGTCGCTCCATCGCCCCTGCGCGGCACGGAATGGGAGCCGCTCTACCAGAAGTTGGCGTTCCAGGCGCGACGCCTGCGCGAGGTGGAGATTTTCATGCGTGATTTGGCGATGGGACGCACTCCCGAACCGATTGCCTCCACCGATCCCACCGACGCGCTGGCGCGTAGCAGCGGATGGTTGCTGAAACGCTTCGAAGAGTTGCGCTCTCAGCAACGCAGGGCAGTATAATCCTGCTGTGCGGTACATTCTCGGGATCGAGACCAGCTGTGACGAGACTTCCGTCGCTGTGCTGGAGAGGCGCACTGTGCGTTCCAGCGTGGTCGCCTCGCAGGCGCAACTGCATGCGCAGTGGGGTGGAGTTGTACCTGAAGCCGCCGCGCGCCAGCATGTGGAGCGGCTGAACCCCGTGCTGCAGCAGGCGTTAGACGAGGCAGGGGTCGCCCTGCGCCAGATTGATGCAATCGCCGTCACGAACCGTCCGGGTCTGGTGGGCGCACTGGTGGTTGGACTCGCCGCCGCCAAGGCGCTCGCCTTCGCCCTGCAGAAGCCATTCGTGGGCGTGAACCACTTGGAAGGGCACCTCTACTCGGCGTTCCTGATGGAGCCAGACGCCGACATCCCATTTCCCCACCTCGCGCTCATCGTCTCAGGCGGGCATACCGAACTGATTCTTGCGCACGGACACGGCGACTACGCCTTGCTGGGGCACACCTTAGATGATGCCGCGGGCGAAGCATTCGACAAAACCGCGCGCTTGCTGGGGTTGAACTATCCGGGCGGTCCCGAGATTGATCGACGGGCGAACCAGGGCGACCCGAATGCCTTCCTCTTCCCCCGCGCGCGTGTAGAGGGGTGGAACTTCAGTTTCAGCGGGCTAAAAACCGCCGTGCGCCGCGAGGTGGAGCGGCTGCGGGCGCATAACGCACTCGATGAAGCCACCCTGAACAATCTCTGCGCCTCCTTTCAGCAGGCGGTGCTGGACGCGCTGATCGAGAAAACGCTCGAAGCAGCCCAGGCGCATAGGGTGGGGATTCTCATTGTGGTCGGCGGTGTGGCGGCGAACTCCGCACTGCAGGCGCAGATGCGCACGGCATGCAGCGCGGCAGGCTTGACTCTCAAAATCCCACCCCCGAAGTATTGCACCGACAACGCCGCAATGATTGCGCTGGCGGGCTATTTCCGCCTGCTCGCAGGGGAACGCGCGGATTACGATTTAGACGCCTATGCAAATGCACCCTTGGGGTGTCTGGAATCTTAGCGAACGCGGCTTAGAGCAGAGGGAAGCGTGGTGACCCCAGGGGGATTCGAACCCCCGTCCTCCTGGCTGAAAACCAGGCGTCCTAGACCACTAGACCATGGGGCCACGCGCCATCTAAGTATACCCAAACGGTGCGCTGAATTTGCAAGCCCCCTTCAGTAGTCCCCACTTACGCGGGCAAGGTAGAATTAGGGCGGAGAGAGCGATGAGGGACTTTAACGGGCGTGTGGCGGCGATTACGGGCGCATCGAGAGGGATTGGTAGAGCGATGGCGCAACAGTTTGCGATGCACGGCGCACGGGTTGCTCTGCTGGACATCGACGAAAACGCGGGCGTAGCCACGACTCAGGCAATTCGTGACTCAGGCGGCGAGGCGCTCTTTGTCCGCGCCGATGTAAGCGATCATGTCTCGTTGGAACAAGCAGCGGCTCAGGTACACACTGCCTACGGCGGCGTCGACATCCTCTGCGCCAACGCGGGAATCTACCCCCAAGCGTTCCTTGAAACGATGACCGAAGCCGATTGGGACACGATCCATCGGGTAAACCTGAAAGGGATGTTTCTCACGATTCGAGCGTTCCTGCCGATGCTCAAACAATCGGCGCACGGGCGCATTATTCTGACCTCCTCCATCACGGGACCAATCACAGGGTTCCCTGGCTGGGCGCACTATGGCGCAACGAAGGCGGGCATGCTCGGCTTTATGCGCTCGGCGGCAATAGAGCTGGCGAAGTATGGGATAACCGTCAACGCCATTTTGCCGGGCAATATCGAGACCGAGGGGCTGGGCGAGATTGGCGAGGAGTATCGGCGTAAAATGGAGGCGGTGATTCCTTTCCGGCGATTGGGCAAGCCTGAAGATGTCGCCCACGCCGCGCTGTTTTTCGCTTCCGATGAAGCAAGTTATATCACTGGACAGACGCTGGTGGTCGATGGCGGGCAGGTGCTACCTGAGTCGAGTCTGGCGCTGGAGGATCTGTGAGTATCGTTAGAGGTTAACTATGCAACGAGGATGGCTGTTGATTGGGCTATGGATAGCGTTGGTGTATACAGGCTTCGCGCAGGCAGTTCCCCGTTCGGTCGAGTCAATTCCGCGCAGCTCGGAGCGAATCACCCTCTTCTGGCTGCCCCCGCGCAACGAGACCCCTATTGGCTACCGTGTGTTTCTGGACGGAACGCAGGTCGCCGAAGTGGGCGCGGAGGCGAAATCCTACGACTTCACAGGGCTGACCGCAGGGCGCGAGTACCGATTAGCAGTGCAGGCGATTTACGCCGACGGGCGCGTCTCGGAAACAGTGGAGCGCACTGACCGCGCCTATCGCGCCCTGCCTTCCGAAGCGCGCTATCCGATTCTGATTGTGGGCGGCACGGCGTCGGGCGTCGGGGCGGCGATAACGGCGGCGCGCATGGGCGTCAAAGTCGCGCTGATGGAACCCACGAACCGTCTCGGCGGGATGATTACCAACGGCGTCGCTGTGACCGATGTGCGCCAGGCGTCACGCATCAATGGGCTGTACGAGGAGTTCCGCCAGCGCGTGGAAGCCTACTACAAGGCGCGCGGCGACGACACGACCGTCTACTTCTACCGCAACGGACTGAACTTCGAGCCGTGGGTCGCGAATATGCTCATCAAGGCAATGGTGTACGCCGAGCCGAATATCGATCTCTACTTCGGTGTGCGCCCTGCGCGCGTGCTCAAACGGGGGAATCGGATTACAGGCGTGGAGTTTGTGAGTTTGGACGGTACGCGGCGGGGGCGGTTCTTCGCCGATATTGTGATTGACGCCACTGCCGAGGGCGATATCGCGGCGTGGGCGGGCGCGCCGTACCGCATCGGGCGCGAACCCCGCAGCCCCGAAGAACCCCACGCGGGGGTGATTTACTACGACCGCCTGAATGACCGCCTCCTGCCCGGCAGCACGGGCAAGGGCGACCGGCGCATTCCCGGCTACGCGATTCTAATGATTGTGCAAAACTATCCCACGCCCCAGGTGGGCAACCCACCGCCAGGCTACAATCGCCTCGAGTATGTGCTGTCGCCTCCATGGGAGCGGTCATGGGCGTTTCAGTTCGGGCGCATCCCCGGCAACAAGTTCGAGGTCAACCAACATCCGCACGGCACAACCCTGCAAGAAGTGAACTATCGCTACCCCACCGCGAGTTGGGAAGAGCGGCAGTGCATCTATCAGATATACAAGAACCATGTGCTGGGCTACCTGCACTACATCCAAACCGAACTGGGGCAGCCGAACCTGGGGCTGGCGGAGGATGAGTTCCGCGACAGCGACAACCTGCCCCCGATTCTCTATGTGCGCAAGGCGCGGCGCATCGAGGGCGAGGTATTCCTGCAGCAGATGGACATCACGCTGGCGCGGGAGCGCGTGCGCGCCGATAGCATCGCGATTGGCGACTATCCGATGGACTCGCACGCCGTGCGCCGCGTGGTGGTCAAAGAGGGCGAACCTGTACCGGAAATCGTGCATATGGGCGAGGGCGAGTTCTGGATTTTCCAGTATACGCCGTGGTATCAGGTGCCGTATGGCGTGCTGGTACCGAAGCGCGTGGAGGGCTTGCTGGTCACCACTTGCGTCTCGGCGAGTCATGTGGCGATCGGCAGCCTGCGCATGGAACCCGTGCGGATGAATATGGGGCAGGCGGCGGCGATTGCAGCGGCGATTAGTTTGCAAACAGGCGTCCCCCTGCGCCGTGTGAACCCCGCCGACATCCAGCGCGAGCTGCTGCGACGATTCCAGCAGTATATCTACTTTTTCCCAGATGTGACGCCCGCCACGCGCCACTTTGAGGCGATTCAGTTTCTGGCGGCGCGGGGCTACTTCCCCAGCGAGCGGATGGAACCCGAGCAGCCCCTCACCCGCGGCGAGGCGGCGCGAATCCTGTGGAAACACCTGCGCACGCTCAAGCCCAGCCTGCCCGAAGAGCGGTTTCAGGGGCTGGCGTTCACCGATGTGCTGTTCGGACACCCCTACGCCGTGCCCGTGCAGAACCTCTTTCTGCTGGGCGTGATCGAGCGCACTGAGAACCGCCGCTTCAACCCCGACGAGCCGATTAAGCGGCGCGATTTTGTGCGTTGGCTGACCCGCGCGATGGCAATCCTGGAGCCGAGTGAATGGCAGCCGCTCGCGGGGCAGGCGTCACCGTTCGTGGATGTGCCTGCGGGTGACCCTGACCTGCCGTTCATCGCGCAGCTACACGCGCGCCGCTTCTCGCCCGTTATCTGGGACGGCTTCGAGGCGTTTATCCCTGACGGTGTGCGCTTCCAGCCCGATGCGCCAATACGCCGTGCGGACGCCGCGCAAACGCTTTACCTGCTGAGCGGCAGGTTGTTCTAACCTGCCAGCTCCACATGCTCCAGCTCCGTGTAGATGGAGCCGTCAGGCGTGAGCGTGCTGTGCATCAGACTAATCGCGCGGAGTTCGAACGCGCCAAACTCGGCGGGCAGCAGGCGCTGCACGGCGTCGAACAGCCGTTTTTTCAGCCCGTCGGCGTCGCGGCAGGGCGTTTTGAGCCGTGCGAGGGTGATGTGCGGATGGAACGGCTTGCCCGACGGCGTGGGCAGCAGGCTCCTCTCCAGCGCGGTCGCGATGCGCGTCAACTCCGCTGCGCCCTGTTGCGCTCCCGCCCACAACACATGCGGGCGGTTCCAGTTCGGGAAGATGCCCAGCCCCTGAACCCCGACCTCGAACGGCGGGACGCCCGCTCGCGCCGCTGCCATCGCCTGCACGATGTGCGGCACGCGCTCCTCAGGCTGCTCGCCCAGAAAGAGGAGGGTGATGTGATAGTTTTCGGGGGCGACCCAGCGCAGGGCGCGGTCGTGGGCGGCGCGCTGCAACGCCTCCCGCGCCTGCGCCAGCGCGTCGCGCACCTCTTCCGAGATTAAAGCTGCGATAAAGAGTCGCATCCGCCGTGTTTCACCCCCTGATACAGCAGCCACAGGGCGTACTGAGTGGCGCGATACTTGATGGTGGCGCGGTCGCCCGCGAAAATCTGCCGTCGGATCACTGTCGCGGTCGGGTCGCTGACGCCGATGTAGACCAGCCCGACGGGTTTATCGGGCGTTCCGCCGCCGGGTCCCGCGATGCCCGTGATTCCGACGCCCCACCAGCCGCCGAGCCGTTCGCGCACGCCTTCCGCCATCGCGCGCGCCGTCGGCTCGCTCACCGCGCCGTGCGTTTCCAATACCGCGCGCGGCACGCCGAGCAACGCCTCCTTGAGCGCGTTGCTGTAGCTGATGACCCCGCCCAGAAATACTTCCGAGCTGCCTGCCACGCTGGTAATCCGATGCCCCAGCAGCCCGCCCGTGCACGATTCGGCGACCACGAGGCTCTGCCCCGCCTCGATGAGGCTCTGCACAACCGCCTGCTCCAGCGTGGTCTCATCGACGCCGAAGACGTATCTGCCCAGTCGCTCGCGCACGGCATGTTCCATCTGCGCAATCATCTGCTCCGCCGCGTCAGGGCTGTCGGCGCGCGCGGTGATGCGGAAATGCACCTCGCCGAGTTTCGCCAACGGCGCGAGCGTGGGGTTTTCGCTCTGAACCAGGTCGCTCACCTGCGCCTCCGCGTCCGATTCGCCGATCCCGCACAGGCGCAGCACGCGCGAGCGAATCACGCGCCCGCCCGTCCGCTCCGTTAGGCGCGGCAGCACATAGTCCCGCGCCATCGGCTCAAACTCATTGGGCGGTCCTGGCAGCGCGAAAATCGGCTTGCCGCGCCACTCGGCGTACAGTCCCGGCGCCGTGCCGTTCGGGTTGGGGATAGGCTGTGCGCTGAGGGGGCGCATCGCCTGACGGAGTTGACGCTCGTTTGCCTCGCGTCCGCGCGCGGCGAAGAACGCTTTCAAGCGCGCCGCCTCACCCTCGTCCAGCACCAACGGCTCCCCCAGAATCTGCGCCATCGCCTCGCGCGTCAGGTCGTCATCCGTCGGACCCAGCCCGCCGATCGTAATCACCCCGTCGGCACGCTCCAGCGCCTCGCGTAGCACAGCAACGATGCGCCCCAAGTTGTCGCCGACTGTCGTGCGCCGATAGACCCCCACGCCCACTTCCGCCAGTCGCGCCGAGAGCCACGCCGCGTTCGTGTCCACAATCTGCCCCAGCAGCAACTCCGTGCCGATGGAGACCAGTTCAAGCTGCATCGAAATCGAGTGTACCCGAAGCCCCTAACATGGTACAATCTTGCCATGCCCAAGGCGAAAATCTACATTACGCTCAAGCCCGCGCTGCTGGATGCGCAGGGGCGCGTGCTGGAAAACGCGCTCCACCAGCTGGGGTTTGAGAAGGTGCAACAGGTGCGCGTCGGCAAATATCTGGAAATCGAGCTGGCTCCCGACGGCGACCCCCGCGAACAGGTGGAGGCGATGTGCCAGAAACTGCTGGCGAACCCCGTCATCGAGCAATATCGCTACGAGGTTGAGCCATGAAGGCGGGCGTGATTGTGTTCCCCGGTTCGAACTGCGACCGCGACGCTTACTATGCGTTGAGAGAGGTGCTGGGCTATGACACAGAGTACCTTTGGCACGCCTACGCACGCGATTTGAGCGACTACGGGCTGGTCATCTTGCCCGGTGGCTTTTCGTATGGGGACTACCTGCGTCCGGGGACGATTGCTCGCTTTGCGCGGATTATGGACTGCGTGCGTGAGTACGCCGAGCGGGGCGGATTGGTGTTGGGCATCTGCAACGGGTTTCAGATCCTGTGCGAAGCAGGGCTGCTGCCCGGCGCACTCACGCGCAACCTGAGCCTGAAGTTTCGGTGCAAGCCTGTGCATATCCGTGTAGAGAACGCCGAGACGCCGTTCACACGGCGCTATCGCCATGGGGAAGTGCTGCAAATCCCGATTGCGCATGGGGATGGGCGCTATGTGTGCGACGAGGCGACGCTGCGGCAGCTCCGCGCCAACGGACAGATTATCTTTCGATACTGTAGCCCCGATGGAGAACTCGGCGATAAGTGGAACCCGAACGGTTCGGTAGACCACATCGCGGGCGTGGCGAACGCGCGGTTCAATGTGCTGGGGATGATGCCTCACCCCGAACGCGCCTGCGAGCTGCTGCTGGGCAGCGAGGACGGGCGAAGGCTCCTGCAGGTGGGATAAGCCGTTCACGCCCTGCTCCTGTGCCAGCGGGGGCGCGACCCTACTCCACTTGCTGCTCCAACCACTGAATGCCCTTGCGGATTATGCCGTAGATATCGCCGTGCCAGCCGTGCCCACCTTCATAGGTCTGGAGGTGGACGCGCGCGCCGTGTTGGCGCAGCTCCTGCTCCGCCTGCTGCGCCATCCGTATCGGAATGAAATCTTCGGGCGAGTGCAGAATGTAAAACGCCCGCCCGCGCGCGTGCTCGCGAGGGGGCAGCTGGTTCGGCTTGTAGACCGACATCGCGACGAACGCCCCGCGCAGGGAGGTCTCCTTCTGAAGCATCGCCGAATACACAGGCGGACCGCCTGACGACCAGCCCAGCGCGAACACAAAGCGCGGGTCGACTGAATAACGCTTCTTAGCATCGGCAACCACTGCCTCAATGAACTCCTCTGTTGTGAACTGCGCATCCTGCCAACCCAGACCCCGTGTGGGCCACACGACCTGCTCAAACTGAGCTTCTGACCACTTCGGGGCGACGAGCTGCGCCACGATGTAGCGGCGGTTGAGCGCGTGCTGGTAGATGCGCTTGCAGAAGGGGAGGAACTCCGCGCTGCCGTCGCCACCTGGCAAGATGAGGAGCATCCGATACCCCTCTTTAGGGGGCGGAAACTCTTTGCCCGCGCCGATAAGAAGATACATCTTGTGGCGGTCGTTGCCAGCGTACAGGGTCTGCACCGGCACCTCGGTGGCGTTGTCCTGCGTCCCCAGCATCGCGAGAAGTCCCAAGAGCCAAAGGAGCCTTAACATGGCATTCTCCTACTCTTCACTTAGTGGGCGTAGGTAGGCAATCGTCTGTCCGTACTGCACTGGCTGCCCCGACTCCACCGCCCAGCCCTCCAAGACACCAGGCAGGGGGGCGACCACCTCGTTCGGGATGCCCAGCACCTCGATAGTCGCGAGCGTCTGCCCGCGTTCAACCGCCTGCCCGATTTCAATCGGTGCAAGCGTGCAGTAGCCCACCACTTCGGAACGCACTTCCAGCAGTGCAGGCGGTTGCCAGAGGCTTTCGGCAGGTGCCTCCTGCGCCGTTTCCGACTGCGCGTAGCCGCTTAGGAACAGCGGGGGCATCTCGTCGAGAGGCGCAGGGGGGACTGCGCCCGTCGCCCGCGCCAGCGTAATCTGCACTGAGCCGTCGCTCAGTGCCAAACGCGACGCGCCGTGCTGCGCCATCAGTTGCGCCAGTCGCTCTACTTGCTCTAACGCCTCGTTCACCATTTCCATTTGAAAATCACCGTCTCCACCGTGCGCAGGGCGTAGCTCAGCACAACGATTACCAACGCAATATAAAGCACCAACGAAGCGACCTCGCTGGTCTGCGCGGCGGCTTTCAGCACGCCCTCGCGCGCCTCGCTCGGCATCAGCGTAAAGCGCATCAGCAGGTTGTCCAGCCAGCCAAGCAGGTTCAACACCTGCGCCTGCAACGGCTCGCGGAAAAAGTAGGCAATCCCAACCACTGCGCCCACCGTCAACGGCGCGAACAGCTGATACTTCTGACGCTGATGCTCGTTGTAAATCACGCACTCGTTGCATCGCTCCTTCAGCTCCCACTTCGTCAGCGTCGTGTTATGCGGGATGTATTTTACATTCTTTTCGGGATCGTCGCTCACGCGCACATCTTTGAGCGCCATCGCGATGGTCTTCTCCTCGCACATGCAGCCAACGCCCTCCCGCCAGCAAGTGCGCCGCGCGTGATAGATGGGGCAACGCTCGCGTACATAGTCGCGGCAATAGGGCAGCTGCCAGCACTTGCCGAGAAACCGCCGCTGTACCTGCTGCTGGCTTACCTCCGAGCCGAGCTTGAGCGTCTGGTCTAAACTGGCGCCGTAGCGCAGGCGTTTAATCGCGTGCGAGAGACTTACAAACACGGTCAGCACTAACCCCGGCGGGAACAGCACCCACGCCGTGTTGCGAATGCGCGAGAGCGCAAAGTCGCGCAGAGTGTCGGGATTGGGCAACGAGCCGAATTGCCCGATCAGAAACGGCACGCCCCAGTAGAACACCACCGACAGCAGCAGCAACACCACGCCCACCATCGGCTCTTCGAGGTAGTTCCACGCCAGCCCAATTACGATGAAGCCCGCGCCCAGCAACAGCGCGTTGCCCGCCAGCCCCAAGTTGTCTCGAATCCGCGCCTGGTCTTGCGGCGTAAACTGTTGCGAGTCCAACCCAGCAAACAGCACGGCGTACAGCAAATACACCAGCCCCAGCACGAACAATATCGCGCCGACGCTCATCAGCCACTGGGTAATGGTCGTAATCCAGCGCAACATCAGCTGGCGCTGGTACTCCTGCTGCACCGACGGTCGCCTCGACATAGTATCTCCCCGCCTCTGAGTCTACCCGACGGCACAAGGAGGAAAAAGTGTCGGCGCGTCTTATTGCGCCACTCCCGCCCACATCGCCCACACCACCGCCGAGAGCGTCGTCTTCACCCCCAGCTTCGCCCGTATCTGCATCAGCAGGCTAAGAAAATTGCGATAGTAAGGCGCCCAATTGTTCGGCTTCGATGGGCAAAGGGTCGTCTTTTTCTTATGACGAATTCGGCATTTCCTGTTTTGTGGGAAGTTACCCCTGATGGAGATGTTCGGAAACTGGTAGATATCTACACTCTTCAGGTTGGAAATGGGACACTGAGACAGCTTAGATGATGGAAACCGCCTAAAAGACTGTCTAGCATTTCTTACTCGCCATCCAGCACACCAACCGACGCACACTCGCTACCCTAACCCACGCCGCCTCCACCGCACACAACGGGGCATAACACCGCGATAACCGACGACAACACAACAACCACGCAAAACTCCAATCCACCAACCACCAACGCGGCAACACCTGAAAGCCCCTGCACCCTCACGCCTCACACAATCCAGCGCCACAGACCATTCCTGCAGCAACCATGCCAACAACCCCTCCCGATCCTACGCGCTGTCTGCAATCACAATCCGCGTCAATGCTGCCGTCCCAGTTAATGTCCTCGTTCGTATACCCACGCGCGCCGAATGCAAACAACACCGCCAGCAAATCCGCATCGTCTACCTGACCATCGCGGTTGGTATCCCCACGCGCAGGAAACCCTGTATCCAGCAAGTATGCTTCATAGCGCCTCGTCGCGGCGTTGTAGCGCTGACCAACGATGTACCGTCCATCGGGCGAGATGGCGTTGGCGTACAAAAGCTTCGATCCGTTCGTCAGCAGCGCGGCGTAAGTGATGTTCAGGTCTTCCATCCCGCCCGACTGGGTCCAGCGAAAGGGGCGCATCCTACCGCTGGCGTTGTGTGCCAATCCGACCACCACCGAGTCGTCGGCAGAAACGCCACGCGCCCCGCTCTGATTGCCGCCCAGCGTACCCAGCCAATTCAGGCGCTGCGCTTCAGCAGTGATCCACGCGCTTAGTCCCAAGCCAAGCGCTGCAATCGCCTTTACGCCCAAGCGCTTCAGTGTGTGTGTCATCGCTACACCTCCCTCCAAAAGTGTTTCGCGTACCGCCTTTCGCGGCACATTCCTTTATACACCAGTTTTCTTCCAATTTCTGCTTCCTTGAGCCAGAATTCAGTGCACCCCGCGCGGGTGTCAGTACGCCCCGCGCGGAACGCCGTGCAGGAAGTCTTGACTCCGCGCCGAACTTCGCCCCGCAGAGAGACATCTTATGCGACGCGACTATGTGAAGGAACGTGACCGAGAGTTCGAGGCGCAACTGGCGCAGTTCTTGGCGAACCTCGGCCCTGTCAAGACCGCGCTGGGGCTGCCCGCCAACTGGGAAGCCCCACTGACCACGCGCCAGACGATGGGGTATCGCGGCGCGTGGAGCGACCCCGCGATGGCAACCGTGATGGGCTAAGTCGCCTATCAGGTACACTTACTTCCACTTCGCATGCAGCGAGGGAGACTATTTCAGACAAGGGAGGAGTTGTTCGATGAGGAATGCTGACGCAGGTCGGCGCGGCGGGTGGGCAGTCATACCCGCGCGTGCGACGCTCTTGGGTGGATTATGGCTGCTTTCGGGGCTAAAAGCGTTCTCTGCAGAAGCGGTGGAGCTGCCCCCCTTCGGCTCTCAGGAGTATCTGATTCTCGGCATCGTGTTGCTGCTCGCGTTCGCGGCGTTAGGGTTCGGATTTTACCTGCTGCAATGGACGCTGCGCCAGAACCCCGGCACGCCCCGCATGCAGGAGGTCGCAGTTGCCATTCAGGACGGCGCGAACGCCTACCTGAAACGGCAAATCAGCACGATGATTTGGTTCGTGCTGGCGATTACCATCGGACTGTTTTTGCTGTACCGCCCTGTGTATGAGCGGGTGTATCCAGGCGAGGGCTTGCTGCTGGGCGCGGGGATTGCGATTGCGTTCTTTCTGGGCGTGTTTGCGTCCTACGGCGCGGGCTATGTGGGGATGTATATGGCGGTGCGGGGCAACCTGCGCACTGCCGCCGCCGCGCTAACCAGTTTCAAAAACGCGCTGGAGATTGCCTTTCGCGCGGGCGCAGTCAGCGGGATGTTCACCGTCGGACTGGGCTTGCTGGGCGCGACGGTGATTTTCCTGATTTTCCGCGAGAAGGCGATGTTCGTGCTGGTGGGCTTTGGGTTTGGCGGCTCGTTGGCGGCGTTGTTTATGCGCGTGGGCGGCGGAATCTACACCAAAGGCGCGGATGTGGGCGCAGACCTCGTGGGTAAGGTGGAGGCAGGCATTCCGGAAGACGACCCGCGCAACCCCGCCACGATTGCCGATAATGTGGGCGACAATGTGGGCGACTGCGCGGGGATGGCGGCGGATGTGTTCGAGTCATACGAGGTCACGCTGGTCGCCGCGATTATTCTGGGCGTGGCGGCGAGCCTGGTGCTGACGCCTGCCAGCGCGATGAAGCTCGTGATGTTCGCGTTGCTGGTGCGCGGCGTGGGCGTGATTGCGTCCATTATCGGCGTGCTGGCGGTCAAAGGCGAAGACCGCGCCGACCTGAACCCGATGAAGCCGATTAATAGGGGCTTCTGGGTCTCGGCGATTCTGGCGGCGCTGGGCAATCTCGGCGTGGCGTACTTCTTTATGCAGGACATTCAGCTCAAGTCGGGCGCAACGGTGGACTGGTGGCGGTTCTGGCTGGCGACGGCGTTCGGCGTAGTGGTCGCCGTGATGATTGAGCGCATCACGGAGTACTTCACCTCCACCGAGAAGAAGCCCGTGAAGGAGATTTCGGCGGCGGCGTCTACGGGACCCGCCACGCTGATTATTCAGGGCTTCGCCTACGGACTCGAATCCAGCGTGTGGGCGGTGTTTGCGATTGCCTCTGCGCTGCTTGCGCCGTTGTTCATCTTTCCGCCGGGCATGTACGACGGTCCCATGCTTTCGTTCTACGGGATTGCGCTCACGGGGCTGGGGCTGCTGGCGACGACGGGCTACATCCTGGCGATGGACACCTTCGGGCCCATCTCGGACAACGCGAACGGCATTTTCGAGATGTCGGGCGCGTTGAAGGAGCAGGGGAACAAGCCCGCCGCAGGCGGCTTGACGGGCGACAGGATTGTGCATCGCCTCGACTCTGTGGGCAACACCACCAAGGCGCTCACCAAAGGCTTCGCGATAGCGACGGCGGTGGTGGCGGCGGTTGCGCTGTTCCACTCGTTTGTGGAAGACTCGCACCTCGTGGAGCTGATTAACATCGCCACGCAGAATGGCGTCGCGCTCAAGGACGCCTTCGGCGGCTTGCCGGTGGATGTGCCGGTGGTGTTTATCGGCTTACTGATTGGCGGGGCTGCGCCGTTCCTGTTCAGCGCGTTCTCGATTATGGCGGTCGGGCGCTCGGCGTTCGAGATGATTCACGAGGTGCGTCGCCAGTTCCGCGAGAAGCCGGGCATCATGCAGGGCACCGAGATGCCCGACTACGGACGCTGCGTGGAGATAGTGACCACCGCTGCGCAGAAAGAGCTGTTGGGTCCAGGCATTCTGGCGATTGCGCTGCCTGTAGCCGTGGGCTTCGGCTTGAGTATCGGCGCTGCGCCTGTGCAGATTGGGAACAACGAGTATGTGTTCACGGGCGCACAGGCGTTGGGCGGCTATCTGGCGGGCGCGATTCTGTCGGGGCAGTTGCTGGCGGTGCTGTTGGCGAACTCCGGCGGCGCGTGGGACAACGCCAAGAAACGCATCGAGGACGGCTTTCTCGGCGGGAAAGGCACCGACGCGCACAAGGCGGGCGTGATTGGCGATACCGTCGGCGACCCGTTCAAGGACACCGCTGGTCCCGCGCTGAACCCGCTGATTAAGGTGATGAACCTCGTCGCGATTCTGCTTGCGCCGATAGTGATTCAGCCGTTGCCCGACGCGGTGCGAATCGGCGTCGCGGCGCTGGCAGTGGGCGCGTTGCTGTTCTCGGTCTACTGGAGCAAGCGCGGCTCGATGGCAGAAACGATCGAGCACGAGTTCGGTTACCATACGATGGAAGAGGTCGACGAGTACGCGCCCGTCGGCGGCAAGGGCAGCGAATGAGATCGTTCCCTTCGCGGGGGCGCTAACGCTACGCGGAATACATTTGGGGCGTTGGCGTCCCGCCCGCGATGCTCGCTCTCCGCTGTCTTGCTGAGCCTGTAGCAGGAATCCCGCCTTCCTGCGGGGAACATAAGAGCGAAGCAGGAGTCCAACCCTGCGTAAGGAGGCGACTATGCAGAAGAATCTCTATGGGGCAATCGGTGTCTTGGGCGTTCTTGGAGCGGCTTTCTGGCTGACGGGCTGCGGCGGAGGCGGGGGGGGCAACAACACGCTGCCAGGAACACCCGTCCAGGTGAATGTCCAAAACGCGCAGTGGGTCGCTTTTCAGGACGGCGCAAATGGCGCGTGGCAGACCCTCGCAGGGGCGGGCAACTTCAGTGGTGCGCCGCGCGTCACAGCGCCTGACGGACGCTATTCCGTCGCCTTCGTCTGCAGCGGTCCGAAACCCACCGTGCATGTGGTGCATACCACGCTCGGTGAAGCGCCCCAGTTCAACGCGACCTGCGGCGGCGGAGTCTCTGGAATCGCCATCGTGAACGGCTCCGTGCAGGGATTGAACGGTGGGCAGGCGCTGGTAGCCATTGGCGAGTCGACGGGCTTATCGTCTGGCAACACTTACACTATTCCGAATGTACGCGTGGGAATCCACGATGTCATCGCCGTGCGCCTCGCGAGCGGCGTCCCCAACCGCGTCTGGCTTCAGCGTGGGCGGCAGTTCACCGCTTCCACGACTTATAATATCGACTTCAATCAGGCAGACGGCAGCATCGTGCGCGTGTTCGATGTATCGAGCGGCACGGTAAGTGTTTCAGGAATCGACACCGGGGCGAACGAAAGCGCCACGGCGCAGGTCTTTCTCCAGTCGGCGGTGCGCGGCAGTATTGTTGGGCTGGGCGCAACCATCATCGACGGCGCGGTCATGCGCTACCCGATTATCCCCAGCAGTATCTTGACCGCGGGCGAGTCGTTCCGAGTGAAAATTGTCACTTCGGAAGCCCGTGGCATCGAGGCGGTCACGACCACCCTGCCGAACAGCCTCAGCTATACCCTGCCCGCGCCGTTTACCAGTCCGTCGTTCTCCGTCAACTCCACTGGGACGATTGTGGTGAACGCAATCGGCTTGAGCTATACCGAAACGCCCGTGCGCGGGTATCTGCTAGAACTTTCGGGAAGCGAGCAACCCGCGCGTTACCAGATCCTTATCTCCAGCAGTTGGCTGGGAAACGGGAACAGCTATAGCACGCCCGTTCTTTCCAGTCTGGCAGGCTGGGATGCGGACTGGACACTGGTGCGCGGGCAATCGCTTGATGTGGGATTGCGGGTACTGGTTGCGCCTGACTCGGTACCGACTGGCGCACTCTGGACTACGCTGCAGGGCAGTAACCCGCCTGCGGGGTTCCAGCTGCGCTATGCCACGCGCCGTCAGACCCTGAATCCCTGACGCTGAGCTGGAAGAGGCTTTCAGCGCGCCTCATTAGAGGCGTGGGCGAGGGACGACTGCGAGGGTGTTCGAAAAACGCTTCGAGTTGGTGGAGATTCCTCGCCTTCGGCTCGGAATGACAGGGGTTGCGCTCCGAGTGCCCCTTGTCATGCCGAGCGGAGCGAGGCATCTCAAACACTGACGCCCCCGATTTTTCGAA
>CALKLF010000044.1 GCA_937992175.1 uncultured Fimbriimonadales bacterium | reverse complement strand
CGACGATATCCACCCCGTGACGCTCCTCGTATTAGAGCCGCTGGAGCAACTGCAACACGGTCTGCGGCATTGAGTTCGCCTGCGCCAGCACCGACATGCCTGACTGCATCAGAATCTGTTGCTTGGTGAAGTTCGAAATCTCCAGCGCGAAGTCGGCGTCGCGAATCGTCGACTCACTTGCCATCACATTCTCACGGGCGACATTGAGCGAGCGGATGTTGCTCTCCAGCACATAGCGCTGGAACGCGCCCATATCGCCGCGCATTTTGGAGATCTCGGTAATCGCGGCGTCGATAATGCGCAGAGCGTTATCGGTTGAGTTGGGCTGGGTGATATCGATGGTCGCAAGACTTTGTCCGCTAATGACTGTCGTCCCCAGTTTTGAGGCGTTCACATCCATCAGCGAGAAGCGCACGAACTGCCCGGCGTTCGCGCCGACCTGAAATTGAAGCAAGCCTGCTGTCACAACGGCGACCTGTGCCGCCGCCAGACTCGTGTCGTTGCCCGCCTCCGTCAGCATAATCACATTTCCGTAGCCGTCGCGCAGGCGCAGTCCCGAATCGCCTGTCGCCTGACCGCCTGTGAAGGTGACGGTCTGCACGCCGTTGACCGTATTAGCAATCACGGTCGCAACTGCATCCACACCTGTCGCGCTCTGGGAGCCAGGCGCGTTCAAGATAATACCTGCCGTGTCGTTGAGGTTCACCTGAAACTGCGCGCCGTACTCTCGGTGGCGCAGCTCGATCTGGCGGGTCGAATCATTATAGTTCGCCACGACGCCCGTCACATGCGAAACAGCGTTGATTTTATCGATGAAACTGCCGACGGTTTCGTTCGCCTCCGCCTTAATCGTGTAGCCGTTGATGACGACATTCCCCGCAGGGGTTCCCATCAAGCTTGCCAAAGTGGTGCCCGCAGCGAACACGCGCGAGCCGATAATCGTCGCGCGTGTGGCGGCGGTGGTGACCTGCAGGGTCACCGCGCCGCTATCGGTGGCGAAGTTGTTGAACAGTCCCCCGATAAAGATGCCCGAGATGCGCGAGGGGTTGGTCACGGCGGCGCTAATGCCCGAAGTGCCGTCCAGGAGCTTTTTCGTGCCGAAGGAGGTTTGCTCCGCGATGCGGTTAATGCTGTCGACGAGGGCACGGATTTGAGTCTGGTCGGCCTGCAGTGCAGCGTAGTCGTTGACGCCCGTGTTAGCCGCATGCAACACGAGCTGCCGCATGGTGCGCAGGGCATTATGCACTTCGTCCAGCGCCGCCTCGGCGGTCTTGATCATATTTACAGCGTCCTGCGCGTTGTTCACCGCTTGCTGTAAGCCCGTGATTTGCGCCCGCAGGTTCTCCGAAATAATCAAGCCTGCCGGGTCATCCGCGGCGCGATTCACGCGCAACCCTGACGCCAGCCGTTCAATCGTGCGTCCCATCAAATCGGAAGTGAGACTCACATTCCGCAAAGCATTCTGCGACTGGATGTTCGTGTTAATCCTCAGACTCATTCCGTTGACCCCCTGTTGGGTAGTTGCTCCGCAAATTTGCTGTGGCTATTATCGGCAGCGCGCGGTAAGTTCTTAAGGGGGGGCGCATCCACGCCGAGTCTGCAGGAAATCGCCGCGCCCTGTCTAACTGTTCATTCGGAGGTAGACGACGATGGGGTTCCCATATCGAGACGCGGAACAAGCGAAACCGTTCGTACTGGAGTTCATTCACCGACTGCGCGATGTTGATGTGATTCGCGAAGGCTGGCAGAAATTGGATATGCTGATTGCGATTCACATTAAGCAGCCCGACATCGATTTCTGGATTGACACGCGCGGGGGTAAGCTGGAGGTCATCACGGAGAAGCCCGAGGGCGAGGAGGAAGCCGCGCTGACGCTGACCGCCGAGCTGTTCCACAAGCTCTACACGGGGCAGGAGAACGCGATGATGGCGTTTACGCAGCGCAAGATTCAGCCCAAGGGGCGCGTCAGCGGCATTATGCAGCTCACCAGCACGATGCCGCAGGCGGTTGCGGTCTATCGCGAATATCTGAAGGAGAAGGGGCTGGCATAGGCTATTACGCCGCCTCCCAGATACGCAGGAGCCGCTGGAGCAGGGGTTCCATCTGCTCGAGCGGGTACTGTGTGGCGGCGTCGGAAAGGGCGCGCGACGGGTCGGGATGGGTCTCCATAAAGAGCGCGTCGATCCCTACCGCGACGGCAGCGCGCGCCAGCGGTTCAATCGCGCTCCGATCGCCCCCCGACTGCCTGCCTGCACCGCCGGGGCGCTGCACGCTGTGCGTGGCGTCGAACACAACGGGGACGCCGAAGCCGCGCAGAATGGGCAAGCCTGCCATGTCCACAATCAGAGTGTTGTAGCCGAAGCTTGTTCCACGCTCGGTCAGTAAAATCCCTGTCGCGCCGAACGCCCGCAGCTTCTCCACGATATTGCCTGCGTCCCACGGAGCGAGGAACTGCCCCTTTTTCACGTTCACGGGCTTGCCTGTGCGCGCCGCCGCCTGCAGTAAATCGGTCTGTCGGCATAGAAACGCGGGGATTTGCAATAAATCCACCGTCTGCGCCGTCGGCTCCGCCTGCCACGATTCGTGGATGTCGGTCGTCACGGGCACGCCGAACTCGCGCCGAATGCGACTCAACACCTCGAGTCCCGCTTCCAGCCCCTGACCTCGAAACGAATCGTGCGCTGTGCGGTTCGCCTTATCAAATGACGCCTTGAAGATGTAGGGGATTTCCAGCCGCTGGCACACGCGCATCAGGTGGTCTGCCACGCGCTGACACAGTTCGAGGCTCTCGATAACGCATGGACCAGCAATCAGGCACAGCCTGCCATCGCCTATGACCACCTCGCCGACGGAAACGGGTTGCATAGCGGGAGTATACCTGAGTTCACAGGCGATGCACCTTGCCCCAGTCGCCGTCGGGCAGGGCGCGACAAGTGAATAAGATGACCTGTGTCTGTTGCGCGACGCGGGTAAGCAGCTCCAGCGCGGCGCGATACCGCTCAGCGTCGAAATGCACGAACGGGTCGTCCAGCAGCAGGGGCAGGCGCAGGTCGTCGGCGAGCGCGTCGGACAAGCCCAGCCGACACGCGAAAAAGAGCTGATCCAGCACGCTCGCACTCCATGCGGGCTGACCATCCTCCACAGGCAACACCGCGCCGCGTTCGGGGTGATGCACCTGCAGGCTGAGCGTTTCGTCGAGGTCGGCTTGCGTATAGCGTCCGAGCGTGAGCGTGGGCAGATGCTGCTCGATTCGGGGCTTGAGGCGCGCGCTGAGGTCGCCCAGGTACCGCGCGTTCGCCTCGCTGAGTAGCTGCTCCGTCGTTTCCAGTAGGCGGGCGCGATGGAGCGGATGCTCCAGTCGCTGCAGGGCGCGGGCGTGTTCGAGTTCGACAGCATCGACCGGCTCGGCGTCGGGCAGGCTCTGCAGCGCACCCTCGCAGCGCAGTCGCTCCTCCTGCAGCGCGTTCAGTTGCTGACGCTCGCGCGCGACTTTGTTTTCGAGGCGCAGCAACGCTTCGGCGGAGAGTCCTTCGCGGGCGAGGAGGTCGCGTTGAATCTGTTCCTGCAGTCCGAGAATCTCCACTGCGAGTTCGCGCTGGCGTTCGCGCAGGGCTTTGGGGTCCTGCACAGCGTGCAGGGCTTCAATCTGATGGCGCGTGCGTTCAAGCTCGGCGCGGCGCGTCTGCAGGGCGTTCCACTGCTCGCTAAACTGCTGGATTGCCCGCTGCAGTTGCTGGGTAGCCTGCACGCCGTACTCGCCCGTTGCGCCGTTCTGAATGGGCGTCTCCAGTGTGTAACCCGCCGCTTGCAACAGCGTAGAGAGGGTTTGCCAGTGCGCCTGCGCCTCCCGTTGCGCTTGTTGCAGCGACGGCTCAGCAGGTGTTTGTGCGTCGCCGCGCCCGCGCCAGAGCAACGCGACGCCCAAGGCGGTCAGTCCCAGTGCGAGCGCAACGCCGCCCAGCACAGGCGCGACGCTCCAGAGCGGAACACAGGCAATCAACAACGCGACGCCCATCACGGCGAAACCGAGCCGCGCCTGCGCCCGCCCGCGCGCCTGCTGCTGAACCCCGCGCTCTCGACGCGCCTGATCTGAAAGGAGGTGCAGACGACGCGCCGCGTCCTGATAGCGCAGATACGCCGCATCCAGTTGCTCCTTGAAGTCGCTCGGCAGCAGGCTCAGCGTGGAAAACCTCGTCTCCAGCTCGCTCTCCAACTCGCGGGCGCGTCGCTCCAGCTGCTCCAGCTGGTCTAAATGGCGCTGGTTGGCGTCCGCCTCACGGCGCAGGCGTTCCAGGCGGTTCTGCTGATCCGCCAGCGCGCGCCCGCGTTGCAGGAGTTGCTCGTCCCGCTCAATCTGTGAACTCAGAGTAGCAGTTTCTGCCTCAATCTTATACAGCACGTCGCGCAGCTCACGGCGGCGACGCGAGGCGTTCTGGGCGGTCTGCAAGCGCGCCTCAGTGGCTTGAACCGCACGCTGCTGCATTTCGATTTGCGTGCGCAGGCGACGCCGCTCTTGTTGCAGCATATTCAGAATGCGGTTCAGGTCGGCGTTCACCGCGCTTTCGCGCAACTGCTGTTGCAACGACTTGAGATTGCGGTTCGCAATCTGCGTCAGTTCGCGCTGGCGCACGCAGGCGGTCGCTAGGTAGACCTCTTGCGGGATGCGCCAGAGCTGTTCCCAGCGGGCGCGCGCGGCGTCGCCGCTGAGAGTTTCCTCTCCCGCCTGCAACAGGAACTCGGCGCGTTTGCGCGGGTCGTCTACAGGGTGAAACTTTCGGAGCAATACGCGTTCCCCGCGCAGTTCCAGCTCCAGTTCCAGTGTCCAGCCGTGCGGATGTCCCCAGTGGATGCGCTCGCGGGCGGACTGCGCCGTGCGGGTGGGCAGGGTGTAGAGCGCGTCCAGCAGGGCAGCCAGCACAGTGCTTTTGCCCGACTCGTTCGCGCCGAGGACGCAGTTCAACCCCGCGTCGAACTTGAACTCCGTTTGCTCACGGAACCGTCCATAGCCCTCCAGCGCGAGACGGAGAAACCTCATAGTCTGCCCCCTCGAAGCAGGTAGAGAGCGGTTTGCGCCGCCTCGTAGTAAAGGCTTGCCTGTTCAGGCTCGCGCTCAGCGCGTTCCTGAGCCAGCGTCGTTAACATTTCTTCGAACGGTGTATGGGGGTGCAGCAGTTCGGGCTGGAACGCACTCTCCAGCTCCAGCCACAGGCAGCGAGGTTGCAGGTTTTCGGCTAAAAGTTGCACATTCAGTGGCTCTTCGCCGCGCCATCGCCCTGTCAGGCGCACTACGGCGACGGTTTCGGGAGTCAAGATTTCACGCAGGTCAGTCAGTAGCGCCTGCATCGCCTCATAGCGGGCGATGTCCCAGAGTAGCACGCCGTTCTGTGCACCGTCGGGGTAGCGTGCCTCGCCCGTGACGACGCGCTCCGCGCGGCTGGGTTGTCCTTGCGCAAGTTCCACGATTAGCATCACTGCGGGCAGTTGCTGGCGGGGCATAATCATCTCAGGCGCGCCGCTGTAGTAGCAGACCGTGCGCCCCTGCGTCCATTCCTGCGGCGAGTGCCAGTCGCCCAGCGCCACATAGTCCAGCTCGCTTTCGGCAATCCGTGCAGGCTGAATGTCGCCTTCGCCGCCTGCGCTGGGCATCGCGCCGTGCATCAGCGCGATTTGCAGGGGCGCGCCGTGCGGGTCGCGGCGCAGGGCGGCTTGCCAACGCGCCGCATCGCCTGCTGGACAGGCGACAATTTCAAGTTCTAGCTCGTCGAGTCGCAGGCGGGCTGTTTCAGGCAGGAAATAGAGGTTGGTAGGCAGGCGTGCTTCGCGAAACGGGTGCTGCTCGGCAGGGTCGTGGTTGCCCGGGATCACAATCACGGGCAGGCGCGACTCGGCAATCACGGCGAGCGCGAACTCGACCCAGCTGCGCCCAACGCGCGGGCTGTCGAACAGGTCGCCTGCAATCAGCACGGCGCGGCACTCGCGCGCCTCCGCCTCTGTGAACACGCGCCGAAACGCTCGCTTCAGTCGCTCCTGATGCGCCTGCGCCGCCTCCCCCAGATAGCCAAACGCCCTGCCCAAATGCACATCAGCCGAGTGCGCAATCCGTAGCACGACCCTATCATTCGGCGAGCGGGGCGTTTCTCCTCCCTGCGGGCAACCCCGCGATTTCGTCGTAGTTGCCATTGGGTAGGTCGACGCGCATGCTGTGCCACTGGGGAGTGTAATCTGCAACACGGAGTTAGTGATGTAGAAACCTGCAGGTTCGTCGTAGACATAAAACCGCAGGTTCCCGACGGGGGTGTTATTGGGGCAGATAAACAGGTCGTTCATGTTGCTGCTGACGGTCAGCGGGGGCATGCGCCACGAGTAGCTGCACCAGCTTGGCTTGGAGACATCGACAATCAACTCGCGATAGTCGCGCGGCAGGTTGTTGAAGCTATACCGCCCCTGACTGTCGGTGTACATCGAGTGCAGTGGGCGGTTGCCATAGCGAATCTGCACCAGTGCGCCCGCCACGGGCGCGCCGTTGAGCATGTTGTGCACGACAACCGACAGCGAACCTAACGGCACATCGCCCGGCGCGAGATAATGCGAGGTATAGTCGGTTCCACCCTCGGTGAACTGGAACCCTACACGCGTCGAGGGATGATACACCCGATCCGTGTTATTATATCGCACGATAATCGTATAACGCTGATGCGCGGGGAGACGATCGTGTTGTTGATTTCGCCAGAAGTGGAAGCGCATCGACCAGCCTGCTTCACTCTGGAGGACGCACTCGCCCGCCCGCAACTCGTCGCCTGACAGTGCATCGAAAAACCGATCCAGACGCCAGTTCGTGGTTGCTACGCCATGCGGCGCGCAGGGGATTAAGGCGTCGTTCACCAGATCGCTCACCTGTATCTCTAGGTTGGGAGACTGGTAATAGCCCACACGCCATGCCCAGATAACATAGGTACCTGGTACACAGTTGGATAGGGTAAAGCGTCCCGTCGGACTGGTCATTGTGTAGATGCGCCGAGCTGTTGAACCCGACGCCACCCGATACGCCTCCACATAGGCGTTTCGCAGGGGGGCGTTCGTCACCGCGTCGACCACCGTTCCGCTGATAGTCACCAGTTGCACGCCCGAAGCGGGGGTCGGCGTCAGGTTGAAGGTGCGCGTATTCGCGTGCGAGGGCACAATCTGCGGGGTGGAACGATCGAGGTAATCAGCTTTCGAGCAGGTCTCAGATGTCGTATTTTGCCCCCTCTCCTGCGACCTGGGGGAGGGGAGCCGTACGTGGGCGCTGCGCAAGGTGTCCCCCACTCTCCCACCATGTAGGAGAGGGGGGTAGGAAGTGAGGGTACTATGTCCCTTCCTGCCACGAGTCGAGATACTTCGCCTGCTCTTCGGTGAGCGCATCGATCTGCACACCGAGTGCCTGCAGCTTGAGCTGGGCGACCTGCGCGTCGATTTCGGCGGGCACCGGGAATACATCGCGGGACAGGTTCGCGTGGTGCTTCATGATATACTCCACGCTCAACGCCTGGTTCGCGAAGCTCATATCCATCACGGCGGCAGGATGTCCCTCGGCGGCGGCGAGGTTGATCAAGCGTCCCTCGCCCAGCAAATACAGCCGTCGCCCATCGCCGAGTCGGTACTCGTCCACGAACGCGCGCACCGTGCGCTTGCCCGTCGCCATGCGCTCCAGTGCGGGGATGTCGATCTCTACATTGAAGTGCCCCGTGTTGCACACAATCGCGCCTGACTTCATCCGCTGGAAATGCTCCTCGCGCAGCACATGGTAGTTGCCCGTGACCGTGATGAAGATGTCGCCGACCTGCGCTGCGTGAGCTAGCGGCATGACCTCGTAGCCGTCCATGATGGCTTCCAGCGCGCGCAGGGGGTTCACCTCGCACACAATCACATGGGCGCCGAGACCGCGCGCCCGCATCGCCACACCGCGTCCGCACCAGCCGTAGCCGATGACCACCACCTTGCGCCCTGCAATCAGCAGGTTCGTGGCGCGCATAATCGCGTCCATCGTGCTTTGCCCTGTGCCGTAGCGGTTGTCAAAAAGGTGCTTGGTGTAGGCGTCGTTGATGGCAATCACGGGGTACTGCAGCACGCCTTCTTTCGCCATCGCGCGCAGGCGAATCACGCCTGTGGTGGTCTCCTCCGTGCCGCCAATCACGCTGGCAAGCCCCTCACGGCGGTCGGTGTGCAGCACACTCACGAGGTCGCAGCCGTCGTCCATCGTAATCTGCGGCTGGATGTCTAACGCCTGATGGATATGCTTGTAGTAGGTCTCTTTGTCTTCGCCCTTGATGGCGTAGACACTGATGCCTTCGTATTTGACTAACGCTGCGGCGAGGTCGTCCTGCGTAGAGAGGGGGTTCGAGGCGCACAGGGCGATCTCCGCGCCGCCCGCTTTGAGGGTGCGCATCAAGTTGCCTGTTTCGGTAGTGACATGCAGACACGCCGCGATCCGGACGCCCTTGAGCGGCTTTTCCTGCTCAAATCGCTGGCGGATCAGGCGCAGCACGGGCATTTCGTTGTCCGCCCATTCCATACGAAGCGCGCCTTGCTCCGCCAGCGCTAAGTCCTTCACATCGTAGCTCATCGGTAAATGACCTCCAGTAGGGGAATTGTACCATTTTTACCTGCGATGGAAAGCGCGCAACGATACATGGTAAATCCGCTTTGCAACCGTGGATGCTTGGAGTGCATAACGACGGCGATTGCTCCCCTCAAGCGAAGCCCGCGCGACAAACTTTATTGACTGGGGGACAAGTCGCCGCCGTCTACTCTTGAACTGTCGCTTACCTGTATCGATGGGGCGTTACGGGTTCGGCGGCGACTGGTTGCCGCCTTTCTTTTCTTCTTTCTTCTCGCCCTGTTGCTGGTCGCGCTTCATCGCCTTGTCCCACTGCTCCTGCAGGTTCTTGGGCAGCGCGTTGCGGATTTCCTCCATCATCTGCTGGTTGACTTCCTGCAGGCGACGCGAGCGCTGGTCGGGTGTGAGTGAAGTGTCGTTCGTGATTTGCTGGCGAATCTGGTTGTAGCGTTGCACAATTTCGCGGATTTTCTCCATCTGCTCAGGCGTCAGGCGCATATTCGCCAGACTACCGAGCGCAGGCGATTGCTCCTCCAGCAGCGCTTCGAACTTCTTGAGTTGCTCCTCGTTGAGAACCGTGCGGATGAGGCGCACATACTCTTCGCGTGCCTGGCGCAGGCGCCCGATGCGTTGTTCGGAGGTCAGCGAGGTGTCGCGCCGAATCTGCTCGCTGCGGTCGTTATATTGTTTCCAGAGTCCCTCGATGCGAGCCCGCTGTTCCTCGTTGAGGTTCAGTCGGGTTGCCAGATTGGCGGGCATCAGCACATCACCGCGCGTGGGCGTCACCTGAGGCTGTGGTTGCACGGTGGGACCCTTAGAATCCTTCTCTACAGGCGTTTCCTGCGCCCACGACGGCGTGAGCAACGCGATACTCAGAATTGCCGCGAACAAGCCTAATTGCTTCATAACAGTCTCCTCCTGTCGGGATGGTCTCCCCTCAAAGTATACCACAGTTTTAGACGCGCTGCGCGAACGCGCGTGTTGCGAACTTCGAGTGGGGTAGAATCGTATAACTACTGATGGCGCTGGAACGAACGGTTTCGACGGGATCTCCGCCCCCGATTGCGGCGTATGGGGCCGTGTGGTTGCTGACGCTGGCGAGCGTGCTGGTGGTGCAGTTCGCGCGGGTGACGGAGTTTTCTGTCGCCCCGTTTCTCGTGTTGTTGACGGTAGGGGTGGGCTTGAGCGCATGGCTCAGTCGGTACCCTCTTTCGGAAAACACCCGATTCGTGCTGGGGGTTGTCGATGGCGCGCTAGCGTTCCTGTGTCTGACGGGGCAATCCTATCTCAACAGTCTGGCCGGGCTGGGCACAGACACGGCGATTGAAACCTATTTGAGTCTCTCGTTTCTGTGGTATCTGTGTTTACGCAGCGCATTGATGGTCTCGATGAGTTCTCTGGTGTTCCAGAGCGTGCCTGCGCTGGCGCTGTTCGGGCTGATTGCGACCTACATGCTGGCGACGCAGATTCTATGGCTGTTTGGGTTGATGCTGTTGACGATGCTGTTTTTGATGCTGGCGAGTCATCGGCTGGAATGGGGGCGCACGGAGCGTCTGGAGACGAGCTACGCGCTGCGCACGGTGTTCGCGGCGAGCGCGTTTACAGGGATTGCTGCGTTTCTGATTACGCCGTTGATTGCGCTCACGGCGGGGCAGTTGATTTCCACAGTGGTGGTGGGGATGCCGTTCCGAGCGCAGATGCGTCCGACGCCTCAAGTGGAAACGCCGCCTGAGCTGCAGGCGGGGACAGGCGCCGTTGCTCTGAGCAAGATGGAAGTGATGCGTGTGCGTCTGGAGGGCGCGGTGCAGCCGTCTTACCTGCGCACGGAGTCCTACAGCTACTACACGGGGCGCGGCTGGAATCGGGGATATGGCTCATATATCCCGATGGTTAGCCCGCGCGCGGGGGTTTTCGTGGTCTCGCGCTTTATCGAGACGCCACCCTCGCGTCAGGTGACAGCGACTGTGCGCCTGAGCACCCACTGGCATCGGAACATCTATCTGCCGGGCTACCCGCTGGAGGTTGAAGCGCCCCTGAGGCACCTCTACTATCTGTATCCTGTGGGCGCGCTCGTGAGCCATGAATCGCTCAGCGCGGGCGAGCGCTACACGGTCAGAGCGTATTGGCCCACGGAAGACCCGCGCATTCTGCGCGACGCGCCGCCTTCGCCCCCCCATTTCGTATCGCCAGTTCGACCGGTGAGTCGGCTACCACGAAAGTTGATGCGCCCTCAACTGGCGGAGCTGGCTCAACAGCTCACGCGCGACCAACCCACGCAGTATGACAAGGTGATGGCGCTCGTGCGCTATATTGAACAGAACACGGCATATAACCTGAATGTGGAGGCGTATCCTCCTGATGTCGATGTAGTGGAATATTTTCTGTTCGAGGCGAAACAGGGCTACTGTGTGGAGTTCGCCACAGCGCTGGCGGTGCTGTGTCTCTACGCGAATATTCCCGCGCGGGTCGCTTCCGGGTTTATTCTTCAGGAGCGTGATCCCGATACGGGCGAATACATCGTGCGCGAGGAGCATCGCCATCTGTGGACGGAGGTCTTCTTTGACGGCGTCGGCTGGGTCGCCTTTGACGCCACGCGGAATGCGCCTGTGATTGACGCCGCGGCGTCCGCTGAGCCCCATGCCGACGAGGCGACACGGCAGGCGCGTCGTCGATGGCTCCAGCGCATCATCGATACGCTCATCGTGACGATGGCGCTGGTGATACTGTATCTGCTGGTTGCGCCGCGTCTGGGCTGGGCGCGCTCGAAGCCCCTCCATCGGGCGCAGCGGCTCTACCAGCGCCTCGTGTTCGCGTTGCGCCTGATGGAGGTCGCGCCGCCCGCCGCTGGACAGACGCCACGCGCGTATCTACAGCACGCGGCGGACAGCCTGCGCCAGCGAGGCAGCGACGCCGCGCCCTTGCTGGACGCCCTGACGCCTGCACTGCTGGAATACTTCTACGCTGCGCCTCAACGCCGCGCCGCACTGGAATCAGAAGTCGCCCAGCAAACGGTGCGGGTTCAGCATCAGATCCTGCAGGAACTCGGCGCAGGGCGGCTTATCTTAAGGCTGCTCGATCTGGGACGGCAAAAGCTCTATGGCAGTTAAGAAATACAGCGAACTCAAGACAAGCGATTGGCGTGCGCCGGCGGCGGTCTATCTGCTGGAAGGAGAGGAGCCTGTGCTGCAGCGCGAGTTTCTGACGCAGTTGCGCCGTGCACTGTCCATCGCGCCGAACAGTATCGACGAGGCTGTGCTGGACGCCCGCGAAACGCCCGTCGCCGCGCTCGGAGGGGCAGTTCAGACCATTCCGATGGAATCGGAACGGCGGCTGGTCATCCTGCACGCTGTCAACCGCTACAGCGCCGTGGATTTGCAGAGCCTCGCGCGCCTTGTGGAGCAAATCCCCCTGTTCGCCTGCCTCGTGCTGCTGCCTAGCGCGGTCGAAGAGAGCGAGAGTGCGAAAGCCGCATGGAACGCGCTCGTGAAGGCGGTCGAAAAACGCGGGATGGTCATCAAGCTGACCGCGCTCACGGGCGCAACGCTCACCCGTCGCTTGGTCGAAATGGCGCAGGACGCGGGCAAACGCCTGCGCCCCGAAGACGCCGAATATTTACAGACCCTCGTCGACAGCGTCGCCGACCGCGCCCTCGCCGAACTGGAAAAGGTGATTCTCTTCGTGGAACCCCACAGCGAGATTAGCCGTCTGGATATCGATATGGTCGTTGCCCCCTCTCAGCAGGCGCAGGTGTTCAAACTGGTCGATACGGTGGTCGCGCGCGACGCGTGCGCAGCGATGCGCCAGCTGCGCCTGATGTTTCAGTCGGGAACTCGCGCCGAGGAGACCGCGATGAAGACCCTCGCCCTCATCGCCCGCCAGTATCGACTGCTCTGGGGGGTGCGCACGCTGCTGCAGTACCAGCAACCTGTCAAGCAACCGAACCGGGTCAGCGCGGAGGTCGCCCAGAAACTGCCGAAAGACCCCGATGTGCTACAGATGCTCGCGCGTCAGCCTTTTCTGCAGGATCGGCTGCTGAAACAGGCGGAGCGATTGAACCTCGCGCAGCTCTGCGCGGCGTTCCACGCCATCGAGGAAGCCGACCTCGCGCTCAAGGGGCTGCGCCCCAGTGTGAACGCCGCCGAAATTATGGAAAGACTCATTATCAGGCTCACTACGGACGGCGAGCCAGCGCAGCCGTCTTATTCACAAGGAGGTTAGCATCTGTGGCGAAGCGTGTGGCGGAAAATCCGATTATCACGCCTGAAATGGTAACGCCTTCAGAACCCAATCTGGAGGTCATCGGCGCGTTCAACCCGGGCGCGACACGATTCGGCGATGAAATCATCTTGCTGTTGCGCGTGGCGGAGCGACCGATTCTGGACGACCCCGACCTCGTGGGCGTGCCTGTGCTGAACCTGAACAGTTCCAGCTCGAATCGGCTGGAGATTCTGACCTTTCCGCGCTACTCGCCGCTGACTGACCTGAGCGACCCACGCGCCGTGACTTACGAAGGACGCACCTATCTCAGCTCGATTTCCCATCTGCGGCTTGCCCGCAGTACGGACGGCATCCATTTCACTGTCGACGAGACGCCCACCCTGTTCCCAGAGACGAAATATGAAGAGTACGGCATCGAGGACTGCCGAATCACGCCAATCGATGGCGTGTATTATGTCTCCTATACGGCGGTCTCGCGCTATGGCATCTGCGTCGGGATTGCCAGCACGGAAGATTTCAAAAGCTTCCAGCGACTGGGACTGATTCTGCACCACGAGAACAAAAATGCGACGCTGTTCCCGCGAAAGGTGAAAGGGCGTTATGTGGCGATGCACCGCACGGCGTCGTCGGCGTTCAACGGACCCAATATGTGGGTTGCTTACTCGCCCGACCTGTTGCACTGGGGCGACCACCAGTTCCTGATGGCGCCGCGCATCCACCACTGGGATTCGAGGCGCATTGGGGCGGGTGCGCCGCCTGTAGAATCGCCCGAAGGCTGGCTGATTGTGTATCACGGCGTGAACGCGAAAGACGGCTACTGCGCGGGCGTTGCGCTGCTCGACTTAGACGAACCGCACAGGGTCATCTGCCGTTCGCACGAGCCGCTGATTGCTCCCTCGGAAGACTACGAGGTGAGCGGCTTCTTTGAGCGTGTGGTGTTTCCCACTGGACTGACCCCGATGGACGACGGGCGCTGGATGGTCTATTATGGCGTGGCGGATCGTTCCGTCGCCGTCGCCGAGACAACGATGGACGAACTGCTCGCTGTGGCGAAAGGGGAACTGATGCTGGCGGGGCGGTAGCTCACACCTTGACCTGCTTCCACCCGCCGTGCTTGAACAGCGCTATCATCAGCAGTCCGCTGAACCCTGAGCTGAGCGCCATCGCCCACCACGCACCGTGCGCATCCCAGCCCAGCCCGAACGCCAGCAGGTACGCCAGCGGCACGCGCACCACCCACTGCGTGAGCAAGGTCGCCAGCATCGCCTTGAGCGAGTCGCCCGCGCCCTGCAGCGCCCCCGCCAGGGTCATCCCGAACGCAAGCAGCGGCTCGGTCAGCGCGTTGATGCGCAGGTAGGCGACCGCCAGCGCCTTCACCTGCGGATCGGTGGTGAACAGCCCTGCGAACTGCTCCGCGAACACATAGAACACCACCGCCATCGTGGTCATCACGGCGCACGATTGCCACGCCGCCGTCCAGCCGAAGCGTTCCGCGAGCCGTTCGTTCTTCGCGCCGAGCGCCTGACCCACCAACGCCGATGCCGCAATCGCGAAGGCGAATCCTGGCATAAAGGCGATCGATTCGGCGGTCAGCCCAATTGGGAGCGCGGCGACCGCCGTCGTGCCTGCCGTCGTCGCCGCCAGCACGCCCGTAAACATCACGGAACTCGTGCTGTAGATAAAAGTACGCGCGGAGGCGGGCAGCCCGATGCGCAGAATGCGTTTCCACCATGCGAGCACGGGGAACGCAGGGGAGGCTAACTCGCGCCGTGGGCTGAACCACAACTGCAGCCACAGCATGCCTGCCCCCGCCCACAACGAGAGCGCCATCGCGATTCCTGCGCCCTGAACGCCCAGCTTCGGGAAACCGAACTTGCCGAAAATGAGCAGGTAATCGCCCACGATATGCACGAGGGTCGCGACGATGCTGGCGTACATCGGCGAGCGCGTGTCGCCCAGCCCGCGAAAAGTGCCGCTCAGCCCCATCATCACGAAGCTTGCGGGCGCGCCCAGCAACGCCAGCAGCAGGAACTGGCGGGCTTTCGCATCCGCTCCCGCCTCCAGACCGTACCAGCGGATAATCTGCGGCAGCAGCAGGTAGCCCAGCGCCGTGAAGATGGTTCCCAGTACCAGCGCGATACCCAACGCCTGACGCGCCGCCTCGCGCAGACTCTGCCGATCGTTCGCCCCGACCATCCGCGCTACAATCGCCGTCGCGCCTGTAGAGACCGCCATCGCCAGCGCCATCGTCAGAAACACCAGCTGGCTGCCGACGCCCACCGCCGCCAGCGCGTCCGCGCCTAAACGCCCCACAAAAATCCGATCCAGGAAACTGTTCGCCGATTGCACCACCGACGCCGCCATCGTCGGCAACGCCAGACGCCAGACGGTTTGCGCGACCTTATCTTCGGAGAGCAGATTTGCCTCCGAAACGCCAGAGAAACGCAGGGTTTTCATAGACACTAAGGAACAATTTCTGTAGCGATTGCCACGCTCTGATTATACCTCGCCTGGTTCTGGGGTATCCTCATGTTATGCGTTGGGGCTGGATGCTGGGCGACACGATTGCGCTGACGCTGTTCGTGCTGGTCGGCTTACAGAGTCACGGCACGCTCGATGAGTACGGGCTACAGCGCAACCTCCCTGCGTTTCTGCTGGGCTGGTTCGTCGCAGCGCTGCCATTGGGCGTCTATCGGGCGCAGCCACCGCAGTGGGCGTTGCCAATTGCGTGGGTGCTGGGCGTCTCGCTGGGGATTGCGCTGCGCAATCAGTTCGTCGGGCGTGGGCTGTTCGGCGCGATTAGCCCCGTGTTCTGGATTATTTCGCTTGCGGGCGTTGCGCTCTTCACGGGACTGCTGCGTCTGATTGCCTGGGGAGTGCGAAGGAGAAGCCCTGTAGCGGGGTGATATGAAGCGTCTTCTAATCGCTGGCGTTATCGCTCTGCCCCTACTCGTACTGGGTGCGTTGGGCGTCTGGTTCTACTTGCAGACGCGCCCGTTCAGCAGCGCTTTTCAGCCTCAGCTGGTGCGCCTGCGCGAGCCGATGGACGCCGACGCGCTTGCCGAGCGGCTCGCCGCGCGCAAACTCGTCCGCAACCCGCGCCTGCTTGCGTGGTGGGTGAAACGCCACGGGAAAGCTCAGATTACCGCGGGCGACTATGAGTTCAGCCCGAACCAGAGCCTGTTCGAAATCGCCGACATCCTCATTTACGAACGCTTCACGCGCAACTGGGTCACGATTCCCGAGGGCTGGACGATTGCCCGCATCGCCGAACGCCTGCATGAGCGCGGCGTTGTTGACAAA
Organism: uncultured Fimbriimonadales bacterium; assembly: GCA_937992175.1. GTDB lineage: Bacteria > Armatimonadota > Fimbriimonadia > Fimbriimonadales > GBS-DC > GBS-DC. Next base: position 14,268 of record CALKLF010000044.1, on the reverse strand, counting down.
GAGGAATTCCTCGCCCTCTGTCAGCAGCCCCAACGCTTCAAAGACATCGGCATGCCCCTGCCTGAGAACCTCCACTTAGAGGGCTACCTGTTCCCCAGCACCTATCGCCTGCCTCCTGGTACAGGCGCAGAGCAAGCCATCCGCACGATGCTCAATACGACGCGCCAGCAGGTCTACCTGCGCTACAAAGACGCCATGCAGCAGCGCGGGCTGAGCCTGCACGAACTGCTCACCATCGCCTCAATGATCGAGAAGGAAGTGCTGCACGACGACGAACGCCCGCGCGTGGCGTCGGTGATTTACAACCGCCTGAAAATCAACATGCCCCTGCAGATCGACGCGACGGTGCTGTACGGGATAGGCTCTTGGAAGGAGCGTGTGCTGTATAAGGATCTGAAGCATCCCTCGCCCTACAATACCTATCTGAATCGGGGGCTGCCGCTCGGGCCGATTGCGAATCCTGGGCTGGCGAGCGTCCGCGCCGCGCTGCAGCCAGAACAGACCGAGTACCTGTTCTATGTGGCGCAGGCGAACGGCTACCACCGCTTCTCGCGCACTTACGAGGAGCATCTGCGGGCGATTCGGGAGATACGCACTGCGAGGGGGGAGTGAAGGGATCTTTGCGGAATTGCGCGAGTCAGGAGGCGTATCCGATGAGTTGGTCAGAGGTGATTCACGCGATTATAGCAGCAAACGGCGGGCACGCAACGCTGCCGATGCTATATCAGCAAGCTGGGCAGTATCGCGAGTTGCCGACAGGCGCCTTTCGCTCCTATGAACAGGTCGCCCGATTCTATTTTAGCTGCGTGGAACACTACGAGCTGCGTCCCGCATTTTGGGAGTCCGGAGAGATGGTCTAAAACCCCCAAAACCTCGGAATCAGCAGCGTCGCCAGAATCCAAAACAGAATATTCAGCGGCGCGCCGACCCGCACAAAGTCGCTGAACTGATACTGCCCCACGCCGAACACCATCGTGTTGGTCTGGTAGCCGATGGGCGTCATAAAACTGGCGGAGGCGGCGTAGGCGACGGCAAACAGAAACGGACGCGCGTCCACCCCCAGCGCAGCAGCGACCTCAATCGCCAGCGCCGCCATCAGCACTGCCGTCGCGTTGTTGGACATCATCTCAGTAAGGAGTGAGGTGAGCAAATAGAACCCTGATAAAGCGACAATCGGTCCTAATGCCCCCAGCGCGCCGATGAAGTTGGTGGTCAGCCAGCGTGCCGCGCCCGTGGTCTCCATCGCCGCGCCCAGCCCCAGCATCGCGCCCAGCATAATCAGCAGCCGCCAGTCGATGGATTGCACCGCCTCATCGGGCTTCAGACAGCCCGTGAGCGTCATCAGCAACGCGCCCACCAGCGCAGTCACGGAAGTCGGATACCAGCCCATCGAGGCGACCGTCACCACGCCGACCATGATTAGCCCTGCGAGCAGCGCTTTGAGTGGGCGCGGGCGCGTCGCCTCCGTCTGCGACACGAACAGGAAATCGGGCATCCGCAGCAGCTCAGGCAATCGCTCGCGCTCGACCTGCACCAGTATGGCGTCGCCCGCCTGCAACGGGGTATCGGCGAACTGCTCCAGCGCCATCTCCTGACGGTGGCGCAGGGCGAGCACCGTCGCACCGAAACGGTTGCGGAACCGACTGCTGCGCAGCGTCTCGCCCACCAGCGACGAGTTCGGGGTCAGCACCAGCTCCACCAGCAGCGGCGGCTCAGTTTCTGCATGCGCCTGCGCGTCCGTAATCAGCTTCAGCCCATATGCGCCCTGCAGTTGCTGCAGGCGCTGGAGGTTGCACCGCACGCGGAGGATGTCGCCCTCCTGCAAAATACGGTCGGGCAGCGGCAGCAGGCGCACATCATTGCGCCAAATGTCCAGTACCTCAACGCCCAGCTCCTTCACGAAGTCGGCGTCCATCAGCCGTTTGCCGACAGCGCCCGACTTTTCAGTGAGTTCCACTTCTGTGATGTATGCGCTGAGGCGATAGGCGTCGGCAGGGTCGGCGGCGGGTCGTCGATCGGGCAGCAAGCGCATGCCAACCGCGAAGAGATACGCCAGCCCCAGCCCCGTGAAAATCAGCCCGAGCGGCGCGAACTCGAACATCCCCAGCGGCGCAATCCCGCGCTCCTGCGCCACACCGTTCACAATCAGGTTCGTGGAAGTGCCAATCAGCGTGCAGACCCCGCCCAGCATCGAGGCGTAGGACAGGGGCAACAACAGCCGCGAGGGGCTGAGCCGCGCCGTCTCCGAGACGGTGAGCGTAAGCGGAATAAAGAGCGCGACTACCGCCGTGTTGTTCACAAACGCCGACAGGAACGCTGTGAGGACTAAGAGCGTGCCGACCGCCAGCCACGCCGCGCGCCGCGCCAGCTTCTCCAATCCACGCGCAATCCAGCCGATGAACCCCGTGCGCTGTAGCCCCTCGCTCAGCACGAACATCGCGGCGATGGTGATGACCGCGTCGTTGCTGAAGCCACGCAGCCCCCGCTCCACCGGAATCAGACCGCTCACCAGCAGCGTCGCCAGCAGAATCAGCGCGACCACCTCGGGCGGGAAGCGATTGCTGACAAACAGCGTAATCGCCGCGACGAGCAGACCAAGCGTGAGCGCAATTTCGAGGGTCATAAGCCCTTCCGACAAAAGATGATACCGATTCGTCGCGTTTTTGGTGGGAAGGGCTGCCCCCTTCCTCCTGCTCAATCAGGGTACACTCTATACGATGAATCTCGACACGCTCAACCTCGAACAGCTCGAAGCGGTGTTGCACAAGGACGGTCCGTTGCTGGTGTTCGCGGGCGCAGGATCAGGTAAAACGCGCGTGATTACCTACCGAATCGCCCATTTGATACGCGAACACGGCGTCTCCCCGCGCCATATTCTGGCAGTGACCTTCACCAATAAAGCCGCCGACGAGCTGAAGGAGCGGCTCGCGCACCTGCTGGAGGGCGACGAGGCGCGCGGGCTGTGGGTGGGCACTTTTCACGCCGTCTGCGCCCGCATCCTGCGCGAGAGCGGACGCGCCATCGATATCCCCCCCAACTTCGTGGTCTACGACGACGGCGACCAGCTCGATGTGGTGCGGCGCATCCTGATTGAACTCAACATCGACGAGAAGCAGATGAACCCGCGCGCGATTCGTAATCAGATCAGCCGCGCCAAGGAGCGACTGATTACCCCCGACGAGTATCGCGAGCGCGCCAGCGACTATTTTGAACGCATCGTTGCCAGTGTGTACCCGCGCTACGAAGCCTACCTGCGCGCCGCCAACGCGCTGGACTTCGACGACCTGATAAACAAAGTCATCGATCTGCTGGAGACCAAACCCCACGCCCGCGAGCGGTATCAGGATCAGTTCCGTTATATTCTGGTGGACGAGTATCAGGATGTGAACTACGCGCAGTATGTGCTGACGTGCCTGCTGGCGGGTAAATATCGCAACCTGTGCGTGGTGGGCGACGACGATCAGGCCATCTACGGTTTTCGAGGCGCGGAGGTGGAGCTGATTCTGCGCTTCGAGCAGGACTTCCCCGACGCGAAAGTGATTAAGCTGGAACGCAATTATCGCTCGACGCAGGTGATTCTGGATGCGGCGTTCAAGGTGATCAGCGAGAACAAGTTCCGCGCCCCGAAAAAGCTCTGGACGGAGCGCAGGGAGGGCAAACCCATCACGATTACGCCCGCCCGCGACGAGGAGGAGGAGGCGCGGCTGATTGCCGATTACATCGTGCAACAGGTACGGCTCGGCAAGCGGCGATTTGGCGAGTTCGCGGTGCTGTACCGCACGAACGCCCAGTCGCGCGCCTTTGAGGAGCGGTTCATGCGCGAGCGCATTCCCCATCGGCTCGTAGGCGCGCTGCGATTCTATGACCGCAAAGAGATTAAAGATGTGCTGTCCTACCTGCGCCTGATTGCCAACCCCGACGACTCGATTAGCCTGCTGCGCATCATCAACACGCCACCGCGCAAAATCGGGCAGGCGACCGTCAAGCAGGTACAGACCCACGCCTCAGAGTGCGGGATCAGCCCCTATCGCGCGATGACCGACCCACTGCTGTTGCAGACGCTGCCGAGCAGTATGCAGAACGCCCTGCTGGGCTTCGTAGGCATGATTGAGCAGCTGCGCGAGTACGCCGAGATGCATCCCCTCAGCGCGACGCTCAAGGAGACGCTGAAACAGACGGGCTACCTTGCATGGCTGGAGCAGAGGGGCGATGTGGAGTCGGTCGACCGCGCAGGCAATGTGCGCGAGCTGGTGAACATCGCGATGCGCTTTGAGGAGCGCGAAGCGACGCGCGAACCTGAACCCGACGAGCCTGAACTCAGCCCGCTGATGCGCTTCCTACAGTATGTGTCGTTGGTCTCGGACTTAGATACCCTCAACGCGCGCGACGATCAGGTGGTGCTGATGACGCTGCACGCGGCGAAGGGGCTGGAGTTCCCTGTGGTGTTTCTGGTGGGGCTGGAGCAGGGGCTGCTCCCCCACGCGCTGAGCGAGACCCCGCGCGAGATTGAGGAGGAGCGCAGGCTGTGCTATGTCGGTATGACCCGCGCGAAGGACGAGTTGCACCTCACTTACGCGCTCACACGCGGCTCGTATGAAGGGCGGCGCAGCCAGATACCGTCGTCGTTTTTACGGGCGCTGGCGGACGAACCCGCGCCGACGCTCTATCAGGTGATGTACGGCGCAGTCGCTCCGACGAAACCCGCCTCCAGCGCGCCGCCGAAGCCCCTCGCTAAAAGCGTAAAACCCGCCCCCAATGCGCCGTTCCTGCCTGGGCAGCGCGTGCGCCACCCCGAACTCGGCACGGGCATCGTGGTCAAAGCCGCCGATGTGAATGTAACGGTGATGTTCCCCGGTGGCAAGGGCATGCGCACTTTTCCACTGTTGAACTGCCCGCTGGAAGAGGCGTAACCATGTCTGGCGCGACGGCGTCCCGCGTCGGAAGTCCCTCAGTCGATGCCTATCTTTGCAGGAAGCACTCGAATCAAATTTGGAAACGGCTGCTGACCGAAAGGCTACTGATTACCGCTTGAGATCCTTTGCCACGCTGAGCATCTCGTCGGCGGTTTGAATCGCGCGCGAGTTGACCTCGTAGGCGCGTTGCGCCATAATCAGGCGCACCATCTCATCGACAATCTGCACATTTGAGGCTTCGAGGCTGCCGCCCGCGATGCTGCCGATGCCGTTCGTGCCTGGCGCGCCCTCAAGTGGCTCGCCTGCGGCGGGCGTGAGGCGGTAGAGGTTCATCCCGATACGGTTCAATCCTGCTGGGTTCACGAAGCGCACGAGCGTAATCTGCCCGATTTCCTCCACGCCGTCCTGTCCACCGCGCCGCACGCTGATTACGCCGTCGCGCCCGACCATAATCTGCTCCGCGTCAGGCGGGATGATAATCTCTGGCTCCAGCGGGTAGCCGTGTGAGGTGACCAGTCTGCCCTGCGCGTCGAGCTTGAACCCGCCGTCGCGCGTGTAGGCGATTGCGCCGTCGGGCAGCAGCACCTTGAAAAAGCCGTCGCCCTCAATCGCCATATCGAGCGGGTTGCCCGTCACCTGCAACGCGCCTGTGGTGAACAGCCCGTAGGTGGCGGCAGGACGCGCCCCCAGCCCGACCTGTAGACCGCTCGGCAGCTGCGTTCCGCCCGCCGCCGTCGCCCCCGCAGGACGCAGCGTCTGATAGAGCAAATCCTCAAAGTCGGGACGCACGGTCTTATAGCCGTTCGTGTTCACATTCGCCAGATTGTTCGAAATCACATCGATATTGAACTGTTGCGTCTCCATGCCCGTTGCGGCGGTGTGTAGAGCGCGTATCATAGTTGTCCTCCTTAAGGGGCTACTATACTTTCGCCAGTTCGCTAATCGCTCGTCCCAGCGTCTCATCATGGGCGTGAATCGCCTTCTGGTGGGTCTCGTAGGCGCGGATGAGTTCAATCATGCTCACCATCTCGCGCACCATGTTCACATTCGAGGCTTCCAGAGCGCCTGCAACGACGCGCGGGTTCGCGACGGGCTGCACTGCGCCGACGAAGTAGCCGTCGGGGTCTTTGGCAAGGTTGCCCTGCACAATCAGCAACTGCCCGACCTGTGCGCCGTTTGATAGAATCGCGCCGTTCTCGCCAATCTGAATCGCGGCGTTTTGGGGAATCTGAATCGGCTGATTATGCGCGCCCAACACGGGATAGCCCTCGCGCGTGGTCAAGACGCCCTGCGCGTTCAGCTGGAACGCCCCGTTGCGCGTGTAGCGCACACCCTGCGGGGTCTGAACCGCAAAAAAGCCCACGCCGTCAATCGCGAGATCCAGCGGGTTGCCCGTCGTCGTCAGCGCGCCGGGCTGAAAGTCGGTGTAGAGTTCGCGGAGGATTGCCCCTGCCGAGAGCGCGCCAATCGGCTGAGACTGCGCCCCCTGCACTCGATAGAGGTGTCGCTCGTAGACCGTCTCGAACACGGGGCGGTCGGCTTTGAAGCCCGTCGTGTTCAGGTTCGCCAGATTGTTCGCAATCGCATCCTGCGCTTTCTGCCGGGCTGCCATTCCCTCGGCCGCCACATACAGTCCGCGTAGCATCAGCGGGGATTATCGGCAGGGGCGGCGCGATTTTATACTCTAAAACGCGACATACGCCGCCAGTCCGTGAACGCCTCCTTCGCGCCCGAAACCGCTCTCTTTATAGCCGCCGAAAGGACTGGCAGGGTCGAACTTGTTATAGGTGTTGCACCACACGACGCCCGCCCTGACGCGCGACGCGAACTCCAGATATTTGCTGCCCTTGTTCGTCCACACGCCCGCCGACAGCCCATAGCGGGTGTTGTTCGCAATCTGCGCGGCTTCGTCGGGCGTGCGGAAGGTCAGCACACTCAGCACAGGACCAAAAATCTCCTCGCGGGCGACGGTATGCGCCGTACTGACGCGGGTTAGCACCGTCGGACGATACCAGTAGCCCTTATTGGGCAGGGTGCAGTCGCACTGATACAGCTCTGCGCCTTCCTGCACGCCGATTTCCACCAGACGCTCGATTTTGCGCAGCTGGGGCAGGGAGTTAATCGCGCCGACATCGGTGTTCTTATCCAGCGGGTCGCCCACGCGCAGCAGCTGGATGCGCCGTCGGAGTTTACGGATCACGAGGTCGGCGATGCTCTCCTGCACCAGCAGGCGGCTGCCCGCGCAACACACATGCCCCTGATTGAAGTAGATGCCGTTCACGATGCCCTCGATTGCCTGGTCAATCGCGGCGTCTTCGAAAATCACATTCGCCGCCTTGCCGCCGAGTTCGAGCGTGAGCCGTTTGCGCGTGCCTGCGACGGCTTTCTGAATGAGCCTGCCGACTTCGGTGCTGCCCGTGAAGGCGATTTTGTCTAAATCGGGGTGTTGCACGAGCCATGCGCCCGTTTGTCCATCGCCCGGAATGATGTTCACCACGCCGGGGGGCAGTTCAGCTTGCTGGAACACCTCGCAGAGCAATAGCGCGGTCAGGGGCGTGGTTTCGGCGGGTTTCAGCACCACCGTGTTGCCACACGCGAGCGCGGGCGCAACCTTCCACGCCGCCATCAGCAGGGGAAAGTTCCACGGGATAATCTGCCCCGCTACGCCGAGCGGTCGGGGCGTGCGACCAGGAAAGGCGTATTCCAGCTTGTCCGCCCAGCCCGCATGGTAGAAAAAGTGCGCCGCCGCAAGGGGAAGATCCACATCGCGCGACTCGCGGATGGGCTTGCCCCCGTCTAAACTTTCCAGCACGGCGAACTCGCGCGAACGCTCCTGCAGGATTCGTGCGATGCGGAACAGATACTTCGCGCGCTCCTTGCCCGGCAGCTTGCTCCAGACCTGCTCGTAGGCGTGGCGCGCGGCTTGCACGGCACGGTCTACATCTGCAGCGTCGGCGTAGGCGACCTCCGCGAGAACCTCCTCAGTAGCGGGGTTTATCGTCTCAAAATAGCGTCCACTGCGCGGTTCCACGAACTCGCCGTTGATAAATAACCCGTAGCGCGGCTGGAGTTTGACTATCTCGCGAGCTTCGGGCGCGGGGGAATACTGCCACACGCCGCCCTGCGTTGCCTGTCCGTCCTGCCCGTTCCGACCGTTGCGACGCATGGCAGGATTATACCGCGCCTTTTATTCCTGCGCCGCCTGCCCGTTGCAGGAGTTCTGCGCGCTTTATGGGCAGCAGACTGGGATTAACAACGAGCCTTAAGAGGCTGTCGAGTATGTTGAATGAGGTATTCTCGAACCTATGAGAACGCAACGCTATCCGACCGACCTGACCGACGAAGAATGAACCATCCTCGAGCCCGTCCTCCGCCGCGCCCTCTACGGACGCAAGCGCAAACACCTCGGTCCCCCACGCCAGTACCCCCTGCGCGAAATCGTCAACGCTATCCTGTATGTGCTGGTCACAGGCTGTCCGTGGCGACTGCTGCCCCACGACCTGCCCCCGTGGAAGACCGTGTTTATCACTTTCGGCGGTGGCAACAGCGCGGCGTCTGGGCGCAGCTGGAGCAGGTCTTGTCCACGCAGGCGTGGCGGCAAGCAGGGTTAGCGCTGCCGAAACCCTTGCGGTGGAGGCGGGGTGGGTTAGGGTGGCGAGTGTGCGTCGGTTGGTGTGCTGGATGGCGAGTAAGAAATGCTAGACAGCCTCTAACTGTGTTCACTTGCCTGCTTTTGCAAAGAAGAGAGTGGCTGGTCGAGTACTTTGGCAATCGGAGGCGACTCTTGCCCCCAAACAACCAGAACTACACGCGACGGCGTATCCATCTCTGCTTGCTGGCAGTGCCCCCGTGGAAACAGTCCGCAGAGCAGCCCAACTAGTGTCAGACGCTACATCGCAGAACCGACATGGCGTACCCCCAATCGTTCATGAACCAATGTCTTGCTTTTACCTAACCGCGCCGCGATTACCCGGTGGATAGACTTGTAATCCATCGCCTGCTATTTCGGGTTAATGGGATAATGCTCTGAATAGATACCAGTGCCTTCACTGCGAATAAAACTGAGATAGGGAACGACCAAAAGACGCCATCGACTGCCCCGCAAGTTGTCAGCTATACCTTCTGCTTCCAAAACGGTGCTTATCTTCTGGCGAATATCCGCAGGCAGTTGCTCCCAAGAACCCGTCCACTCATTTCCTGTCCAACCTTCCCAATCTGCTCGGTCTTTCAACATCGTCTCAAAGGTGCGCTGCCACACCTTATTCCATCGCTCACGCTCTTTAGCGACTTCACGCTGTACCAGCAGGTAATACCGTGCAAGGAAAGAGGCTTTCTCCTCGTCGGTTAGCCGCATCGAAGGTACCGATTGGGAAAAAAACACCTTCGTCTGTGTGTCCCAAGTCGTTTTAGCATCGCGTTTGGGTGCTTCTTGGATGCCCTGTTGCAGCGTCCACTTATCATGCCGGTCTCCCTTGATGAAATCTTTCAGCATCTCGGAAGCACCTCCTGATAACCTTCCGCTATAGAAATTCGCCACTGTCTTCCATTGCTCCACATCACCCGTGAAAAAAGCGGCGAGCTGGTCTCTACTTGCCCTTGCTGGTAGAAGGTTCACTTGATAGACTGCTCGCCCGGTTTCGAAAACGGCTTCTACAGCCATGCTAAAGACGACCTGTGAAAAATCTGACACCGAACGATTGTACGCTTGGGCAATCTGCTGGATGAAAGACGACCGCTCTTCGGGGAGAGTGCCTAACTCATACTCTCGGTAAGGGTCGACTTCCCCGAACAGTTCAGCAAGTTCACTGTAACGCTGGAAGTAGCTCGGGGGTATCGCATACACCGTTTCACGTTCTTGTATAATCCGATACCCCCGCTCTCTGAACACTTCTATTTTTTGTTGATTGGTCTTTGAGCGTAGGTCGAGGGTGTCCGTTTCATCAATCTCGGCTACCAGCAGACGAGTATGAGAGAGTTGGGCGAACCCAGTAGGCGCGCCCAGCATGAGCAAACAGAGTACGACCCAAAGAAACATCTGTGTTCGCATCGTTGTTTCACCGCTCGCTATGCTTAGACGCTCAGCGCTATGCCGAGTTTCTGGGTGCCTTGCAGTGGGTGTCTGCATCATCGTTTCACCTCACGCTATTCTTAGGGTCCTGACTACACAACACCCCCTCCTCTATAGCCTCGACGCCTTACCATCTTGTACCTCCAGTTCTTCACTTGTCTCCTCGTCGCAGGGTCAGTCCACCTCCTGCTGACACGCTGTCCACACCTCCTTGCAAAACCGATGCAACCGCTGGCGGACGATTCGCACCCCCCAAGCATACAACGAGCCTTCGCTGGTTATTTTTGCGCGTCCCAGACGACGTTCACATACCGCTGCCCCGAACGCCTTGCTATCACTCCAAGCGCAACTCCCAAACAGCCATACACCCACCAATCCCCCCAACGCACATAGAGTGTCTGGTTGGTACGCGGCTCAATCCGATGCACCAACACGCTCGGCTTGCCCATCGGCAGCGAGGCAACGCGCTCCCCTGTCGGCGCGTAGAAGCCACTGACGCCCACCGTTGACGCCCGTGCCACCCAACGCCGCGTCTCTATCGCCCGCACCACACAGAAATCTGCATACTGCTCGCGCACTGCTCGCCCAATCAGCCAGTAGTCATTCGCCATTACTGCCAGCCACTGCGCCCCATCCCGCACCTGAAGCCGCGCCACCCAGCCAAACAGACTCTCCACGCAAATCAGCGTCCCCACAGGTAGCGACTGACCCACCTGCAGCGTGTGCGCTTGCACGCCCGACGCCAACGAACACCCACCAGCTCCCAGCACCTTGAGCCAATCACGCATCGGCGCAGGCGGCGACCACTCTACAAACGCCATCAACTTCACCTTGTCGTACCACGCAACCGCGCCCGCTGGCGATACTCCCAACGCGCTGTTGTAGTCCACCCTGTCAAAACGCCGCGCACCCAGCAGTATCGTGAGTTGGTACTCGCGCGCCCACCCTTTCCAGCGGTTCAAACGCTCTGCTGCAACACTGCCTGCTATCTCCGTGAGCGTGTACGGCTCGGCGACCTCAGGCAGCACTGCCCACTGCGCCTCGCTTCGCGCTGCCTGACGCAGCCAGCCTTCTATCTGCTCATCGTAAATCGCAGGCGCAAAGACGCTTGTAGGCAAGTCTGCCTTTGGTTGCACCACCGCAACTGTCAAGGATGCATGCTGAGGCGTTCGGTAAGCTGTCATCGCCATCCAACCGTAGCCCAGCCACAACGCGCCCAGACCGCTCAGCCCTAACGCCACACGACGCGCCTGCTCACGCCCTATCAGTGCAAGCCCGCCGTTCCACACCACAATCAGCCACTCCACCAGCCACACCCCGCCTAAATCGGCAGGCTGTATCCACAACGGCATCCGCGCCAGCCCCAACGCCAGCATCGCCCACGGAAACCCCAACGCCCCCAAACTGCGTACCCACGCAATCGCCGTCCACACGCTTGCCGCTACAACCGCCCAGCCCCAACCTGAACCGCGCACCCACCCCATCAGCCAGCCAAACAGCGCACTCCAGCAGGCATACCAGACCAACGCCAGCGTCTACGCCACCCCGCCCAGCCACTCCGCCCGCGCCTCCTGCGCAAAAATCGGCGCCGCGTGCCAACTCATCACGACGCCAAACGCCAACCCCCACCACAACCCCAACCACGCATTCGCACGCGACGCGCCCACCCGCAACTCACGGAGCCACAGCGCAGGCGCAAAGAACAGTACCCACCACCATCCCACAGGCGCAAACGCCAACCCACACAACGCGCCGCTCCCAACCGTCTTCCACCACGCGCCCATCAGTACCCACAGCTCCCCGACAGATGCCACGGACTCCCCTGCGGACGGTTCGGACAACGCCAACACAACCGCCCTTGCCCGTCCCGACCTGCCAACCCGAATATCGACGCCTCGCAAAATTGCCCGCCCTGATAGTACGCCGACACCTGCAACAGGCAATACTGCGCCGCGCGTCCGCCATCCCCACGCGACACCTCCCCATACCCTTGCCGCGTCTGCCACGAACGCGCGTGCCCATCCACAAACGCCAAGTTCATCCGCTCGCGATGATGCCCCTGAATATACGGCGTCAAACTGGGCAAACCCGCCATCACCGCGTCATAATACATCGCCGTCTCGCTGGGCAACTCTACTTGCGCTTGCGACACAGGCGGATGAAACGCCCCCGGCGGCAAACTCCCCACCTCAAACAGACACCAGTTGCCCATATAACTGCTCTGCCGAAAGCCCATCGCAGGGCAGAGTGTCATTACCTGCGCGAACACTCGTTCCACATCCATCGGGCGCGGGTCGGAGGGGCACAGCACGATTTCTTTGTCTTTGATGTAAGGCACAAGTTCGTGGTAGAGCGTGAAGAGGCAGGGTTGGTTATTGTGTTGGCTGATGTAGGCGGCGAGGGGGTAGCTGTCTTGCCAATCGCTGAGGTAGGCAAGGGTGCTTTGGGCGAGTTGGCGCAGTTGGGTGATGCATCGGGTCGTGCGCCCTTTTTCGCGGGCTTCAGCAAGCACGGGGAACAGCAAGGCAGCGAGCAGGGCGATGATGCCCAACACGACGAGTAGTTCCACGAGGGTAAAGGCGCGTCGTTTCATCGCCGTCGGTTTTTGAAGTAGAGATACGCCGCGAGGGCGAAAAAGATAACAGCAGGCGCGAAGAGCAGGGGCGAAAATCGGCGACGCGGCGCGTCAGGCGGGATGAGGTTGCCTTGTTGGTAGGCAAGCTGCTTGAGCTCTTCTTCAGTGGGCAAGCGACCCTGCCAAATGTAACTTACTACATTCTCTCTGGAACGCTGCGGCGCGTCGACAACCGAGTCACACAGGCGATAATCCATTACGGTCTCGCCATGAGAAAACAGATGACCATTTTCTGCAGACGAGACCTCCACCGATACGAGCTCAAATCGCACCTGATGATTCACAGCTCGGTCTGAATACTGATATGCGACCACACTGGGAAACCAATGCCCTTCGAACTTTCGCCACTGAAGGGTTTTCCAAAGATACCGTGAGAAGCCTTGGCGGACTTCAAGTTGGAAAGGAGCATATCCATGCTGGCGGCTAAGCTGTAAGGTTCCAACATTGGAATCCTTGATTTGTAAAGAAAGCCGTTCAAAATTCTGGCTATGAGGGATCCAACGAATCGGTAGGTTGCCTGTCCATCCAAACGGTACCTTGACCATAGCGGGGTTGGCTCCAGCGTGAAAAGCAGGGTGAAACGGCGCCACCTCATCTGTGCCTGCAAGCAGAGTTGGTATACCTCGATAGAGAGCCTTCTCTGATGTGGGCAATACTGAAGCAGTGCCTATAGACATTGGTGGAGCACCACTGTTAGAAGCGCTACTATGCTGAACTGGAATCGCCAAATAATCTTTAGCACATACAAAGCGGTACTTCTGTTTCGGAAAATCGGTCGATTGAATAATCTCATACTCAATAACATCTACTTCAGGCGTCCTTTTGATGACAAGAATTGCTTCAGTCTGACGCTTTCGCTGGTTCAGACTACCACTTCGCTGCAACTGCTCTTTTACCTCAGGAGGAGCGTGTTGTAATTCCTGTAGAGCAGACTTGCCAAAGTAAATCGTGGTGGATACTTTCCACTTGAAAGTACGCGTCGAGCTCCATTCTTCCCGTGCAAGGATATTTCGGGGCGCGCTGTAGCCCATAACAATTCCGCTAATCATTCCTGCAATCAGGAACAGTTTCATTGGTACCCTCCCATGAATGCTCAGGCGAGATATTATCTCGCCTGAGCAGGGAAGCAAAGCTTCAGCAACTAGAAGAGGTGACCCAGTAGTCACCGAAGCGATGCCAGTTGCCAACGCAATCTCCACAGACAGGACCACCACAGTCGGATCGCCATAATCCCACATTAGTGTCGACTTTCCGCAATCTACAGCTTGCAGTAGGATGTTGTTCACACACATCACAGGGATAGGATCCTGTCCACCAGCAGCCGCCTACGCAGTTTGGCGGGGATCCACCACAAGTGTATAGAACCTCATGCCAGCATGTGAAGTGCCTGCAGATTGCAGGACTTGGTGGAGCTGCTGCGAACATGAAGGTACCCACCGCTCCGACTGTCACCAAGAGCCACTTACCGATTTGTACTGCCCGCTTCATCTCTATCCTCCTCCTATCGTGATTGTGAGGCGTTGGCGACCACTTCAAACCGAACCTCCAGCCGCTCCCGCCAACTATGACGCCCATCACGCACCACCAAGTCCACCGACTGCGATTGCTTCCCCAACGGCTTGCCAGCAGTGTCCACCTGCACCGTCAGCCAA
>CALKLF010000043.1 GCA_937992175.1 uncultured Fimbriimonadales bacterium | reverse complement strand
CCGCCACTTGAAGCCTCAGTCAGTATAAGATGCCCTGCCCGCGTGCCCTCACACTCAGCCCCTCTGCCTACCGCACAGGGGCGCGATCAAAGAATGCGAATGCGTCGGGCATCGCTTCGCGCACAATCATCAGGTGGTCGCAGGCGTCGTACTTTTTGTAGTCCAGCGTTTTCAAGTTCAGCCCCTGCAGGCGGCGGTAGGCATTCTCGATGTTGTTTTTGAGCATCGCCAGCTCCTGCTCGCCGACGGTCATCAGAATCGGCAGGTCGGAAGGCACTTGAGTCGGTTGCCCTGCGCCTGCGAAGATGACCACGGCACGGAACTTGTCAGGAAACTGCGCGATTGCCGCGAAGCTGTGCGCCCCGCCCATCGAGTGCCCCATCAGGTAGATGCGTTTGGGGTCAACGGGCAGTAGTTTCTGCACGGCTTCCAGCGCGCCGCCCACATGCGCGAGGCTCATTTCGGCGCGTGGGGCAATCACCGCCCAGCCGCGCTTCTCGGCTTCTTTCAGCACGATGCCCAGCCCGTAACCTTCGAAGAACAGATGCTCGTTGCCGCCCGCCCCGTGCAAGGCAACTACCACCGGGATAGGCTGATTGGGCTTGAACGGCTTCGGAATAAATAGGCGAAACGCTACTTTGCGCTCGCGGTGCAGCGTCGCCATCCAGTAGTCGCCCGGCGCAGGCTGCCACGCCGATTTGCCCTCTTCCCAGCCCGCCGCGAGGCGCTCCGCAAGCTGCAGCAGGCGCAACAGCGGATAGAAGGTTTCGGGGCTTTCGCCTTTCTGCGCGCTTTGCAACACATCCTGCGCGTTCAGTACGGTCATGCGCTCAATCGTGTCAGCGTCGTCATGCGACTCGGCGGCGCGCTCTAACGCCTCCAGCCGCGCGCCAAGTTGCGAGATGACGCTGAAGGTTTGCTTCCACTGGCGCAAAACTTGAGGGGCAGATGGCGTAGACGGATTCGAGATTCCTCGCTCCGCTCGGAATGACAACGAGGTAGACGGATTCGAGATTCCTCGCTCCGCTCGGAATGACACAGAGTGTTTCAGAAGCGCGACCCTGTCATTCCGAGCGAAGCGAGGAATCTGAGCGTCGCTGTGAAGCGGAACAATCTCAAACTGCACTTCATAATCCCCTTCCGCCGCCTGTGTGAGCAGCGTCGCCGCCGCGCCCGGTTCGGGGTTGTCCAGCGCGCCTTCACGGATGGGGCGCGTCTCGCCTATGCGCAGCACTTTCCAGCGCAGTTGCAGAGGCGTTTGGGGCTTTTCGGCTTTGTAAAACTCGAACAGCTGAAAGCGCAGTACCAGTTCGCCCTTGTCCAGCGATTCTTTTTCAATAGCGCGGGGCATGCGCACGCCCAGCGAGCCAGCGTAGAGCATTTCAGTCGTCGGGGGCGTATCGGAGCGGAGCGAGGCACAGGTCAGCGTCAGGTTCCGCGCGAGCGCATCGAACCGTCCCGAAAAGAACGCCGTCAACCCTTCCGAGAGCGGGCGCGTGGCGCGCAGGCGCGCCTCTTGCGAATCACGATGCGCCTCCCAGCAGGTCTCCATTTCGAGCAGGCGCACCGCTAAATCCGCCCGTGTAATCGGCGACTGGCTCCACGCCGACGCCCACAACAACAGCCCCAACAGCCCTAAAACGCGCATGGAAAAGAGGTTAGGGACTCGAGGAAGTTTTCCTGCCAGACCATCCCTTCAGCTTATTTTCCGCCGCCGCGCCCGCTCCCATAGTCCCACAACCACTCCGCCCCCGATGAGCGCGCTCGCGTAGCAAATAAGCGGCGCGAGAACCCAGAAAGTCGGCAGTTTCAGGCTCATTAATGAATACCACCCGCCAAACAGCCACACGGGAACCAGTATCAGCAGGTTCGGCGCGCTTACGCGATTAAGCAGAGGCACTGAAAGCAGTCCGGCGGCGAACGCCAAGCCCTGCGTTAGCAAGTACGAGAGCAAACCGTCCAGCGCGCCCTGAATCGTCTGGATTGCCACCCCCACCACCGCCGCCAGCCACAGCAACCAGGCGATGTAGACCCACGCGCCCGTCTCATGTGTTCCAGATGATTTCGAGTACGCCAATGAGTTCACCTCGCTTGTCGTAAACCACTAAGTAGTAGCCTGTGGGGAATGACATCCTTACCAGTCTTAGTCGCATGCCCGTCTCGAGGGGCGCGCGTAGCTCTCTTGGCTGAATGAACACAGGTTCGCCGTCCCGAACAGGCAAACCGCTACCGCTTCGGATGCGCCACTGTAAAGTAGCGGTGCGTCCACCAACCGTCCACTCAATCCGTTCGAAGTTGCCTTTTTTGAAGAATTGCCCCTCGATACGCTGCGCCATCGGCAAGCTCGCCTTATCGGGGGCTTGAGTAATTTCGTATTCGCCAGAGGCTTTGGCGATTTTGGCAACATGGAAGGCTTGGCGCTCTACCAGAGCCTGCGCCAAGCTCAGCGCGCAGAACATGCAGCCCCACGCGGCGATTGCCGTTAGCCATGCGAGAATGCGTGTCATACAGACGCCCCCACACGGTGGCTTGGAGAGTCCAGTCCAAGCGCTGGCGCACGGACAAGACTGTCCGTGCTACATTAGCCCATACGCCAGGTTGTTCCCTGCGGGCTATCTTCCAGCAGGATACCCATCGCCTTCAGGTCGTCGCGGATGCGATCGGCGAGGTCGTAGAGCTTACGCGCCCGCAGCTCCTGTCGCCACGCGATTACGCACTGCATGAGCTGCTCAAAGGTTTCACTTTGCGCGGCGGCGGGGATACTTAGCGACACCCCCAGCACCGTCTCCATCATCCACTGCAGCGCGTCGAGCAAGCCTGCGAGTTCGGCGGGCGTTTCGTACCTGGCGGCGAGTTCGGGCGTGTTCAGGCGCGTGTTGATTTCGCGCAC
>CALKLF010000042.1 GCA_937992175.1 uncultured Fimbriimonadales bacterium | reverse complement strand
GTGCCGAGCTTTATGAGCGCGCGCGAGCGTTCCCGCGCGAACGCCTGCCGTTCGAACCTGCGCCAGATTCAAGCCGCCAAAGAGCAGTGGGCGATGGCAAACAATCAGGGTCCGACGGCGACGCCCGCGTGGGCTGACCTGACGCCTGATTTCATTCAGCAGCAGCCGAACTGTCCGTCGGGTGGGACATACACGATTGGAAATATGAGTACCAACCCGACCTGCAGCATCGGCGGCAACCACAGCCTGTAATCGCTTCGTCCAACGAAGCGCTCAAGGCTCCCGCATCGCGGCGGGAGCCTGGGCGCTTTTAAGTGCCTCAAAGGTTAAGTCGTGCCGAAACGAGATTCCTCGCCTTCGGCTCGGAATGACAAGCTCATTTTCGCAAAAACTGTCTGTCATTCCGGGCGGAGCGAGGAATCTCGCCCGTTCAAAGGCAGTGGGTTGCAACTCGGGTTAAGGTACACTTTTCCGTCAGGAGGCGTTTATGAACGCAGGGTTCCAGCAGTGGCTTCGGGAGAGCATCGAGCAGCTTAAGGCGCAGAATCTCTACAAGCAGCCGCCGATTCTGGAGTCGCCGCAGGGCGGGCGCGTGCGCATCGGCGGGCGTGAGGTGATTAACTTAGCCTCGAACAACTATCTCGGCTTGGCGAACGACCCGCGCCTGAAGCAAGCCGCTATCGAAGCGGTTGAGCAGTTCGGCGCAGGCGCGGGCGCAGTGCGCTGGCTCGGAGGCACAAACACGCTCTACGCGATTCTGGAGCAGAAACTCGCCGAATTCAAAAAAACCGAAGCGGTGCTGGTATTTCAGTCGGGCTTCAACGCGAACTCAGGCACCATCCCCTCGTGCTTTGTGGAAGGCGATGTGATTATCTCGGATGAACTGAACCACGCGAGCATTATCGACGGCGTGCGCCTCAGCAGCGCGAAATACAAAAAGAGTGAGGGGTATGTGTACGAGCATAAAAATATGAATCATTTGGAGGACATCCTCAAGCGCTGCGGACAGTTCAAAAAGCGGCTCATCGTGACCGACGGCGTGTTCAGCATGGACGGCGATATTGCCCCGTTGCCTGAGATTGTGCAGCTTGCCGAGAAGTACGACGCGGTGGTCATGGTGGACGACGCGCATGCTTCGGGCGTATTAGGCGAACATGGTAGCGGAACGACGAGCCACTATGGGCTGTACGGACGCGTGGACATCCAGCTCGGCACGCTCTCCAAAGCGATTGGCGTGGTGGGCGGCTATATCGCAGGCAGTCAGTTGCTCAAGGAGTGGCTGATTAATCGCGGGCGTCCGTACTTGTTCAGCACTGCGCTGCCCCCTGCCGCCGTCGGCGCGATTATCAAGGCAATCGAGATTCTGCAGACCGACCCCGAGCCAATGCGCCGTCTGTGGGACAACGCCCGCTACTGGAAGGAGAACCTGCAACGGCTCGGCTTCGACACGATGGGCAGCGAGACGCCGATTACGCCCGTGCTGTGCGGCGACGAGGGGGTTGCCCAGCAGATGGAGCGCAAACTCTACGAGGCTGGCGTGTTCGTGGTGGGCATCGTCTACCCTACCGTGCCGCGCGGCAAAGCCCGCGTGCGCACCATGCCCAACGCCACGCACACGAAACAAGACCTCGACGACGCGCTGGAGGCGTTCGAGAAGGTCGGCAAAGAGCTGGGCGTCATCGGAAAGTGGGTGTGAGTACCGCCAATATGAAGTTGCTCCCGATGCGGGGATTCCGAGTGGAGCGAGGAATCCCCGCATCGGGAGCAACTTCGGCTACGCACAAGGTTGATTGGGGAGGAACGGACTACCTCCTTCTTCGTCTCAGTCCCAGCAACCCTGCCAGACCCGCGCTCAACGCGAGCATGCTCGCAGGCTCAGGCGCAATTACCTTGGACGAGCCGCCGTCTGCCAACCCCTGAATGTGAATCATCGCGCTGTTGTTCGCGCCGACGAAGTGCGACTCGGACACGCCAAACAGCTTGAAGACGGAAGAGTTGCCTGGCAGTAAGCGCGATGTAATCGGCGCAACCTTAAACCGTATCTCGGCGTTGAAGACCAACCCCGCATCGGTATAGCCTCCGAAGCCGCCGATGCTCGACACAAAGGCGTCGCCTGTGAAGTCGAAACCTGTTGGCGCAGTGTTGAACTTAAGATGCAGCTTACTGATGAGCTGCCCCGAGGCATTGGTTGGGCTATGGTTGAGCGTAATCTCTACGCCTCCCGAGATGTCCTGAATGGTCATGGTCGCCCAAGGAGGTGTACCGCTGGGCGTTCCACCCGTATGGACAGTGTTGAACACGAAAGTCGTAGTCGCCTGCGAAGGCGCACTAATCAAAACAGCTGCAAGGCAGCTTGCCAGAACGACATAGATGCGATTCATCATTAACACCTCCTGTATCGGTTTTGTTGGGATTTCCAATCCAATTGAATGACTCAAAAAACGACTAAAAGCGAACATCCACAGGATAGACTGCAACTTCTACGCCAAAGTTGCACGAGGAGAACCGCAAAAATACGGGATTCAATAGATTGAAATAATGAGCACCTCGGAACAGTACCGAAAGTGAGTTCAAGGAAGTGCTTACCTAAAAGAGTCGTATGCCTATTGGGAAGGCTCTTGGTGCAACGGCATTCCTGCCGTCATGGGGGGCAGGAGTACATCGGTTCGAGCGCGACGGCAAGAATGCCGTCGCACCAAGCGGACGATTTTTTGGGTAGATACTCAGCCCAAATCGTCGGCGAAGCGCCGACGAGGCAGAACGCGGTCAACCCCGACTGACATTACTTTGTACGAAGACGCTAACGCCCAGCGTCGCCATCAACGCCAGCCCTGCGCCTGTGGTGAACGCAACGGCTGCGCCGAAGATTTGCCATAGCCAGCCAAACAACACACTGGCAGGCAGTGCGGCAACACCGACCACGAAGTGGAACAGCCCATACGCCTGCCCGCTGCGCTCGGCGGGAACAAACTCAGCGACCAGTGCGCGTTCCGCGCCTTCGGTCAGTGCGTAGAATACCGCGTACAGCACAAACAGTCCCACAATCTGCCACAGCGCGTTCGCGAGCCCGAAACCTGCGTATACCAGGGCGTAGCATAGCCAGCCCCAGCGAAGCGTCCAGAGCCGACCCCGCTTGTCGGCAAGCCACCCTCCGTAAAGCCCAAACACGCTGCGCAGCAGGTTCAGCCCCATCCACAGCAGCGGCGCAAGCGCGATGGGCACGCCCACATCCTGCGCCCGCATCAGTAAAAACGCGTCGCTGGAGTTGCCCAGTGTGAAGATCAGCACGCAGCCCAGATACCATCCGAACCGCCCCTTCAACAGCCCGCGCGCGCCTGCGAGGGGATGCCTCGCCTCAGAACGGGGCAACGCAGGCGCGTCCCGCACGCCCCACCAGAACATCCCCAGCGACAACAGCGCAGGAACTGCCGCAATCAGGAACACCAGCCGATAGTTTTCGGGCGCGAACAGCAGAATGAGCGAAGCCAGTGCGGGACCAACCGCCGCGCCGAGGTTGTCCATCGCCCGATGAAACCCGAACGCCAAGCCCCGATTTTCAGGCGCGGTGGTGACAGCAATCAACGCGTCGCGCGGGGCAGTGCGCAGCCCCTTGCCGAACCGATCGATGAACCGAAGCCCCAACACCTGCACGGGCGCGGTTGCAAACGCCAGCAGCGGGCGCGTGAGCGCGGCCAGCGTATAGCCCAGAAACGCCAGCAGCCGATGCTTGCCGAGCCGATCCGCCAGCCAGCCCGAAAAGAGTTTCAACAGGCTCGCCGTCGTCTCCGCCACGCCCTCAATCAGCCCAATCAGCGCAGGCGGCGCGCCCAGACTGCGCAAAAACAACGGCAACAGCGGGAACACCATCTCGCTGCTGGTGTCGTTCATCAGGCTCACCGCGCCCAGCGCAATCACAGGGCGGGGGATTTTGGGAGAGCGGGGAGATATTTTCATGGGGGTTAACACTCCTCCGCCCCCGATGTTCGACAGAGAAGTTCTGGTTCCCTGCACATGGATTCGGTAGATTGATGTGTAATTCTGCTTGGTGACGACAATGGTGATTACGGATTACATTCGCGCAGCGATGCGTCGCGCCCGCTATGAGCTTTTGGGAGACGGCAGCTATTATGGCGAGATTCCCGAATTTCAAGGCGTCTATGCGAACGAGCCGAATACACAGTGGGGCGACTAACATTCAGTTCTCGCGCGATTTGGGATACTGTCATCCCCTGCGTCCGAAGTTGCGCAATCTGCGAGCGCAGATTATTGACTTCCTGCTTCTTCATCGTGTTGACCTCCAAAAGCCACTTCCGACAGCACTTTATCAAGCATGGCGGGTTCTACATACCTGTTTCGGGCGACATGCAGGTAGCCACGCACACCGAACAGGTCGAGGATGACGCGTTCGTTGACGCCAAGCACGCACAGCAGGTCGTAGATATGCAATAGCGGGTCGCCGTGAACGATGGGGTAAGTCCCCTGCTCACGAAGTTCATAAAAGAACTGTTTCAGTTCTTCATAATCAGGGTTCAAGTGTAGCGTCTTCTTCATAGCATCCTCCGCCAACGACGGAGGTTGCCCGTGAGCGTGCGGCTGATTTCGGAGGCGAGCGCGCTGCCTGCCGCCTCGCTGATGCGCTGCAGCGCTTCAATCTCCGCCTCACGGTCGGCGAGGCGATGTTCCAGAACATGGATTGCGCGCCGCGCCTCTTGCAGCTCCAACTCGCGTTGCTGGAGCGCCATCTGCAGCGCGTTGGGGTCGTCGGTGTTCAGCGGGGCGCGAGGAAATTAATATTTGAGCGACTTAAGTTCCTCAAATACTAAGAGGATGATGCACTCCACCCCCTCCTTCAGGTTCCCCCTGCAAGCAGGGGGAACCGAGAACGCTTCGCGGTTCCCCTACGCAGTAGGGGGAACCTGAGGAAGGGGGTTCATAAAAATAACAACCTGAAGTTCCTAAATAGCCTCTAATGGCACAGAAAACGCTTCACAGACTGTTCAACGGTGTCTGTAGTCCGTGCACGAGATGCCTCGCTGCGCTCGGCGTGACAGTGGGTGTCCTTCCACGCCGAAGCCCCCCTTGTCATTCCGAGCCGCAGGCGAGGAATCTCAGTAGGGAATTAACATTTGAGGAACTTAAAACAGCAAACGCCCCGAAGAATCGGGGCGTAGCCGTACACTCGTTTAGGAAGCCGCCCCTGATGGATCAGGGGCGTGCGCAAAACACAGGGTTAGTTCGCGCGGCGGCGGCGCAGCGCCAGCAGACCCACCAAGCCGCTGCCCAGAGCAATCATGCTCGCAGGCTCGGGGACACACGTGAAGCTGCCGTCCGATGTCGCCGGGAACGAAGCCATTGAGTCGCCAGCTTGATTTAGCGCCCAAGCGAACGATCCTGTGTCCCGCAAACGGTAAGGATTGAACAAACCGAAGTCTCTGCAGATATTATCCCAATACACAATCAATTCTGGCAACCTAACTGTCGCACTGCGATTCTCAAAGAATGGCTCAAAGAAGCCGCCAGGAGGGACAGTATTGTCTGGAGCAAGAGGAAGAACGGATACAACGAACTCCACCTCATTTGGACCGCGTCGCTGTACTCCTGCTGCGAAAGTTCCCGACAGGCCAGGTCCAGCCTTGACAAACAGTGTCCAACTCTGAATCCCAGTTGCGGGAGCTTCGCTAGCAAGGCGTGTCGCACCAGCAGCATTTGTGACACGAAGGTCGACATAGCGCGTGTCGAAGACGACTTTCCAAGCGCCTCCGCCTATAGAAGGCAAATTGGGTAGATTGCTATCAGGCGTGAAGCGCAGACTCAGCGGAATAATCTGAGTACCACCTTGTCCTGCCCAATCGCCGTATCCGAAGACGCTCTGTGCTACAGCGCTACTGTAGCTTACAATCGATACGGTGGCAATCGCCAAAATCTTATTCAGTCGCATCGTCAAAATCCTCCTTTCTGAGGTTGTGCGGTGTTCGGGGCGAACCGAACCCGCGCTGCAGTGACCACACTGCATTAGGCTGCAAGGTTTGTTTCTCTGCTTCAATCGGCGCGGTGAGAAAGTCTCACTGCAACCGTCTATAGTATAGCACATTTTTGTGCGGATGTCAAGGGGTTAAGGGGAATTTGGGGGGAATTTGGGGGGAAGTTGGGGGGAATTTGGGGGATTTTGAGAGGCTATATAGGAACTTCAGGCTGTTATTTTGATGACCCCCCTACTGCTGAAGGCATCTTTACAAATGTCCCTGTTGAGATTCCTCGCTCCGCTCGGAATGACAAAGGAAGCGGCTCGGAATGACAAGGGTGGCGGCGCGGAATGACATGTGCGCGGCTCTTGTCATGCCGAGCGAACGCGAGGCATCTCAATCTGTCTCTTCCATCGATGCAGGCAGCAGCCCCTCAGCGTACCAACCCTCGCTCAAGTCGCGCCACTCGGGGTTCAACGACTCAATTAGCGCTACCTTCTTACTGCGACGCCACCCCTTAATCTGCTTCTCACGCTGGATAGCATCCTCGACTCGTGTATGCGCCTCGTAGTACACCAAGCGCGTGATGTTGTAGCGCGCCGTGAAGCCTGGGAGAGCCTTCTGCTTGTGCTGGTAGACACGCAGAAAAAGGTTGCTCGTCACGCCTGTGTAGAGAACGCGCGAACGACTTGCCATGATGTAGACATAGTATTCGCGTCTGCGTCGCATAGACGCATGATTCGCAGTCAGAGTAGAGATTCCTCGCCTGCGGCGCGGAATGACAAGGGTGGCGGCGCGGAATGACATGTGCGCGGCTCTTGTCATGCCGAGCGAACGCGAGGCATCTGAGATTCCTCGCTCCGCTCGGAATGACAAAGGAAGCGGCTCGGAATGACAAAGGAAGCGGCGCGGAATGACAAAGGAAGCGGCGCGGAATGACAAGGGTGGCGGCGCGGAATGACATGTGCGCGGCTGTTGTCATGCCGAGCGAACGCGAGGCATCTCAACAGGGACTTTTTAAATCTGAGGAACTTACGCAAGGATGTTTCGTCGGCGGGGACGCCGACGCTACGCGATGCTCCCCTCTCCCGCGTGGGGGGAGAGGGGCTGGGGGTGAGGGCAATCATCAGCCTGCGCAGGGAAAGCTGATGCTCTCTGTTTACAGGCGCGAGGGGGGATTAGGCTTCCCAGAGGAAGGGCTGCGCGTCGGTCAGCACGCGCGCTTTGCTAATCACCTCGCGCAGGTAGGGCGGGATGCCGAACATGCCGTAGTGGGTGAACGGGTCGTAGTAGCGCAAGCCCTGCACGCCGCGCTCCGCGATGCGTTGCGCAATCGCCTCGCGCGGTATCTCCAGCGGGTCGTGCCGCTTGGACGCCAAGATGAAGCCCCACGGCAACATAAACGACGCCACGAAGCACATGCTGCGCTCCTATCACGACGCCACATAGGGCAGTAGGGCGAGCTCACGCGCGCGCTTGATTGCCAACGCTAAGCGGCGTTGGCACTTAGCGCACAGGTGCGTCTGGCGCGCGGCAGGATTTTGCCGCGCTCCGTCGTTGTGTATCGCCGAAGCGTCGCGATATCCTTGTAGTCGAAGTAGCTCTCTTCGGGGCAGACATTCTTGCGCCGACGACGCACTCCCCGACGCTTGCTAAGCTCCAACTCGTCGTCGTCGCGCTTCTTGATGAGGTCTAATCGGTCGTTTGCCATGCGAAAGCCTCCTTACTTGAATGGGTCTTCTTCCAGTTCGTCTGTATCGTCAAAGCCGTAGTCGAGGTCGTCGATATCTTCAGGTTCTTGAGCGGGCGCAGGGCGTTTCGTAAAAGAACTGTTTCACCTCTGCATAATCAGGGTTCAAGTGTAGCGTCTTCTTCATAGCATCCTCCGCCGACGACGCCTGTCAGGGGGTACACCTGGGGGTCTGGAGGCGCACCCCTTTTGGGCGTCAGTGTAAACGATTATACTTGATGAGATGCGGGTTTGTCAGGCGGTACAGGTGGCGGATGTTGTTTTAGTTTACAATCAGACTGTAAACGGATTTATGGCACAGTACACGCCGAGCAGGTTTCGAGAGACCATATGTAGGAGACAAACATCAGTATATGGTGCGCGAAGAGGTACATCTGACGCTGCCCAATCTCCATCGGCAGGAGATTGGGCGAGAGTTGTTAGCTCGCATTCTGAGTCAAGCAGGCATCAGCCGCGAGGAATGGTAACAGTTGTAGTATTGCCCATATATCCCGTCGTCACAACGGTCGCCAGTAAATATCGCGTGTCTCGATAATCGTAAATGGGTCGTGGCACTGGATGGCGATGTGTCCTGCTTTGAAATCGTTGTTGCGTGTGTCCACCACTTTTTGCCCGTTCACAAAAATCTGGATGTGGTCGCCCTGGGCGCGGATGCGCATCGAGAACCACTCCCCATCGCGCGTGAGCAGGCGGCTTGCCATCACGCGGTTATACAGTGAGCCAGTGATGTAGTCGCCGCGCCCGACGTGATTGAACACCTGCGCCTCATAGCCCACGGGCCAGTTGTTGCGGTTTTCAGGATTGGGCTGAGCGCGGAAGTAGATGCCGTTGTTCGGGTTCATCGGCGAGTTCTCGCGGAACGGGCGGATGCGAATCATCGCGCGCAGCTCAAAATCGGTAAAGGTCTGCTCGGTGAACAGGTGTCCCATCCCCGCCTCGCCGACAATCGCGCCGTCCTTTACGCTCCAGCGCGCCATGCCCGTGGCGAACCAGCCCGTCAGATCCTTACCGTTGAAAAGCGATTGCCAGCCCTCATCACACTCACGCGGGCTGAGCCGCTTGAGGCGTAAGTTGCGATACTTCACCGTAACGCCAGGGTGGTGCTGCTGCAAACCAATCACGCCCCGCTTGAACTCGTGCAGGTCGCAGTCCTGAATCATCTCGCCGTTAATCGTAATCTGGATATGCGAGCCGCAGGCGCGGATTTCGAAGGCGTTCCACTGCTTTTCGGGAGCGATTTCGCGCATGCGCGTCAGGTTCGTGGGCACACGATTGTAGATACTGCCCGTCGGATTGCGCTCGTCCTGCAGGCTGATTTGCATCTCGTAGCCGTCGTTCCAGGGGGCGGCAGTCTTTTGGGCGCGGAAGAACACGCCGCTGTTGCTTTCGTTCGTGTCGCCCTTGTCAATCCAGTATTCGCCGCGCAGGATGAAGTTGTCGTACTCATCCGTGGTGCCAATCCAGCCTGCGCTGTCGCTGGGTCCGACGAGTTCGCCGTTTTGCACGCGCCAGTTCGCACCTGCGTACACCTTCCAGCCCTGCAGATTGCGCCCGTTGAACAGGGGTCGGAAGCCCTCGCGTCGCTCCTGCGCCAATAATCCCTGCGCCGCACCCAGCGCGAGCAATCCCAACAGACCTGCGTACATTCCGAGTGCCTGTATCATAGCGCCTCGATTCGGCTGAAGGACGAAAATCCCTGTCGGGAGTTTCAGATGCCGTGTAACGCCAGTTTGCCTGCGAGCGTTGGCTGCCGCGCGCCCGTTGTGTTGGGGTAGGTCGCGGGCAAGCCCTGCAGGAATCGGTCGGCTAACACGGCGAAGGCGACGGCTTCCTTGAAGTCGGGGTCTACGCCGTAGCGCGTCGACGGTTCGATTGCGATGTCGGGCAGGCGCGCCCGTAGCCGCGCCATCAGCACGGGGTTATGTACGCCGCCGCCTGAGACGATGATACGCTGAATTGGGTAGTCAGGCAGCACGAAGCGGCGCAGAGCGAACTCGATGGACGCCGCGGTGAACTCCGTCAGCGTGGCGACAAGCGGGCGCAGCTTCGGCTCGAAGGCGCGAATCATCGCGTCGAGATAATCCTCGCCGAAAGTCTCCCGCCCTGTGGACTTCGGCGGCGGCTGCTCAAGGTACGGGTGCATCATCAGGTGCTCAAAGAGAACTGGATTGACCTCGCCCTCCGACGCATATTTGCCGTCTTTGTCGTAGGTGAGCTTGCCCTGTGTGTAAATCTCGACCGCGAGGTCGATCAGCGCGTTGCCAGGTCCGGTGTCGAACGCCCGAATCGCTTCAGGCGCGCCGCCTGCAGGCAGCACGGTGACATTCGCCATGCCCCCGATATTGAGCGCGAGGCGATGTTCAGTCTCGCTGCGCAGCAGGAGCCAGTCCACGATGGGCACGAGCGGCGCGCCCTGCCCGCCGTGCGCCAAATCGCGCGTGCGAAAATCGGCGACGACGGGAACGCCCGTCCGTGCCGCGATAACATCAGCTTGCCCGATTTGCAGCGTGTTGGGCGTGGGGCTGCCCTTCAACTTCGCTTCGGGCGCGTGCCACACGGTTTGCCCGTGCGAGCCGATGAAGTCCACGCGCGGGGGCTGCGCTTGTTGGATTAGCGCCTGTGCGGTCTGCGCGAACCGCTCGCCCAGATAGGCGTCCCACGCGCACAGGTCGGCTAACTTGCCGCTGTGAATCAGTCGCTGTAGCCCTGTTCGTTCGTCGGGCGTGTAGGGGCTGTGATGGGTCGCGAGGGTTTCTACCCGAATGGTATCGCCTGCGCCCGTGAGTTTGACCAGCGCGGCGTCAATCCCGTCCAGTGAAGTGCCCGCCATCAAGCCGATGGCGTAGCGCTCCCCCTCGCAATTAATCCCCAAGCAGTGCGCCAGCGGTGGAGTTTGCCGACTCATCGCGCTAAAGGCTCAGGTAAGGGCGGGTTGAAGTCCAACTGCAAATCGTACCGCGCGCGGGCGTAGACCTGCTCGTAGACCTCTTGCAGGTTCAACAGGACATCGGGGTCTTCACGCAGCAACGGGATGGGGATGGTCGGCAAAGGCTGCCCCACTTTCCATGCATAAACTTCCGCAACGGGCAGGCGATACTCTACGGGCACAGGGATGGTGAGCAGGTTGGGTTCGGGCGCAAGAGCGACCCCACCGCCTGGATGGGACGCTTCGGGGCGCGCGGTCTCGATTGCAATATCAGGGAAGCGTTTTTGCTGTTCTTCTAAATCTTCATCGATGTAGATTTGTTCCTCTATCCGCGCGAAGTATTTAGGCGCGAGTTGAGGCATGAGCGCGCCCTGTAGGCTCACGATGAAGTTCGTGTGGAAGTCGCGCCACGCCTGCGCCTCGATATACGGATCCATCCCCACAATCCGATGGTGCGCCGCCATAAGGCAATTTTACCCACAAAAGCAGGGCTTTTGGCGATTTGTCGGGAACCTTTGCACTGTGGGCGCAGTCATAACGGTACAACCTCGCTCAGGACTTTTTCAGGAGGCGCGGGCGGGGTATCCGCGCCTCCTGTGTGTGGTGGGGTTGGTGTTGTTTCAAGCCTCGCTCACCAATCTGACATTCGACGGCGGGCGCTGACAACCTATTATACCCCATTTGCGCCCGCCGTGTCTACTCCAGCCCGTATAACGGCGTGAATTTGCGGTCGAAATAGCGCAGGAGTGGCTCCGCGCTCGGCGGATTGCCCGTCACGCGCTCAATCAACTGCTTGGCGGGGTAGCGCTGCCCCTGCTGATGCACCCTTTCGCGCAGCCACTCCAGCAGTGGGGCAAACTCGCCCTTGCGGAACTGCGCATGCAGGTCGCCCAGGTCGCGCTCCGCCGCTTCAAACAGCTGCGCCGCGTACAGGTTCCCCAGCGTGTAGGTCGGGAAGTAGCCAATCATCCCGCCTGACCAGTGGACATCCTGCAGCACGCCCTCTGCGTCGTTCGGCGGCTCGAAGCCCATGTACGCCTTGAACCGCTCGTTCCACGCCGCGGGCAGGTCGGCGACCTGCAGCTCGTCGCGCAGCAGCGCGAGTTCCAGCTCGAAGCGCAGCATGATGTGCAGGTTGTAGGTTACTTCGTCCGCTTCCACGCGAATCGTGGACGGCTGCACGGCGTTGACCGCGAACACGAAGTCGTCCAGCGTGACCTCGCGGAGCGCGTCGAAGTGCTGTTGCGCAATCGGGTAGAAATACTCCCAGAAGGCGCGGCTACGCCCCACGAAGTTCTCCCACATACGCGATTGCGATTCGTGCATCCCCAGCGAGGTGGACGCGCCCATCGGCGTTCCCCAGTGTTCTTCCGGCAAACCCATCTCGTACAGCGCGTGCCCCAGTTCGTGAATCGTGCCGAACAGCGAGGGATTCAGGAAATCCTCGTAGTAGCGCGTGGTGATGCGCACATCGCCGGGCGTCAGGCGGATGGCGAACGGATGCACGGTGGGGTCTAACCGTCCGCGTTGCCAGTCGAAGCCGATGCGCTCGGCGACGAGACGACAGAACGCCTCCTGCGCGGCGCGGGGGTAATGGCGGCGCAAGATGCTCGTGTCGGGCTGGCGCGGGGCGTTCTGAATCTGCGCCACGAGTTCGGGCGTGCGACGGCGCAACGGCTCAAACAGCCGCTCCACCTCCTGCGCCGTCATGCTCTGCTCGTACTCGTCCAGCAACGCGTCGTAGGGTTCGTGCTCATAGCCCAGCAACTCCGCAATCTCGCGCACTAACTTGACGATTTTCTCCAGGTGAGGCTGAAACAGGCTGAAATTCGACTCCTCGCGCGCTTCCTCCCACACTTTCTCGGCGAGGCTGGTCGTGCGCGTGAACTCAATCACCAGCTCGGTCGGGATTTTAGTGAGTTTATCGTATTCGCGTCGCCACTGACGGATGTTCACGGCGGTCACGCTGTCGGGCGGCTGGGTCAGGTCGCTCTGTTCCAGCTGGCTCAGCCACTCACCCACGCGCGGATCTATGGAACGCTGGTGAATCATCCCCGACAGCAGGGCGAGCTGGTTCGCGCGATGGGGAGCAGCTTTCGGGGGCATCATCACCCGTTGATCCCAGCCCAGCACACCGCTGATAGAGCCTAACAACGCCGTCTCTTTTTGCCAGTTCTCCAAACTCTGGTAAATACTCTGGGCGTCCATAGCGAGGGGGATTATACCTTGTTGTGGAGCAATCATTGGGTAGAGGATTGGACGAGCCGTTCATCCTCAATCAAAGGTTCAGTTCGAGCGAGAGCGTCGTGATAACACCGTTCGAGAATGTCTTCTGGGCTTTCCGATTCAGCTCGAGCGCTTCGTGGGGATCGTAGTTCGTCCATAACACCTCCTGGCGGATTTGCTTGACGGAGTGGCAGATGCGTAGCGGCGCAGCGCTTCTCGCGAGAAAGGGGTCAACGCGATTCGCCGAATCAGTTCGTCGGGATGATCCCGCAACACACGAAAGAAGTTTACGACCTCGCCGTCAAGGTCGTTGTAGGTTTCCACAGGGGAAGGGGGGCGATTCAGCAGAATCGCCGCCGAACCGCCAAATGGCTCGCAGTAATCATGCGCAGGAGGCAACAGGGGCAGCAACCAGTCCAGATGGCTGAACTTGCCGCCGTACCAGCCGAAGGCATCAGCTTTTTTGACCCGCCATCCCGTCCGTTATGTGCCTGCATCGCAGGGATTATACCTTCTGGCATGAAAGTTGCTGAGCCTCCCACTATGCGCCACAAGGAGACATGGGGGCTGATTCTGCTGGTGGTCGCCGACTCTCTGAGTACCTACTGGTTCATCACGCGGGGCTATGCGACTGAGTTCAATCCGATTATGGACTGGTTCATCCAGCTGAGCTGGGGGGCGTTTTTCGCCGTGAAGTTTCTGACTCTAGGGATGGCGGTTGGGCTTGCGGAGTGGTATCGCCGTCGGAACCCCCAGTTTGTGCGTCGCTGGCTGCGGTTCGGCGCAGTCGCGTACCTGACGCTCTGGATAGGAGGCGCACTGTTGAGCAGTTTGTGGGCGCGGTAGCCCCCGTGCTGCAGCGACCGACGCGGGTCATGGGCACATTACGGGGAGCTTGCCTTCAGGTACAATCCTCTCCGCTATGAAAACCGAGCTGCCTCGCTGGGACATGAGCGTGGTCTATCCTGGGCTCGACTCGCCCGAATATGAACGCGATTTTCGCAGTTTTGTGCGCGCGATAGACGAACTGGAAGGCTTGTTCGACGAGGCGCAGATCAACCGCACCGACGCGCCGCTGAACCCCGACCTCGCTGCAGGCGTGCTGGAGCGTATCCTGCCCGCTTACAACGCGCTCAATGATCAGGCGTGGACGCTGGGAGCGTATGTGTATGCGTTCGTGACAGTGGACTCGCGCGACGAGTATGCGCAAGCGCGGCTGAGTGAGCTGGAGCGGCACTCGGTGCGCTTAGCGAAACTCAGCACGCGCCTGACCGCGTGGGCAGGCGCGCGGGAGGTAGAAGCGATTATCGGGCGTTCCGAGCAGGCGAAGCAGCACGCCTACTGGCTGCGCCGTGCCCGCATTGCCGCCGAGCATATGATGTCGCCCGCAGAGGAAGCCCTCGCTGCCGAAATGCAACTCACAGGGAGCAACGCATGGAGCAAGCTCTACGGCAACCTCACTTCGCAGATACAGGCGGAGGTGGAAATCAAGGGCGAGAAGCAGACGCTCACGATGAGCATGCTGCGCAATCTGGCGTATGACCCCGACCGTGAGGTGCGCCACGCGGGCTATGAGGCGGAGCTTAGGGCGTGGGAACAGCACGCGATGCCCATCGCCAGCGCGCTGAACGCGATTAAGGGTGAGACGAACCTGCTCACGCGCCGCCGCGGCTGGGACAGCCCACTGCATGCCTCGCTGTTCCGCAATGCCATCGATGAGGCGACCCTGAACGCGATGCTGGACGCCGCCCATGAAGCGTTCCCCGATTTCCGACGCTACCTGCGCGCGAAGGCGCGGCTATTGGGCGTGGAGCGGTGCGCGTGGTACGATATCTTCGCGCCCGTCGGCAAGGAGCCGAAACGCTGGGAGTACGACGAAGCGGCGCAGTTTATTATTGAGCAGTTCGCGACCTACTCGCAAAAAATGAGCGAGTTCGCCCGCCGTGCGTTCGAAGAGAACTGGGTCGACGCTCCCCCGCAGCCCGGTAAGCGCGACGGCGCGTTCTGTATGCGTCTGCGCCGTGATGAGTCGCGCATTCTCACCAACTACAAGCCTGCGTTCGGGGGGCTGAGTACGCTGGCGCACGAGCTGGGGCATGCCTATCACAATCTGTGCCTTGCGGAGCGCACCTATTTACAACGCCAGACGCCCATGACGCTCGCCGAGACCGCCAGCATCTTTTGCGAGACGATTATTCGGCAGGCTGCGCTGCGCGACGCCGACCGCGAGGAGCAAATCGCCATTCTGGAAGCCTCGCTGCAGGGCGCGTGTCAGGTCGTGGTCGACATCACGAGCCGATTTATTTTCGAGAAGACCGTGTTCGAGCGGCGCAACGAGCGGGAGCTAAGCGCACGCGAGCTGTGCGAGATTATGCGCGACGCGCAGCTGCAGACCTACGGCGACGGGCTGGACGAGAACGCCCTGCACCCGTACATGTGGGCAGCCAAACCCCACTACTACGGCAGCGCGTTTTACAACTACCCGTATATGTTCGGCTTGCTGTTCGGGCTGGGGTTGTATGCGCGGTATCTGGACGACCCCAGCGGCTTCCGCGCCCGTTACGACGACCTGCTCTCGCGCACGGGCATGGCAGACGCGCCGACGCTCGCCGCCGAGTTCGGTTTCGACCTGCGCACGCCTGACTTCTGGCGCGGCGCGTTCAACGCGATTCGCAGGGATATCGACCAGTTCGAGGAGCTGGCGCGGGAAGGGTAGTGAGCTATTGTACTGATCACGAGTTCAAGTAGCCCAAATCATCGGCGGGGACGCCGACGCTACGCACGCGTTTCGTGTCGTATCGGCGTCCCGCCGACAGGTTGCGACATCAGCTTCGCCAGTTGATAAAGCTTCGCCTAGCTCAGCAACCCGTACCGAAGTTGAACAGCACCTCCAGCAGGTCGGCATCGTCCACCACGCTGTCGCCGTTCACATCCTCAGGCAAGCAGCCTGTCGCGCCGAAGTTGAACAGCACGGCGAGCAGGTCGGCGTCGTCGATGCAGCCATCCGCGTTGATGTCGCCCGCGGGCGCAGGCGCGAAGGCGTACAGAATCTGCGGGTCAGCGTTGTCCCGTGAGGCGGCGATGTAGACTGTGCCGTCAGGTCCCACCGAAGGCGAGTTGTTGCCGAAGTAGCTGTAGGGCAGCTGGAACCGCCACAGGAAGGTCGCGTCGTTGCCGTTGTCGCGCACTGCGTACAGGTAGGTCTCGGCAAAGGTCACCTGATCGCAGGCGTAAATCACGCGCCCGCAGGTGACCACGGGCCAGCCGCTGAACTCGCCGCTGCCGGGGGGCTTGAACTGCCAGCGAATCGTGCCATCAGGGCGTATCGCCGTGATGCCGCCGCCAATCTGACCCAGCTGGTTGAAGTCCACATTCACGCGCTTACCCGTTAGTGCGCCCGTCTTGCCCACCAACTGGAGCCCGTTCACCACAGCGTACAGGTTGAACAAGTCAATCTCAACCGTGATGTTAATCTCTCCGTCCAGCGGTGAAATATCGCGGTAGACGACATAGTTTACATTTTCCAGGTAGCGTGTAAACGGTCCAGGTGGGTCAGGCGTCACGGTCTTCGTCACGCCGTTAACGGTGAATACGGCGTTCTGGTCGTTTGCAATCGGCGTGAAGGAGTAGAGATACAGGTCGTAGGTTCCCGCGGGCACTTCGGAGAGGCGAATCGTGGCGGGTCCGTTGTAGCCAAGCGCGCCGATGTAGTGGTAGTCGCGCATCAGGTCGTCGCCGTCAGTAGCAGGGTAGGTGGAACTTTCAGCGAAGTCGATGTTCTCGATATCGATGGTAGTGGCGGAGTCGTCATGGGCGCGCAGGTTCTGCAGCGTCCATGGGCGTTGTACCGCGTCGCTGGCGGCGAGCGAGTTCCAGAAGTCGCCTGCCTGACCCGTCGCGGCAGGACCGTTCATAATCGGCGGCGGGATGGTCACGCGCCCACCGCTGTAGATAGTGCCGTCGCCGCCCACTACGGGGTTCTGGTACTGGTTCATCCCGTTGAAGATATCAGAGAAGATTTGCCACAGGATTTGCCCGTCAGAGGCGCGCAGCGCGGTCATCACGGGGTTGCCCGCGTCAGAGAACGAGTTCGCGTACAGGGTGCTGAAGTCCAGACTGGCGACGAGGTTGCCCCACCAGCGGTAGTTCAGCCCCAGCGCGACATTTGCACTCCACACGAGGTTCGCCGTCGTGCCCGCGTCCTCAATCACCACGACGGAGCCATTCACAGCGTTATTGCTGAACGCGATACGCGTGCGCCCTGAGACGGGGTCGCGCCACACGGGACCCAGCGTCTGGAAGGGGGGCGGCCCGCCAAAGGGCGAAGTATAGACCCAGAGCAGGTTGCCGTTCGCAGCGCTGAGCGCGACGATGCGCGATGGGTCGGCGTTATCGCGCACATAGAGTCGGGCGCGGTCAGGGCTGAGTAACACATTGCCGCGTCCGAAGTCCGCGCCTGCAAGCCCCAGGTCGTTGGCGGTTTTGATCCAGATGGGCGCGCCTGTGGTGATGTCCAGCGCGGCGATGAAGGATTGTCCAGTCGGTTGCGCCGAGCCGCGCGCTGAGGTATAGACGCGCCCCGCCGCCTCATCGACCGTCACGCCAGCGTAAGAGAAGTTGCCGAAGCCAAGCGTCGCAGGGTTCGTCGCCCAGACGGTGCTGCCGTCCGCGGCGTTCACTTTGAACACCTGCCCTTGCCCGGCTCCAAAGGTCTTGAAGTAGAGGAACTGTCCGTTATTGCTGAAGGTGATGCTGCCGTGGGCGATGCCGAGCGGCAGCTGCTTCTGCCAGCGGATATTTGGGGTTGCGGGGCGCGTCGCGGGCGACAGTCCGCGCATGCCCTCGCCGTGCGGGGTCGTATGGAGCGTCTGGCTCCACGATACCGTCATCAACGCTAATAGCCCAAGCACTCCAAGTGTGTATCTCATAGCCTTTCACCTCACGATGCGCTTCATTGCGCCATAGTGGCTTGGGCATCCCGCCCAAGCGTGGCTTTGCTGCAGTGGCTTGCTGCTGCAGTGATCTGGGCGTCCCGCCCAAGCACAGATGCATCTGCGAGACGCCGATGCCACTTCAGCGACAGAAGTTGTTCACTGCCTGACGCATTGCAGCGGGGCAGTCATTCGCGCCGCAACGTCCCAGCGTCGTTTCGCCCCACTGCCACATGTTGCCAATCGGCGTGTTGCCTTGGCAGCGGCGGGGCATGTAGGTCTGGTCGGGGCGCATCCACTTCGCGTGTCCGTCGGCGAAGGTGTAGTTCGCGCCGCCGTTATGGATCAGCAGGCTCGTCCAGAAGTTCTCGTCGAGGTCAGGGTCGCGCGCATGCTCAGCGCAGACCCAGCACTCGTCGGAGATTGCCCACCACCAGTGCATATTGTTGGGCACAAGCGCGCCGCTGCGGTCGCGATGCAATACCGTGCCCACGCCTACGCACTCGTTGAAGATAATGGTGCGGGCATGCTCTTCCACCGCCGCTTCGGGGCGCACCACGCCTGGACCCGCGCGGGGATAGGGCGGATTAATCCACGCCAACACATAGGCATTCGCGGAGAAGTTGCGCACGCCGTAGCGCTGATAGATTGCCTCCGCCTGCGAGCGTCCGAGGTTGTACCAGCGACGCACAATGTCATACGAGATCCCCTGCGTCGGGCAGGTGAACACTTCCAGACTTTTTACATAGGGGTAGATCCGCTCCGACCAGTTCGGGATGGGACCTGTGCCCTCGCCCGATGGCGGAAACACATGGTCATAATCGGGCAGGTACATCATTACCCCCTGCCCCATCTGTTTCTGATGGGTCAGGCAGGCGGTCTGCTCCGCTTTCAGACGCGCCTGCGCGAACACGGGGAACAGGATTGCGGCGAGTATCGCGATAATAGCAATGACGACCAGCAGCTCGATCAGGGTGAAACCTTTGGTTTTCATAGCCTGCCTCCTTCATGGGCAGCCCGTGCGTTCGCCCAGATGCACCGCCCATTTCAGTTTCACGGGGTTGCAATCAAACAGAGTCTCGTCGGATGCCTGCAGGATTGGCGTCCCGTTCGATTGACGGGCGTAGAGCTGGTCGCCGCGGAACCATTTGGCGTGTCCGTCAGCGAAAGCGACAATCACGCCCTCGCTGTGACGCGCCGCGTAGCCGCTTGGCTTATTCATCGGTAAGACGCGCGTGCGGTTCTCGAAGCCAAACGGTGTCACCATATAGCCGCCGAACGGGTCAGCGGAAGGTTGAATCGGCACGCTGTCCAGCACCAGGATCGCCGCTGCGGGGCGTGTGACCTTGCTCAAGGAAACCACATAGTCCATCGAGGACTGATAGGGGAAGCCCCAGAACCAGTTCAGCCCGTAGGAGAGACGCGCACGCTGGCTCCACACCTCGCCGTACTCGGCGTCGGCAGCCGCCGGACAGCGGAACAGGTCGCGGTTCTTCGCGTAGGGTGCAATCATCGCGGTCCACAGGGGGGCGTTGTCGGGCGTCGGACGGAAGACCCAACCTACCGTTGGCATCATCTGGCTGTAGTCGTTCGCATACATCAGGAACGCCTTGGCGATCTGATTGAGGTTGGAGGTACATGCGCTCTGTCGCGCTTTCGCGCGCGCGTTGGCGAAGACGGGGAACAGGATCGCCGCCAGCACCGCGATAATCGCGATGACCACAAGCAACTCGATGAGGGTGAAACCGCGCTTTCTGTTCATAAAAACCCTCCACGGCAAATTATACCTTAATTTCTGAGCAAAAGAGTTTCCTCGCTTAGCCCGTTGCCAGTGTTTTTCTGGGGGACGCCGACGCTACGCACGCGCTTCGCGTCGTGTCGGCGTCCCGCCGACGATTGAACCCGCGAGAGGGCTACTCCTTGCCCGTGTTAATCACTAGCTGCCCGTTCGCGCCGTCGAACGCGGTCTCGGCGTTCAGCATTTCACGCAGCGCGGAGGCGGGAACCAGCACGCGCCCGCGCACGATGCGCAGCGGCGCATCAGTGGGCACAGCGTCGCCGTCCACCAGGATCTGGTTTTTGCGCACATGCAGCGCGATTGTCCGTCCGTTCAGCTCGGCGTAGGCGGTCTTGCTCTGATTGTCCCAGCGCAGGCGCGCGCTGAGCTGCTCCAGCACGGAGCGCAACGGCACGAGCGCGACGCCGTCCTCCACCTGCGGGGCGACATCGAAGCTCAGCAGCGCGCCGTCCAGCGCGACCTCAAACCGCGCAACGGAGGCAGGCAGGCGCGTGCCCGTTTCGATAGTCAGCCATGCACTTGTGGTGGGCGCAGGCGCGGGCGTTCTCGCGGGCGCGCGGGCGATTCGAGGCGCGCTCAGCTTCTGTCCGCGCATCTGGGGTTCAGCATCGACAGCGCGGGCAAGGCGTATCGCTTGCATCGGCGCGGTCTCAACCGCCTTCAGGCTCGGCTCTTCCTGCGGCGCGCTCAGGCGGTTCGGGCTGAGCAGCGACTCTGCCGTTGGGGGCGCGGTCGTCTCTGGAGCTGCTTCTGCCGTCTCCGTCAGCACGATTGGCTCAGCAGGCTCCGCTTCAGGCGCAGGGGGCGCGCTCAGGCGAACCGACTCGCACAGGCGCGTCTCAGGCGCGAGGGCGACCCGCATCGCGTTCTCCGATGCCACAGGCGCGGTCTCCACCGCCGCCGTCTCAGGCTCCGCGACGGCGGCTTCTTCTACTGCGGTTTGCTGTCGATCCGTGCGCCCGCCCGGGTTGTTCACATACACGCGCATCGGGGGCGTCTTCAGCGTCTGATTGCCGTCGTAGCTCCAGACCTCAATCGTGTGCCAGCCGTTCGTCTCGCGCGTGGTGTCCCAGTTGTAGACATAGGGCGGGTAGTTACGCAGCCCGCGGATCTGTCCATCGATAAAAAACGATACATATGCTTGCCCCTGCCGATTCAGGCGCGCCTCGATGGGTACATCGCCCGCGAGCTGACTGCCGTTGCGCGGCACGACGATGGTCAGGGGACTGTGGGGGTCAGGCAGCAGTTCGATGCGCGTCTGGCGCTGGCTTATCAGCCGTCCCTGTGCGTCGTAAAGCTTGATGGTCGCTTCGTGGCTGCCCGGTGCCAGCCCTGTGTTTTGCAGGTTCAGTGTCAGCTGGTCAGCTCGCCCGCTCAGATGGCGCGTGGCGACAATCAGCCCGTCCACCACCACTTCTACCATCGCGGGTTTCGCCCCACGAAACTGCATCGTCAGCCGATTCGGCTCTCCTTTGAGGATTTGCAAGGGCGATGACTGCGGCTGCCATGCGGCAATCCCTGTCGCGGTCAGCCCGGTCAGCGCTACCAGGCTCCAGATCCGATCCCGATTCTCCATAGGTCGACCTCCATATCGGCGTGTATTATATCCTCCCCGCCGCTACGCAACGCGCTCGATTCGACGCCCGCGCCGAATTCCTGCCAATTTGGGGGAGAAATTGCCCCAAATTTGCCCCAGACTCTTGACTTTTCGGTTGGGAATCGTCTAAACTAATCATGTCCGCAGGGGAGCGCTGCACGGACAACTCATAGCGCAGGCGTGAGGCGAGGACAGTGGGCAAGCAGGGAGTGTACTCGCGAACGCCGCGGCTCTCGGTGTGGGCTTGGCAAACCAACCGACGGAGGGATTCAGGCATGGCGATGATGGACAACCAGTACCATTACGACGACGCGGGACTGTGTACGACCTTTATGGCGGATGAGGAACTCGTTTTCTACGCAAAGCAAGGCAGTGAACGCGCCACCGAGACCCTACTCAAGCGATACCGCTCGCTGGTCGAGAGCAAGGCGCGTTCTTACTTTTTAATCGGCGCCGACCACGAGGATGTGGTGCAGGAGGGCTTAATCGGGCTGTTCAAAGCGATTCGCGACTTCCGTGACGAGCGCGTACATAAGTTCCGTCCGTTCGCCGAGCTGTGCGTGACTCGACAGATTATCTCCGCTGTGAAAGCCGCCACCCGCCAGAAACATGGGCCGCTCAACGATTACATCTCGCTCTATCGCCCGCTCCAGAACCACCACAACGACGAAACCGATTCGAACCTGACCGACATTCTGCCCGACCCGAACGCACTCACCCCCGAAGAGTGGATTCTGCAGCGGCGCATCCCGCTCGCCGTGATGCACATGGCGCGCGAGAAAATGAGTGATCTGGAAAAGCAGGTGCTGGAGTTCTATCTGGACGGTTTATCTTACAAGCAAATGTCAGAACTGTTGTGTAGAGGCACGAAGTGTATCGATAACGCGCTGCAGCGTGTGAAGAAAAAACTAATTCAGGTCTACGAAGAGAACTACGGCGAGCTGTCGCAGTGTCCGCGTCGGCGGCGGCGCACGCGCATCACGCCCGAATTAGACGATAACCTGCTATGAACGTGACTCTGGAGCGCACGGATGCGCTAACTGTGGCGCGTGAAGTGCTGCAGATTGAGTCGGAAGCCCTCCAGCGATTGATGGACTCGCTCGATTCGCGCTTCGAGCGGGCGGTGCGGGCGTTGCTGGAGTGCGAGGGGCGCGTGGTGCTGAGCGGTGTGGGCAAATCGGGCGCGATTGCCCGTAAACTCGCAGGCACATTCAGCAGCACGGGCACGCCCGCGATTTTCGTTCACCCGACCGAAGCCGCGCACGGCGACCTCGGCACGATTACCGAGCAGGATGTGGCGATTCTGCTCTCGTTTCGGGGGGAGAGCGACGAGTTGACGCTGTTGTGCCCCGCGCTGAAACGCCTGCGGGTGTATACTATCGTGTTCACGGGGCGTCCCGACTCGACGCTGGGCAGGATGGCGGATTTGGTGCTGGAGATTCCCGTCGAGCGGGAGGCGTGCCCGCACAACCTTGCGCCCACCGCCAGCACGACGGCGATGCTGGCGCTCGGCGACGCGCTGGCGATGGCGACGATGGCGATGCGCGGGTTCAGCCCGCGCGACTTCGCGCTGAACCACCCTGCAGGCGCCCTGGGGCGACGGCTGCTGATTCGCGCCCACGATGTGATGCGCACAGGCGACGCGCTCGCGGTTGTGCCTGATGCCGCCCTGTTGCGCGATGCGCTGTTCGCCATTACCAAAGCGGGCGCAGGCGCCGCGTGCGTCGTGGACTCCGATGGCGTGATGGTCGGGCTGGTCACCGACGGCGACATTCGGCGACGCCTGCTGCAAGATGAGACCGCGCTCGGACGCCCCGTCACGGAAGCCATGACCCGCCACCCGATGACCCTGCGCGGCAACCCGCTCGCGATTGAAGTGCTGGAACGGTTCAACAGCGCGCCCGCCAAAATCGGCGACCTGCCCGTGCTG
This sequence comes from uncultured Fimbriimonadales bacterium, assembly GCA_937992175.1. Taxonomy (GTDB): domain Bacteria; phylum Armatimonadota; class Fimbriimonadia; order Fimbriimonadales; family GBS-DC; genus GBS-DC. Next base: position 59,451 of record CALKLF010000042.1, on the reverse strand, counting down.
GACGAGCAGGGCAGACCAATCGGGATGATTGTGCTGAAAGACTTACTGCGGGCGGGGATTGTGTGAAGGCGTTGTCCCGCCCTGTGCGTTATGGTTTCGGCAGCCCCAGCGCGCTCATCCACTCCAGCAGTTTTTGGCGACGCATGAGGCTATCGGGAGGTAATTGCAGCGGTCGTCCCCGCGCATCGACCACCACGCCGACGACGCCTCCTTCCAGTGTCGCCTCCACCGACTTGCCTTTCCCTGCGCCGACATCGAAGTTGCGCGCGGGACGGATGGTCGCCTGCAGGGTCTCCCCGACGCCCAGCGGCAACACGCGCAGCTCGCCGTAGCGGAAGGTCTCGCTCTTGCCGTTGTATTCAATCGTGACGCACGGTTCGCCCTCCTTGCCCTGTCCGACTGGCGCGACGCAGGAGCCAAGCCGAATCAGGCAGTCGCGGTCGAACACCTGCGCCGCCGCCTCGGGATGAACCGTGGACAGCACGCCGAGCTGGGGCATCATGAAGATCGAGTCCACCGCCAGCATCGTCACGCCTTCCGGCTGGTAGGCGTCCATCATCATCAGGGCGGATTGAGCGCGTTTGGGCGCGTGGCTCAACACACCACCGCTGCCCACAATCATGTTCAGTTTCATCATGTTCACGAGCGTCTTGCCCGTTTCCGCCTGTTCCAGCGCCTCGCCGATGGTGCGCTGCTGCTGCACGCCTTTCAGTCCGCGCGCGAGTTGCTTGTGATGGATGAACGCCAGACGCAGCGCCTCGCGCGCCACCGCCTGCTCCAGAAGCAAATCTTCGTAGGTCTGCGGGATAGTCGTGGGGCGGATCATCTTGTTGCGCAGGCGGTTGCGCACCTCGTACTCCTCGATATCGAACGGCAGCCAGCGACAGATGTTCTGGACGCCCGCCTCCAGCATCACATTACAGATGGAGTAGCTCATGCCGAGGTTCGCGCTCACCGTGCGCGTGTAGTTGCCGTCGAACACCGAGAACACATCGGTCGTCGCGCCACCGATGTCCACGCCCAGAATATTAATCCCGCGCTGCTCGGCGATGGTCACCATAATCTTGCCGACGGCGTTCGGGGTGGACATGATGTCGGCGGAGGTCCAAGTCATCAGCTTGGAGTAGCCGGGGGCTTGCTGCATCACATGCTCAAGAAACAGTTCGTGAATGGCTTCGCGGGCGGGACCGAGATTCTCGCGATCCAGTTCGGGGCGCAGGTTGTCCACGATGCGCAGGTCGAAACGCTCTCCGAGCAGGTGTTGGATTTCCTCGCGGGCGTCCTTGTTGCCTGCAAAAATCACCGGCAGGTTCATCGTGCCGAAGCGTGGGCGCGGGTCTGCCGCGATGAGCAGTTCGCCGAGTTCCACCAGGTGTGTAATCGTGCCACCATCCGTGCCGCCAGAGAGCAACACGATGTCGGGGCGCAGCTCGCGCAGGCGTTGAATTTTCTGATAATCTTTGCGCCCGTCGTCGATGGCGATGACATCCATGATGATTGCGCCTGCGCCTAACGCGGCGCGTTGCGCGCTCTCGGCGGACATCTGGCGCACTACGCCCATCACCATCATCTGCAGTCCGCCGCCCGCGCTGGAGGTGGATAGGTACAAATCCACGCCGCGCTTTGCGTCGAGCTGGGGCGTGAGAATCTTGCCGTCCTGTATCAATTCGCGCTCGGTAAGGTCTTCTAGTTCGCGCGTGGCATTCAACACACCGATGGTCACATCGTCGAAGGGGGCTTCGACAGTGGTAGGCGCCTCGCCGCGATGGATGAGTCGGTACTCCTCGCCGCGCTTCTCAATCAGTATCGCTTTCGTGGTCGTGCTGCCGCAGTCGGTCGCTAAAATCGAGCGCACTTCCGCCATAGGCTCTCTCCTGCCCTGCGAACGGGGCGAGAGATAGTATACCTTCCCCGCGAGGGAATGCAGGCAAGCGGCGGGCAGCGGCTTATTGACCCTGCTGTCGGTCTAATGGGATGGTATAAGTGTCTGGCGCGCCGGGCGGCTGAATCCCGTACTGTCCCGTTTGGGGATCCAGTTTCACATCGCCGACGGGGGGCGGCGACTGCACGGGCGTATCGCCGCTTGTCGAGCGCGGCGCAGGGGTGTCGTATCGAGTGGGCGGCGGCAGCTCCACGCTTCCTGGATTCGGCGCAGTACCGCCTCCCGACGACGCCCCGTCGTCTGAAGACGGAGCCGCCACTTCAACAGGCGGCGCGGCGCGCACACCCCGCTCAATCTCAATCTGCGTTTGCCCCTGACGCTCCGCAATCGCGTCATGCACATCCGCTTCCGTGTACGAAGCGCGCTGGCAACCTGTGATTGTGTACCCGACCAGCAACCCCAGACACCCCACGATAATCCGGTTCATACCAAATATTATGGCACATCCGCGCCCTCTTCCCAATCACCAACGCGCAGCACCTCGCGCTCCAGTTGCACGCCGTAGGTTTCGTACACCACGCGTTCGATATGTCGGGCGAGCCGATCGAAATCGTGCGCCGTTGCCCAGCCGCGATTGATGAGGAAGTTGGCATGCTTGCGCGAGACGCATGCGCCGCCTATGGCATAGCCCTTCAACCCGCACGCCTCGATGAGATAACCTGCAGGTACAACCCCTACTTCGCGCATCGGGGCAGGCAGGTTTGGCAACCGATCCGCCAGGGTGCGGTCATAGACATTTTTGAAAAAGCTGCCCGCCGAGGATTCAGGGGGCTGCTTGAGGATGCGCTGCAGTTGAAACCCCCGCGCCCGACGGAGAATCTCGAGCCGGCGGTCGGGCTTGAGGCGCATCCGCACTGCAAGCAGGCTGGTCGGGGGCGCGTTCGGACGACGCAAACGGCTGTCACGATATGAAAACTCCATCCAGTTGGGCGTGGTACGCAGGCGCACACCCTCCGAAACCAGATCGAGCTCAACGAGTAGATCCGCGATATTGCTGCGGTACGCCCCCGCGTTGGAGACCAGCGCGCCGCCCAGCGTGCCTGGAATACCCACGGCGAACTCCAACCCGCTCAGACCTGCCTGCGCCGTCTTCAGAAAAAGATCGCGAAACGACACGCCCGTCTCGGCGTAGGTTTCCTCGCCGATCGCCATCCGCTGACAGGCATTATAGAGGACGAGCGCAGGAACGCCGCAATCGCTGACTAAAATATTGCTGCCGTGCCCCATAATAAAAACTGGCACGGCGTGTTGGTGCGCCCAAATCGAAATTCGGGCGAACTCTTCGAGATCGCGCGTCTTATAAAAGAGCGCGGCAGGACCACCCACCCGCAAGGTGGTATGACGCCTAAGCGGCTCTGCCCGGCGCGGTACGCCGATACAGAGCCGCGACAGCGGTTCCAGCAAAGCGTCCCAGTTCATCCGACGGCGCGTTGCACCTTGCCCGCCTTCAGACAGCGCGTGCAGACCCGAACGCGCCGCACGGTCTTCCCGCCGTTCACATAGGCGCGCACCGTCTGCAGGTTCGGCGACCACTGACGCTTCGTCTTCGGAGCGCGATACCGCCACTGCCCCGAATGCCTGTGCTGAATGCTGTTGCCGAACATCGGTCCTTTGCCGCAGACTTCGCAAACCTGTGCCATGATTGCCTCCTGTGTCGTCGAGGCGGTATTATACCTGAAATGCTGGAGGCTTCAATTCGTGATGTTCTTAACAAAACCTTAAACTCTCTCTCGGTATGCTTGGGGCGTCTCAGGAGGAGAACGCCATGCGGAAAGGTTTCACGCTCATCGAGTTGCTGGTGGTCATCGCCATCATCGCCATCTTAGCGGCGATTCTGTTTCCCGTCTTTGCGCAGGCGCGTGAGAAAGCGCGCCAGACAGTTTGCGCGTCGAACTTGAAACAGCTGGGCATCGCCCAGCAGATGTATCTACAAGATTTTGACGAACAGTTCTTCACGCGCCCCAGTAACCCATCGATTCCCAATCGCTACTGGCAGGAGGACTGGTGGCCCTTCCTGTTGATACCCTATATCAAAATGAAGCCCAACGGTATTCAGGGCACTCGCGACAACTTCTTTAGCTGCCCCAGCAACCCGATTATCATGTCGCCGAACTTTCGCACGCGCCCGCTGCCCGAGTGGGGCTTGACCCTCTCGCCCGCGCGCACCTATGACTTCCACATGAGCTACGCGCTTAGCGAGCATGTGCTGGATTATCCTGCAATCGCCACCTGGGAGAAGCCGACGGAGTCGATCTTCCTGCTGGAGGTGCGCGGACGCGACGGCGTGGAACTCTCGAACGCCACCGCGGATACCGATATCGACTGCGGACAGACAAACGAAATCTGGTTCAAGCACTCAGGCGGCACGAACATCCTGTGGATGGACGGGCATGTGAAATGGCTGCGCCCCAGCCTGCGCGGGGGACGCGACGGCAGACGACCAGGCGACTGGGTCTATCCGCCCTGCTGCGCGGACGGCGACAACTATCCGTTTGGTCCGTGGGCGCCGTGGGGCATGAACGCGCCGTTCCAGATTCGGTACTGCCAGTAAGCGCGTCTGGTACAATCCTTGCGTGGACTGGGATGCGCATACGCTCCAGGTACTGGAGCTGGACTATGTGCGGCAGGAGTGGGCGCGACGCGCTGAGACGCCGTTCGGATGCGAATATGCGTTGGCGCGTGTGTTGAGCCGCGACGAGGATGTGGTGAACCTGCGCTTGCAGGAGACCGACGCCGCCGCGCGTTTGCTGCTGCGCGAGCCGCCCCCGCCGTTGCGCGTTCCCGAGCCGCGCCCCGCGTTGCAAAAAGCCGAGAAAGGCGGCGTGCTTAGCCCCGAAGAGTTGCTCCAGATCCAGAAACTGCTGCAGGGGGCGCGCCTGTATAAGAGCCATCTGCTGCCCCGCGCCGATCGCTACCCGCGCCTCGCTGTCCATGCCGAACGCCTGCACACGCTGAGCGCGCTGGAGAAGCAAATCGGGCTGTGCATCTCGCCGTCGGGCGAGGTGCTGGACAGCGCGAGCGAACGCCTGGCGCAGCTGCGCCGCGACCAGCAACGCCTGCATAAGCGCATCACCGAAGAGCTGCACCGACTCATCCAGAGCCTGCGCGACGCCCTGCAGGAACCCCACTACACAATCCGGGGTGGACGCTACTGCCTGCCCGTGCGCAGCGACTCGCGCGGGCGCGTCAAAGGCATCGTCCACGACGCCAGCGCGAGTGGCGCAACACTGTTTATCGAACCCGAGTCGCTTGTCGAACTCGGCAACCGCCTGCGCGAATTGCAAGCCGCCGAGCAGGAGGAGATAGAGGCTATCCTGTACGGACTGTCGCGCGCGGTGGAGGCGGACGCCCCTGCCCTCTGGGAAACTGTCGACGCGCTCGCGCAACTTGACGCCGTCATCGCCGCGGGCAGGCTCGCGCTGGACTGGGACTGCACGATGCCTCGGATGAACACAGAGGGCGTGTGGCGGCTGCGCGGCGCACGCCACCCGATGATTCCGCGCGAATTCGTCAAGCCGATCGATATCGAGTTAGGGCGCGAGTGGCTCGGCGTGCTGATTACGGGTCCGAATACAGGCGGGAAAACCGTCAGCCTGAAAACGCTGGGGCTGCTTACGCTGATGAGCCTGCTGGGACTGCACATCCCCGCAAAGGAAAACTCGCGCGTGGCGATTCCGAACGGCGTCTTTGCCGACATCGGCGACGAGCAGAGCCTGCAACAGTCGCTTTCGACCTTTTCGGGGCATATGCGCCACATCATTCGCTATCTGGAGCAGGCGGGGCGCAACAGCCTCGTGCTGCTGGACGAGCTGGGCGCAGGCACGGACCCGACCGAGGGTGCGGCGCTCGCGCGGGCAATCCTGCAGACGCTGCTGGAGCGCGAGGTGCGAGTCGTCGCCACCACCCACTACGGCGAACTCAAAGCCTTCGCCTATCACCACCCGCAACTCATCAACGCCGCGACGGAGTTCGACCTGGAGACCCTGCAGCCCACCTATCGCCTGCTGATGGGCGTGCCGGGCGCAAGCCATGCCATTGAGATTGCGCGCCGGCTGGGGCTATCTGAGCGCGTGGCAAGGCGGGCGACCGAATCGCTGGGCGCACAAGAGGTCAGCCTGACGGAGATGATTCAGGATCTGGATCGCGCCCGTCGCGCCGCAGAGCAGGCGGAAGCCGAATGGCGGGCGAAACTCGCCGAACTCGCCCAGCGAGAGGCGCGACTGAACGAGGAGCGCGCCGCGCTGGAAGGGGAAAAACGCACGGCGAGGCAGCGCGCGCAGCAGGCGGTGGAGGCGTATCTGGAGCAGCTCCGCGCCGAAGCCGAGCAGATCCTGCGCCAGCTACGTCAGGCGTCGCGCGAAAACAAGCAGACGGCGCAGCTCCGTGAGCAACTCACGACGCTGATGGAACAGGCGCGTGCCGCCCAGCGCATAGAGCCGACACCCTCAACCCCCTCCACCCCCACCCCGACCTGGGAAGTCGGCATGCGCGTGCGGATCCGCAGCCTGGGGCAGACGGGCACGCTCGCCGAACTGCCCGACGGCAATCAGGCGCAGGTCTATGTCGGCAAGCTGCGTATCCCGGTCGCCGTGAGCGATCTGGAGCCGCTGGACGCGCCCGCCGCGCTGAAGCCCGCCGTGCGCGTGCGTAAACCGCGCCCAGCGCAGCCCGTGCCGCTGGAGTTAGACCTGCACGGCAAGCGCGTGGACGAGGCGCAACTCCTGCTGGAGAAATATATCGACGACGCGCTCCTCGCGGGCTACGACAGCGTGCGCATCCAGCACGGCAAGGGCACAGGCGCGTTGCGCAACATGGTCTGGAGCTACCTCAAAACCCACCCGCAGGTGCGTTCGTTTGACCACGCCCCCACCGCCGAAGGCGGCGAGGGCGTGACGATTGTGAACTTCAGGAAGCGATAGGTTCCGTCGCTCAGGGTTTCCAGAACTCATCGGCGTCCCCGCCGATGAGTTCCCCCGTTCGAAAACCGTTCCTTGCACTGCATCTGCTTTTTCGAACAACGAGTCAAAATTCAAGGTATAATAAGCGCGTCGCTGGAGCAGTGAGATTCCTCGCTCCGCTCGGAATGACAATCGTGCGGAGTGCGCTATCGGCTGTCATTCCGAGCCGAAGGCGAGGAATCTGAACTGCAAATGGCGAACCTGGTACAGGAGGCAAGCGATGAGAGCGATTACTTTGCGTGGAGGCGAGTTTCTGCTGAAAGCGGTGGAGCCGTCGACGGTGTTCACCCCCGAAGATTTCACCTCGGAAGACCTTGCGTTAGCCCAAGCCGCTGAAGAGTTCGTGCGCGGCGAGGTGCAACCCCGCAACGAAGCCATCGAACACCAAGAGGAAGGGCTGACCGTCAGTCTGCTCAAGAAAGCGGGGCAGCTCGGGCTGCTGGGCGCAGACCTGCCTGAAGCGTTCGGCGGATTGAACCTGCCCAAAACCACCAGCACGCTGATTGCCGAACGGATGAGCCTGCAGGCGTCGTTCGCCGTCTCGTGGGGCGCGCATGTGGGCATCGGCACGCTGCCCATTCTGTTTTTTGGCACGCCTGAGCAGAAGCAGAAGTACCTGCCCAAGCTCGCTACGGGCGAGATGATTGCCGCCTTCTCGCTCAGCGAGGCGAACTGCGGCTCCGACCCGCTTTCCGCCCGCACGAAAGCCACCCTCTCGCCCGACGGCAAATACTACCTGCTCAACGGCGAGAAGATGTGGACCACCAACGCGGGCTGGGCAGACCTGTTCATCGTGTTCGCCAAAATCGACGGCGAGAAGTTCACCGCGTTTATCGTGGAGCGCAACTTCCCCGGCGTGTCAGTGGGGCGCGAGGAGCATAAACTCGGCATCAAAGGCTCCAGCACGCGCCGCGTGATTCTGGACAACGCGCAAGTGCCCGTCGAAAATGTGCTGCACGAGATTGGCAAGGGGCATCATGTGGCGTTCGGCGTGTTGAATATCGGGCGGTTCAAGCTGGCAGCCGCGGCGCTGGGTGGGGCGAAGGAGGCCCTCACGATTGCCACGCGCTATGCCAAAGACCGCCAGCAGTTCGGGCAGCCCATCGCCAACTTCGGCATGATTAAGCACAAGCTCGCGGAGATGGCGATTCAGCTCTACGCGCTGGAAAGCGCAGTGTACCGCACGGCGGGCATGCTGGAGGAAGTGACGCACGGCATCGATCCGCTCGCGCCCGACGCCAACGCGCAGTACCGCGAGGCGGACGAGGAATACCCCGTGGAGTGCGCCATTCTGAAAGTGTTCGGCTCGGAGGTGCTGGACTATGTGGCGGACGAGACGATGCAGATTCACGGCGGTTTTGGCTACACGGAGGAGTTCCCCGCCGCGCAGATTTACCGCGACAGCCGTATCAACCGTATCTTCGAGGGCACGAACGAGATTAACCGCCTGCTGATGCTGGATCAGCTCATGCGCCGCGCTTTCAAGGGCAAGCTGCCAGGCTTGATGGAGGCGATTGGGGCGATTCGCGCCGAGCTGAACACCCCGCAAATGCCCACGCCCGACCCTGTTGACCCGCTTGAGGCCATCGAACGCTACATCGCGAATGCGAAGAAGGCGGTGCTTGCCGTTGCAGGTATGGCGGCTGAGCAGGTCGGCACGGAGCTGGAGGAGAAGCAGGAGATTGTGGGGCACTTCGCCGACTGTCTGATTCAGCTCTACGCGATGGAGAGCGCGTACCTGCGCACCCGCAAGCTGCAGCAGAAGGGCTACGACATCACGCTGCCGCTCGCGATGACGCGCGTGTTCGCCTACGACGCGATGGACGCGATTGAGGCGCACGCCCGCCGCGCGATTCACAGCTTCGCCGAGGGCGACATGGCGCAGATTCTGCTCACTGCGCTGAAACGCTTCATGCGCCGCACCACCGAACCCAACACGATGACGCTGCGCCGCCAAGTGGCGGAGTATGTGTTGCAACACGAACGCGCATGGACGGCGGCAGGCGCAGTGCGCGAGGCGGTGGGGGTTTAGTTAAAAACACAAGGTACGACGGCGTCCCCGACGTCGTAGGGTTTTTGAAGTAATCTATCAGGTACGACGTCGGGGACGCCGTCGTACCGTTTTTGTTAGTGATGGCGCTTCCGCAGCGCAAGCCCTGCGACGCCCACGCTCAGCGCCAGCAACGACGCAGGCTCAGGCAGCAGCTGCGTGCGAATCTCGCCACGCGGGAAGCGCTGCGTGTGGATATCCACATACCACAGCCCGTTCAGGAACTCGTTCTCCCAATTGGGGGTCAGCGGGACGGTGTCGAACGACTCGTACACGCGCGGCTCGCTGTTCGTGCGGGTCAGGAAGAAGCGGTTCGAACCGTTCTCGCCAATCGCGCCGAAATGCACATTGGCGAAGGTCACATCATTGTCGAAGCTCGAACCGAACAGGCTAATCTGCAGCACTTTCGTCTGCTGATTGTAGGTGAGATTCACGGTTCTGGTGGCGGCGCTATCGTTCGGGAGCACATTCTGGTCGCCCGTCAGTGTGCTGGTAAAGGTTCAGATTTGCGCGTTCAGGGTCAGCGTCCCCAGCGCAAAGAACATAGCAAGCGTCGAATAGAAGCGTTTCATAGGTTGAACCCTCCGTAATTACTGTGCAGGGCTGCACAACTCGATTATTTATACCCCGTGTTTTTGGCGGTTCTGCCTTGACTGCAGGCGGTGAGGGCAAAATATAACGGAATCTTAACGAAGTGCGTCGGGGTATTGTCTCTCCCTCCCTGACGAGTAGCCCCCTTGACTTTACCTCGCCGAATCAGCCATAATATAGCCGCTGGGGCGCAGGCATACACGGCGAATGAACCAGCCTCACTGCACACACGCAGGGGGCTTAATTTTACGCATCCATCCGACACATTCGCCTGTTGAATTTCAAGAATAGGAGTTAGGCGATGAAACAGTACGCGCTGGAGCAGATTCGCAATGTAGCGTTGGCGGGACACGGCGGCAGCGGCAAAACCACGCTCGCCGAGCATCTCCTCTATGTAGCAGGTCATATCGACCGCGTGGGAACCATCGAGGCGGGCAACACCGTCTCGGACTTCGACCCCGAAGAGCAGCGCCGCAAAATCAGTCTCAACACAACGCTTTTGCCCATCGAGTGGGATGGATATAAAATCAACCTCTTAGATACGCCCGGCTTCCCCGATTTCATCGGCGAGCTTTATAGTGCGCTGCAGGTGGTGGACGCGGTGGTGCTGGTAGCACCTGCGCAGGCGGAGCTGGAAGTCGGCTTCGAAAATGCATGGGAGCTGTGCGAGGCGCGTAAACTCCCCCGCTTCATCTTCGTCAACAAGATGGAGCGCGACGGCGCGGACTATCGCGGGCTGGTGAACCACCTGCGCAGCATCTATGGCAACCGCATCGTGCCATTGCAGGTGCCTATCGGGGCGGAGACGCAGTTCAAAGGTGTGGTGGATGTGCTGCACCTGAAAGCTTATGTAGGTAAAGATCGCGATATTGCGGCGTCACCGGTGCCCGACGATTTGCAGGAGCTGGTGGGACGCGCGCGCGAGCTGCTGATGGAAGCCGCCGCTGAGACCGACGACGCCCTGCTGGAAAAATATCTTGAAGGGAACCCGCTGACCGATGAGGAGCTGGTGCATGCGTTCCACGAGGGGGTGCGCACGGGGCATATTGTGCCGGTGTTGTGCGGCTCGGCGGCGTTAGGCGAGGGGCTTGCTCCGCTCCTGCAGGCGATTGTCGAACTCGCGCCCAGCCCGGCTGAAGCCCCCCCGCCCGCTGCGAAAGACCTGCGCAAGGACGAACCCATCGAACTCAAGCCTGACCCCAGCGCGCCCTTAGCCGCCTTCGTGTTCAAAACCACCGCCGACCCGTTCGTCGGCAAACTCACCTTCTTCCGCGTCTATTCCGGCACGCTCAAAGGCGACTCGCAGGTCTACAACGCTCAGAAGGAGCGCGATGAACGCATCGGGCAGGTATTCTACCTGCGCGGTAAGAACCAGATTGCGACGACCGAGGTGCGCGCGGGCGACATCGGTGTTGTGGCGAAACTGCAGGAGACAGGCACAGGGCACACCCTCTGCGACAAGAGCCGTCCCGTCGCGATTGAGCCAATCAAAATGCCTGACCCCATCTACACCGTCGCCGTCGTCGCCAAAACCAAAGCTGACGAAGACCGCCTTGGACCTGCGCTTGCCCGCCTGCAGGAGGAAGACCCCACCTTCCACGCCCGGCGCGACCCCGAAACGGGGCAGACCCTGCTCTCAGGCATGGGCGACCTGCACCTGGAGGTGATTATCGACAAACTCAAGCGCAAGTTCAACACCGAAGTGGAGACCGTCGAACTGCGCATCCCGTACCGCGAGACGATTACACGCCCCGTGCAGCGCGTCGAGGGCAAGTTCAAGCGTCAGACAGGCGGGCGCGGGCAGTACGGACACTGCTTTATCAATATGGAACCGCTGCCGCGCGGCTCGGGCATCGAGTTCACCGAGAGCATCGTCGGCGGCGCGATTCCGAAAAACTATATCCCCGCCATCGAGAAAGGCATCCGCGAAGCCGCCGAGAAGGGCATTCAGGCGGGCTTCCCCGCAACTGACTTCAAGATTAATGTGGTGGATGGCTCCTATCACGAGGTGGACTCCTCGGATCAGGCGTTCCGCATCGCAGGCAGCCTCGCCTTCCAGGACGCAGCGATGAAGGCGGGTCCTGTCATCCTGGAGCCGATTCTGGAAGTCGAGGTGGATGTGCCCGAAGCCTTCACGGGCGATGTGATGGGCGATTTGAACGGTCGGCGCGGGCGCATCATGGGCATCGACAGTCTCGGCAACGGCAGACAGCTCATCCGCGCGAATGTGCCGATGGGCGAGATGACCCGCTACGCGCTGGAGCTGCGCTCCATCACGCGCGGACGCGGACGCTTCCGCACGCGCTTCTCCCACTACGAGGAAGCCCCGCCGAATGTGGCGCAGCCCCTGATCGAGAAGCACAAACGCGAACGGGAATCCCAGGAACACTAATCGAGCGCGGGGGTGGTTCCGCCAGTCGGTATAATTGACCACTGGAGGAAAACGAACGATGGCATCCATCCGCGAACTCGTGGAGCAAAGCGTGCTGATGGGATTGGGCGCGGTGTCGCTTACGCGCGAAACGGCGCAGAACCTCGTGGACGAAATGGTCAAGCGCGGTCAGGCGCAACGCGAAGAGGCGGGCGAAATGGTCGAGCAGCTGCTCAAGCGCGGCGAAAAGGAGCGCAACGCCCTGCGCAAACTCGTTCGCGAAGAGGTGCAGGAGGTGCTGAAAGAGCTGCAGCTACCCACCCACGCCGACATGAAGGCAATCGAGAAGAAACTCGATGCCATCCTGCACAAGCTGGAGACCTATCCTCAGGAGTAAGCGATGCGCCCCCTCACGCGGCGCGTGCGCAGCCTGCAGCGCTATCGGCAGGTCGTAAGCGTTCTGGCGCGGCACGGCTTTGGCGGCGCGCTGGAGTATCTCAGCGTCCACCGACGACTCGCGCTCAGCAAGGGCGAGCTGCGCCCGCCTGAAGAACCCCTCGAATCGCCCGCGCAGCATCTGCGCGCCGCGATGGAAGAACTCGGACCCACCTTTATCAAGCTCGGACAGATCCTCAGCACGCGCTCCGATATTCTGCCTGAACCGTTCATCGAGGAGCTGCGCAAACTGCAGGATAACGCGCCCGCCGAGCCGTGGGAGACGATGCGCCCCGTGATTGAAGCGGAACTTCGCTGCCCCATTGAGGAGGTGTTTGCGTGCGTCGATTCTGAACCCCTCGGCGCTGCCTCGCTCTCGCAGGTCTACGCCGCAAAGCTGTTAGATGGAACCCCCGTTGCTGTGAAGGTGCAACGCCCCAACATTCGTGAGACGGTGGAGCTGGATCTGGAGATCCTGCACGACTTGGCCAGCCTCGCGCAGCGCACGCAACTGGGTGAACTCTACGACCCCGAAACCGTCGCCGAGGACTTCGCGTTCACGCTGCTCAGTGAACTCGACTATCGGCGCGAGGTTCGCAACGCGGAGCAGTTCCGCCGCAACTTCGAAGGCGAGGCGGAGATATGCATCCCGCAGTTTTTCACGGAGTATTGTACCGAACGCCTGCTGGTGATGGAGCGGCTTCAGGGGATTAAGGTCGACGAGGTAGATGCCCTGCACGCGGCGGGGCACGACACACGTGAAATCGCCCTGCGCGCCTCGCGCCTGATTATCAAAGAGGTACTGGAAGACGGCTTTTTCCACGCTGACCCCCACCCCGGCAACTACCTGATACTGCCTGACGGGCGGATTGGCGTGCTGGACTTCGGGATGGTGGGCGTGCTGAACGACGACGACCGCCTGAACCTCGCCCGCCTCTATATCGCGATTATTCGGCAGGATACTCACGCGATTTTGAATGTGTTCGCGCGGATGGGCGCGTTCACACGATTTACTGATCGCCACAGGCTCGCCCGTGCCGCGGAGCGCATCGTCAACAAGTATCGCGGGCGCACCCTCAAAGAGAGCCGATTCACCGAGTTCTGGAACGACCTGACCGAGCTGTGTCGGCATTATCATCTGCGCCTGCCGAGCAACCTGTGGCTGGTGGGCAAGACGCTCGCGATGCTGGAGGGCATCGGCAGGCAGTTAGACCCCGACTACGACCTGTTCGCCGTCTCCAAGCCGTTCGTGCGCCAGCTGAGTAAGACGGCGTGGCTCCCGACGCTGAGTATGCAAGACCTGGTGGAGCAGGTCGACACCTGGCGCTACCTGCTGCGCGAGATGCCTGCGATGTTGATGCAATGGCTGCAGAGCGTGGAGCGCGGCAAAGTGCCTGTGGAGGCGCAAATCGGCGCAACGCAGGAGACGCTTGATCGCCTCGACGCGATGATTACACGCCTGTCGCTGAGCATGCTGGTCGCGGCGTTTATCGTGGGGCTAGCACTGCTGTTGCCCGCCACGCGCGACATCCCCTTCGGCACAACGCTCACGATTATCGGCTTCCTCGGTGCGACGGTGCTGGGCATGTGGCTGATGGTCTCGATTCTGAAGAAGAAACATTAGCCGCGTGGCTTATGAATCGCTCCAAATAGCACAAATCGTCGGCGGGAAACGGCTATTCCTGTTCGAACTGAGCATAAAACCGCTCCCGCTCCGCCTCGATCTGGAACGGTATTTGCGGGTTGGCGTTGGCGGGCGCGGTGCAGTTGTACGCTAAAATCAGGCTGTTCACGCGCTGCATGAGGGTCACAATCCCCTGCCAGCTTGCCTCGCGCCATTCGACGAAGCGCTCCGCGCTGAGCTGGCAGGCGCGGGGATACTCGCGTTCGGCGATGCGCCACAGGCGCATGGCATCTTCGCGCAGTCGCTCAATCTCACGAGCGCGCTCCAGCCAGTCTGGCAGCACGCCCGCACTTTTCAGCAGGCGGATGGCGGGACGCAGCTCAGGCGGGGCGAACCACTCCTCGTCTAGAGGCAACGGCTTACCCTTGCCCGGCAAATCGTCGAACTTGCCCTCCTGAATCGCCTCCTCGATTTTACGGTCGGCGATGAGTTCAATCACCCGCTGAATATCAAAGCCCGACTCGCGCATTCAGGAACATAGTTATACCTTCCATGTGCGGACGCGATGCACGATGGGGTATACTATCCATTGGAGGAAAACCAAGCATGCCGATTCTGGGATACATGGGTACGCAGGAGTGGATGATTCTCCTGGTCATCGTGCTGGTGCTGTTTGGCGCGTCGCGGTTGCCTGCGCTGGCGCGATCGATTGGGGAGGCTCTGACGGAGTTCCGCCGCGCGACGCGTACCGAAGACGAGGCGGAACAGGCGCAGAAGTGAAACCCGGCAGTCAGGCAGGCGTCTCCAAAGCCTCTCCTGCCCTGCCCACGCTGATCGGCTGGCAGGGCGTTCGGCTGAATACGCCGCCCGACTGGTTCCTCACGGGCTATTCGGGGGAGTGGCGCGAGGGGTTCATCCAAATCGGCTCGCCCCAGAGCGCAGAAATTGACCTCAAGTGGACGCGCTCCCGCCGTAAAACCGACCTGAACTATGTGCTGCAGCAGTTCCTCAAGCAGCTGGAACGCGCGAAGCACAAGGCGCGTCAGCCCTTCGCAGGAACGCTCCACCCCGTTGACGAGAACTGCATCGAGTTCCGCTGGCGTTCGGACGAGCGCGCTGTCGGACGCATTCAACGCTACCCCGACCATCACACGATTGTGCTGATTCAGCTCCGCTCCGCTTCCCGACACGATGCGCTGTTTCAGCTGGCGCGTCCGATTTTCGAGAGCCTGCGTGTCGCCCCTGACGAGGACGGATGGGTGGAATGGAGCCTGTACGGGCTGCAGACTGCCGC
Source organism: uncultured Fimbriimonadales bacterium (assembly GCA_937992175.1). GTDB lineage: Bacteria > Armatimonadota > Fimbriimonadia > Fimbriimonadales > GBS-DC > GBS-DC. Next base: position 44,186 of record CALKLF010000042.1, on the reverse strand, counting down.
GCCCGCCGATTTTCGCCTCGAAAAATCGCAGGTGCTGACGGGTCAGACGCGCCTGACGCTGAGCCGTCGCCATGAGCGGTTGCTGATTGAGCGCGTCGCCCGCGCGGAGCAACTCACGAAGGGCTACGAATTCGCCGAGTGGGTCGATTACTGGCTGCGCTGGCGGGGCTGGCGCGGCGCGCGTGAGCCCTTCACATGGAGCGAAAACGACTTCGGCGTGCATTTGCAGTCGCGGCTGGGGTGGGGCGCGCTGTTGACCGAGTGCGTCGTCAGCCCGTTGCGATTGCGCTTGCCCGCGTGGCGCGTGCGCGCCGTCGCGTGGCTGTGCAAAGAGCGCAACACAGTGTTTCACATTCAGCACTTCTCGCCGTTCCGCTCGAACCTCATCGAGGAGGTGATGGCGCGCACGATATGTTGTTGAGACGGCTCTTTCGGCGCAACGCGCCGCCGCAGATAGACCGCAAACAGGTGCTGCGCCTCTATCCCCTGCGCAACGCCGCAGTAAGGTCCGAGCAAAACGCGGACGGCGTTTATATTTTGATTGTGCCTCTCCAACCGCGCGGGCTGTTCGGCTGGTTCAGCAGGATTTTCAAGCTCCCCCACGAACATCGCATCGAGCTGGACGAGATTGGCAGCGCGGTCTGGGCGCTGTGCGACGGACGGCATCAGGTGGACGCGATAGTGCAACGGCTCGTGCAGCAGTTCAAGCTGGAGCGGCGCGAGGCGGAGTATTCACTGTTCGCGTTTTTGAACACGCTCTCACGGCGTGGATTTATCGTCTATTCGAAGAAACGACTATGAGCGCCACGAGTTCGGGACGGGACGCGATACGCAAGCAGGTACAGCTGCCACTGTCGGTGGCGTTTCGGATCAGCCTGCTGAACATACGGGTACGGTTCCTGCGGGCGTTGATTACCGCGGCGGGGGTGATGCTGGGGATTGCGTTTTTCACGGCGGTGCGCGCCGCCGCGCTCTACGCGCCGCCGTTAGACCCGAACGACCCCGCCGCCGTTGAAGCCGCCACGCGCCAGACCTGGCTCGTGGTGATGAGCCTGCTGATGTCCACCGTCGGCATCTCCAACTCCATGCTGATGGCGGTCACGGAGCGTTATAAAGAGATTGGCACGATGAAGTGTCTGGGTGCGCTCGATTCGTTTGTGGTGAAGCTGTTCTTTCTGGAGGCGGGGATGCTGGGCGTCGTGGCGTCGGCGATTGGCTTTCTGGTGGGCTGGGGTTTGGTGTTTCTAATTAACCTGTTTCGGCTGGGTTCGGGGGTGTTCGGCGCGGCGACTCTGCTCGAGCTGCTTGGGCTGCTGGGTCAGGCGATGGCGGTCGGCGTGGTGGTGACGGTCGTAGCGACGATTCTGCCGGCGATTCGCGCAGCGAAGATGCCGCCTGCTGCTGCACTGCGGGTGGAGGTGTAAGCCCATCGTGCATCGGTAGACGCGCCCGCAGCTCATCGTTCATCTTGCCTGAACGGTAGCCCTCTAAGTCCAGCGCAACATAGAGGTAGCCGAGTGATTGTATGTGCGCCACGATGTCGGACGCGTGGCGCAGCACGCGCTCGAAGTCCTGTGGCTCGACCTCGATGCGCAGAATCGTATCGTGGTGGCGCACGCGCACTTGACGGAACCCTAGCTCGCGCAGGTAGCGTTCCGCACGGTCCACTTTCTGGAGCAGTTCGCGCGTGATGACCGTGCCGTAGGAGAACCGACTGGAGAGGCAGGCGAAGGAGGGCTTGTCCCAGATGGGCAGACCCAGATGTTTTGCCAGCGCGCGGATGTCCGCCTTGGTGAATCCCGCCTCGAGCAGCGGCGCGCGCACGCCCTGCTCCTGCGCGGCGCGCAGTCCAGGCCGATAGTCGCTCGTGTCGTCTGCGTGCGTCCCGTCGGCAATCCACGGGATCCTCTCCTCGTCGGCGACGCGCCGCAGCACGCCGAACAGCTCGGTCTTGCAGTGATAGCAGCGGTCAGGTCGGTTCACCTGAAACAGGGGGTTTTGCAATTCATGCGTGGGGACGATGCGTACCCGCACGCCGATTTGCTGCGCCAGTTGCATCGCCTGCTCGATTTCACCCTCAGGGAACGCTTCCGATTTGCCAATCACCGCCAGACATCGGTCGCCCAGCGTCTGGTAAGCGACTTTCACGAGCAGCGTGCTGTCCACGCCGCCTGACAGCCCGACGATCACTGCGCCCATCTCGCGCAGAATCGCCTGCAGCTGTTCGTACTTTGCCTGCAACTCCGCCGTCATAGCGAGATCTCCGCCGCCTGTGGCGCTTCGATGCGCACCAGCCGCCAGTCTTCGTATTGAATAATCAGCCATTTGCGCTGCGGGAACTTGCGGAATTCGAACTCCACCACGCCGAAATCCTGGGTATTGACGCCGCTTGGCGACTGCGGGTCGCGCGAGACGACTCGAACGGTGGTGCGCACCAGCACGCGCCCCGCGAACACTTCAATTTGCAACTCGCCCAGCTCGGCGCGGATGTTCTCGGACTGCTTGAACAACTGTGCCAGTCGGTAGCGCAGCTGCTGTTTGTTCAGGTTACCGAAGCTGAACTCATCAGCGACGAATTGAAGCATGCCGTCGATATCCTCGTTTTCGAACGCCTGCTTGCCCTCGGCGAACATCTGCTGAATGCGCGTGCGCGGGTCGACCTCTTTCGGCGTCGCCGACAGGACGAAGATACGCACGCCAATCAGCAGCGCAATCGCGACACCCAGCCCAATCGCCAGTTTTGTGCGGTTCATGCTCACCATCCCAGCGGGTGCCACATGGTTTTGAACTCGAGGAACGGTTCGATCCACTCCAGTCCCTGCGCGCGGTCGCTCAACCATTCGGCGCGGGTGTATGGAGGGCTGTGGTGGAGGCGTTTGATGGTCTCGGCGGCAGCTTGCTCCAGTGGGGCGCGCTCTGATACGGGGACACCGCACAGGTTCAGCGCGTCCACCTCCACATGGCGTGCGAGGTGGGGCACCAACTCTTCAAATCGCCCACTCAGCAGGTTCACCACGCCCGCAGGTAGGTCGGAAGTCGCCAACACCTCCGCGAACGCGAGTCCAACGGTCGGCGCACTTTCGGGCAGCAAGGCGACGACAGTGCTGCCACTCACGATCACGGGCGCGAGCAGGCTCGTTAGCGACGCCAACGGCGCGGCTTCAGGGCAGGCGATTCCGACCACGCCCGTCGGCTCCGCCGTCGTGAAGTTGTGCATCGGCATCGCGACGGGGTTCACCGACGAGAGCAGCGCGGCGTACTTGTCGCTCCAGCCCGCGTAGTAGACCCAGCGGTCGATGCTCGCGTCGATTTCGGCGTCGGCGTCGCGCTCGGAGACGCCTGCGACTGCCTGCAGTTCAGCGCGGATTGCTTCGCGGCGCGTCTCCAGCATCTCGGCGACGCGATAGAGAATCTGCCCGCGATTATACGCCGTGCGCTTCGCCCAGCCTGATTGCGCCTTGCGCGCCGCCTGCACCGCATCGCGTAAGTCTTTGCGGGAGGCGTGCGGCACATTCGCCCAGAACGCGCCGCGCGAGTCGCGAACTTCGTAGGCGCGTCCCGACTCGGAACGGACGAACTCACCGTTCACCCAGAGTTTATAGGTCTTCAAAACCGTTGTACGGCTCATCGGAATTAGGACTTTCGTCCCTTCACGGCGATTTCCTGCCTGCGGTATACTGCCTGTGCTATGGAAACTTTGGCTGGTCAAGTGGCGTTGATTACTGGTGGCGGGCGCGGAATTGGCGCGGAAACGGGGAAACAACTGGCGCAGCGGGGTGCGACGGTTGTACTGGTGGCGCGCACGCAGGCACAACTGGAGGCAACAGCGGCGCAAATCCGCGACTCAGGCGGCAAAGCGCACTGGTTCGCCGCCGATGTGTCGGACGAGAGCGCGATGCGCGAGGCGGTACAATGCACGCTCGGCATCACAGGCAACATCGATATTCTGGTCAATAATGCGGGGTTCATCCAGTCGGTAGGTCTCATCAAGAGCAGCGACCCAGCAGCGTGGTGGCGCACACTGGAGGGCAACCTGAAGGGGCTGTACCTGACCACGCGCCTGGTGTTGCCGCCTATGCTGGAGCAGGGACGCGGGCAGATTGTGAATGTGCTGTCTGTGGCGGGCGCGCGGGCGTTCGCGGGACTGAGTGCGTACAGCTGCGCCAAAGCCGCAGGGCTGATGTTCACGCGCGTTCTGGCGAAGGAGGTGCGCAAACACGGCGTGCGCGTGATGGCAATCTTGCCTGGCGCGGTGGATACCGCCATCTGGGGCGAGGGCGAAGGGATACCTGACCGAGAGAAAATGATCCGTCCCGAAACTGTGGCGCAGATTATTACCCAGATGCTGCTCACCCCTGCGGACGCCGCCATCGATGAGTTGCTCGTATTGCCACAGGAAGGGATTCTGTAGTCACCAGCGCGATCGCTCCGTAGGAAAGACGAGATTCCTTGCTCCGCTCGGAATGACAAGGAATGCTCTTCCAAACCTTGCTGTCATTCCGAGCGGAGCAAGGAATCTGGTTCCTCCACAACCTCCACCAGAATCGCTCCTTCCTGCACCAGCTCGCCTTCCCGCGCGTTTAACCGCTGCACCACGCCTGCGAACGGCGCGCGCAGCGACTGTTCGGTCTTCATCGCTTCGAGGGTGAGCAGGCGTTGCCCCGCCTCCACGCGCTCGCCCTGCTGCACAAATACCTTCGTGACCAAGCCCGGCATCGGTGCGGTGAGGACGCCCTCTGCGCTGGAGTGCTGGGTTCCGCTCCGTCGCAGGGGGTCCGCTCGCTGGAAGCGATAGACGCGCCCGCGATACTGAATCTCCACGCCCTGCGGCGTCTGCGCAAAGGCAATCTGCACGCGCCCGGTGGGGGTCTGGAGCGTCAGCGTGTTCTCGCCCGCTTCCGCACTCAGAACTGAATACTCTGAACCGTCGGGCAGGGTGACCTTCCAGCCCTTACCGTCGGGCTGCGCCGTGAGCGTCAGCGATTCACTGCCGTAGCGATACTCGCTTTTATACATCGCCGCACCCCGCCAGGTGGCAAAACGCGCGTCGGTACTCCTGGGCTGTGCCGAAGTCCAGCCAGTGATGCTCGGCTTCGTACAGATAAGCGGGCGTCTGCTGGAGCAGGCGTTGCTGGGCGTAGGTCAGCGTCCACTCGCCCTGCGAAGGGTCATGCTCAGCGGCGATTTGCTCCAGCGCGTCCCACAGCGCAGGGGGAAAGGCATACACGCCGCTGTGGGCGAAAAACTCGTTGGGGGCTAAGCCCGCCGTGTGCAGGTGTTGCTGCGCATAGTCGGGCGTCGGCTTCTCATAAAGCTGGCGCAGGCGGTAGACGCGTGGCACGTCCGTAGGCTCGCCCTGCAACACGCCATACAGTGAGACTTTATCCAGCGGGACGCGATGTACCCCGTAAATGGGGGTCTGGTGCTCGTCGAACAGGCGCATCGCCTGACGGATGGGCGCGGAGTCGCCCAACGGCATCGGGATGTGATCCCCCAGAAACACGAGAACAGGTTCGCCCAATGCAAAGCCCCGCGCACACCATACGGCATGCCCCAGCCCCAGCAGTTCGGGTTGCTCGACGAAGGTCAGATGACCGCGAAGGCGTTGAAGCGCCTCATAGGTCTGTTGCATTTCGGGGCGCTTTGCGCGTGCGGGGGCGTAGCGCGCGTTGCCGCCTTCCAGAAACGCCTCATAAACGGGGCGATTTTCGGGGGAAACGACCACGCCAATCTGCTCGACGCTGGCAGCGAGGAGCGTTTCGGCAATCAGTTGCAGCCCCGTGGTGAGTCTACCGTCTGCCAGCGCAAACGGCATTAACCCCTTTGGTAAAACAACGCCGACAGGGTACAGGCGCGTACCCAACCCTGCCATCGGGACGATGGCTTTGCGCAACATAAGAAAAGTTTCAGATTCCTCGCTTCGCTCGGAATGACAATTCTTTGGGTAGGAGCAGGCTTGTTATTCCGAGCGAAGCGAGGAATCAACAGTCTTGCTGGGGAGAGGCTCTACCTTCCCCAGCCTCATAGACCCACTTACTTATTGCCAGAGCAGCAGGACGCTTTCTCAGGCGAGGACACGACCGCCGTTGGGGTCGTTTCGTTGCCTTTCGCGCCTACGATAATCGCCGCAGCGCCTGCGCCAAGCAGCGCCGCCAGAGCCAAGATTAGACCGAACTTGTTCATAGGTTTGCCTCCAGTGCATTATACCCCACTATAGCGATCGATTCAAACTCTCCAGCGCGGCTTCGATGAACGGGCGGATGGCGCTCGCCCAGTCGGCGGGCGCGCGCCCCATCACCGTAATCGACTTCTCGTTGAGCGACGGCGCGGAGAATACATAGGCGTCGGGCTGCTCCGCCGCGCGAATCGTCAGGAACGGCATCTCGATCTCGCGAGCGAAGTCGCACATGAGTCGGTCCTTCTCCGTTGTCTGCTCGTTGGACACATGCGCGTTATGCAGGTTCAGGTTAATCGGCAACAGCACCACACCGTCGGGATTGTAACTGGAGCTGACCAGCAGCACCACATCGACGGCGGAGCGGGCAATCTGCGGCGGCATCTGCGCCCGATAGCCCGTCACAAAGCCGAACGGCATCTGATGATGGCACTCAACGGGAAACTCGCCGAGCAACAGGTCAATCGCCTCGCGCAGCAGTCGCTCGTGGAAGCTTTGGATGAGCCGTCCCTGCGGGATATAATGGCGCTCGACGCGCTCCTGCACCCATGCCAGCGGTGCGCGCAAGGCGACCCCCATCTGCGCCACCGAGCAACTCATTTCCATGCGAATGCCCGCGTTCTCGCTGTAGAAATGGATGCCCGCAGGACCCTCGTAAACTTCGACCCACAGGATTTCACAATCGCGATAGGACTGGCGCAGCGCTTCGCTGAGTTGCGGTTCGGTCTCGATTGTCAGCAGGGGACGCTTCTCGCGATCGTCGCGCAGGCAGAGTGCGCCGAAACAGGGCTTGTTGAACTCCGGCACATACGCGCTGGGGCGGTACAGGTTATGAAACAGGAACCGCCGCGCAGGGCGAAGCAACAGTTCATAACCTTCCCAGTTTTTTGCTAACTCTACTATATACTTGTTCACAGGGTTCGTAAGTAGTCGGTTCGGCTGGTACATTCTACTACCTCCTCTATAAACAGGCGTTCAGAGCGCATGGAGTCATCCCGCAATTCAGTTCCAAGCCGTTGCTTTAAAAATACGCCATGAACGCCGATAATTCCTGCAGGAGTGTACCATGTACGGTGTGAAGCGATTAGGCGAATGGCTCTTGCAGAAGGGGAAAATTACCCCGCAGCAGCTGGAGGAGGCGTTAGCGACCCAGCGAATCACGGGCAAAAAGCTCGGCGAGACGCTAATCGAGCTGGGCTACATTACCCACGACGACTACTACGAGGCGCAGGCGGAACAGTGGGAATGCCCCTATGAACCGTTGCATGAAGCCGCAATTGCGCAGGCGCAGCGGGTCCGCCACTGGATTGGCATGCAAGACGCCACGCGCTTTATGGTCGTGCCGGTTCGAGAAGAAGACGGCGCCCTATGGATTGCCACTGCCGACCCGAATAATGTCGAGATGCTCGACTACCTGCGGCAGTCCACTGGCAAGTTCATCAAGGTCGCCTTTAGTCCCACCGAGCGCATCGTGCGCGCAATTGCTCGGCTGTATAGCACGCACGAAGACCCTGACCGTCCCGAAGAGGAAGCGCAGGAACTGGAAGTCAGCGAGGACGCGCTGGAGGCGCCCGAAGATGTCACCCAGTTAGAGCAAATCGTGCATCAGGCGCCGGTGGTGCGACTGGTCAACGGTATTCTACTGGAGGCTGTGGAGCGGGGCGCGAGCGATATCCACTTCGAGCCGCTGGAGACCACTTTGCAGGTGCGCTTGCGCATCGACGGCGTGCTGTATGTGGTGCGCACCGTGCCGCGCACCTTGCAATCATCGGTTATCGCGCGCGTCAAGCTTATGGCAGAAATGGACATCGCGGAGCGTCGTCGCCCCCAGGACGGACGCTTCACCTTCAAGTCGGGCGAGCGCAAAATTGACGCCCGCGTCTCCTCGCTGCCGACCGTGTTCGGCGAGCGCGTCGTGGTGCGTCTACTCAACCGCGACAGTGCGCTCAAGACCCTCGACCAGCTCGGTATGCCCTCGCAGGTGGAGCAAGGGCTTATCCAGTTAGCCAGCAAACCGTGGGGGATGATTTTGGTGACGGGTCCCACAGGCTCAGGAAAAAGCACTACACTCTATGCGCTATTACAACAGATTAAGTCCGAGCGACGCAATATCCTGACCTGTGAAGACCCGGTCGAGTTCACGATTGAGGGCATCGGGCAGTCGCAAGTGAACGAGCGAGCGGGGTTGACCTTTGCCGGTCAGTTGCGCGCGATGTTGCGTCAGGATCCTGATGTGGTGTTGGTGGGCGAGATTCGCGATGCAGAGACCGCCGAAATCGCCTGTCGCGCCGCGATGACGGGACACCTGGTGCTTTCCACACTGCATACGAACGATTCCACCAGTGCGCCCGCTCGTATGATTGACATGGGCATTCCGCCGTTTCTGATTAACTCCGCGCTGATTGGCGTGCTGGCGCAGCGGCTCGTGCGGCGTCTGTGCGAACGCTGCAAGGAGCCGATTACGATTACCGATCCCTCCATCACGGCGCTGTTCGGAGGCGGGTCGGTGCAGGCGTATCAAGCGGTCGGGTGCAGTGAATGCAATAACATCGGCTACCGAGGGCGAATCGGGCTGTACGAGCTGTTTATCATGAGCGAGCCGGTGCGTCGCCTGATTGCGCACGAGGCGGACAGCGAGCAGATTCGCGCCGCCGCGCCGCAAGGCACGCTGTTCACTATCCAGCAGGACGCCCTACAGAAAGTGCGCGACGGAGTCACCACCATTGAGGAGGTGTTGTCGCAGATTCAGATCGACAGGGGGCATGCGCAAGCGGCGTGAAGCTCACCCGCTCATTGGGCGATGGTTCCGCTTACCCAGTAAGCGGAACCGTCGCAAAACGGCTCGCGCCACTGCCGTCGCAGGCTCCATCATCGGCATGCGAAACTCCGCGTGGGGGAAACTCGGTTCGAGGCATTCCCTAAATGTAGCGCGGAAGATCTCGCTACGAAACATCCCGCCTGTCATGGCGACGGTGAACGGGTCTTCGCGTGTGAACAGGCGTTCGGCGCACGCCCGCGCATCGTGCGCGAGGTCGCGCCCTGCCTGAGCCAGAATCGTGCTGGCGACAGGGTCGCCTTGGCGCGCTGTCTCCACCACACTCTGGGCGAAGGCAGCAACTCTGTGGCGGGGGACGCCCTGCTGGTAGAAGATTGGTACCAGCTCGCGCAGGTCTTCGATGCCGAAAAACCCCTGCACCGCTTGAATCAGCCTGTTTGGGCGATCGCGTCCGTCCCAGGCGCACACAGCGCTGCGAATCCCACGCATCGCCACATCATACGCGCTCCCCTCATCGCCCAGCAGCGCACCCCAGCCGCCCATCTGAACGACCAGTTCATCGTCCCTGAACCCTGCAACTAACGACCCTGTGCCCGCCACGACCGACACGCCGTGCGCGACTTCGACCCCTGTGCTGAGCATCGCCATGCGCGATTCTTCGATGGCGTAGGCGGGCGGGTTGCCAAGCCGGCGGAGCAGCCATGCCCAGTTCGCGCGTGTGCCCGCCACCGTGTAGCCCAGCGCGAGCACCGGCGCATTGATGCCCTGCAGCGCGCCGTTCAACGCGGTCTCGAACGACTCGCGCTGCGTCGCTTCATCTACAAAGTTCAGATTGGCGGGACCGCCTTCTGCATACGCCAGCAGTTCGCCCTGTTCCGAGAGGACGGCGCAGCCCGTTTTCGTGCCGCCGCCCTCGATGCCCACGACGACACCCATTGCAAAGGGAGTATACCTGCGCTTCACGGACTGGTTGTGCGTTGCAGTGTATACAAACCATCGCGTGTTCCGACCATCAAGTTGCCGCGCCGCGCTACCTGCTGATGCAGGACGCCCTGAGGCAGGGACTGCTGGTGATTGAGGAAGTAAGCGAAGGTGGGAGCGTGGACACGATTAAGGCAACTAATAAAGCGGCGACGCCCGTGTTGCTGCCCGACAGTGAGGAGCTGGTAGGTGCGAAGCAGAACCGCGTGCTGAATGTGTCCATCCTGGCAGTGTTTGCAGTGAATGGCGAAATCGTTGGTGTGGAAGCGTTCGACTCGCCTGAAACCTTCCGCAAGATGTTCCCCAAACTGCTGCGGAGCTACGCGCTGACAGCGATGACCAGCCTGCGCTCCGAGGCGCGCGCGATTCGAGTCGGTGAGGTGGACGAGTTCCTGAACGCCGTCGCCGACGCGCCTGCTGAGACGTTCCAGCCAGTCGGACTGGGTATGGAGACGCACCTGAACGACGAGCAGGTAAACGGCTGCGCTCTGTTGCACGAGGGACGACTGATTCACCTGTACGCCTTTCGCCGCCCTGAACGCCGCCACACGCGTGCGCCTGAGCTGGTAGGGGCGTTCTGAGATACGCCTTTCGGGTGGCGTAATCTATAAGTCCCTCAAAGGTTAGATCAGCCACAACGCGCAAGGCGTGCACGGTGCGACGGCATTCCTGCCGTCGCTTGGGGGATCTACACACCGTCGCCTGTGAAATATACCCAAGTGGTGCGACGACATTCTTGCCGTCGCGCCACCTGTGTATTCTAACATGCGACGGCACTCCTGCCGTCGCACCAGCTGGGGATATTGCATACGCGATGGCAGGAATGCCGTCGCGCCAGCTGGGGATATTGCATACGCGACGGCAGGAATGCCGTCGCACCATGCGCGCTTCGCGCGTTTCGGGAACGCTTTAAACTTTGAAGGACTTATTAGGCGCAGCGATTGGCAGGATTCCTCGTGCAAGATGTGAATCTTAACCCCAATCAGGAGGCGTTCTTATGCTGAAATTCGCGTCTGCCGATCAACTGCTGGACATCTGTTATGAACGGGATGCATCGGACATCCACATTGTGCCCAACGAACCTGCGACGCTGCGGTTGCACGGGCGACTGGTGCGCCTGGAGGAATATGGGGAACTCAGCCCTGCGGACACGGAGCGGTTGTTCCGCGAGGTCGCGCCCCCGCGCGCGATTCACGAGCTGGAGCGCGTGCGCACCGCCGACTTTGGCTACACGCACTCCAAAGCCCGATTCCGTGTCGCCGCCTACTACGAGAAAGGCTCCATCGCCATCAACTTCCGCCTGATTCCTTACCGATTGCGCAGCTTCGAGGAGATTGGACTGCCCGACTCGGTCAAGCGCCTGCTCCATCTGCCGCGTGGGCTGGTGCTGGTGACGGGTCCCACAGGCTCAGGCAAAACGACCACCCTCGCCACAATGATCGATTACATCAACGCGAACCGTGAGACGCACATCGTCACAGTGGAGGATCCTATCGAGTATTTCCACAGCGCGAAAAGGTCGGTTATCAGCCAGCGTGAGGTGGGAGTCGATGTGCCGAGCTTCGACGAAGGGGTCATCCGCGCGATGCGTATGGACCCCGATGTGATTCTGGTGGGCGAGATGCGCGACCTCAAGACGATTCAAGCCGCGATTACCGCTGCGGAGACAGGACACCTTGTGTTCGCCACGGTTCACACAACTGGCGCGGCGCGCACAGTGGAGCGCATCGTCGATGTGTTCCCGCACGAGCAACAGGAGCAGATTCGCGTGCAGCTTAGCACGAACCTTGTGGCGATTATTTCGCAGCTGCTCCTGCCACGCGCCGACCGACCGGGGCGCGTCGCCGCGTTCGAAATCATGTATGTCACGCCTGCTATCGGGCACATGATTCGCGAGCGCAAAATCCACAGCATCGAGTCGGCGATCCAGACGGGGCAGCAGCTCGGCATGATTTCGCTGGACAATCACCTGCTGTTTTTGTATCAGCACAAGCTGATTACACGCGAAGAGATGTACCGCGTGGCGCAGAATCCCGAAGACATTGCCGCGCGGCTGGGCGAGCAGCTGCCTGAGACGGCGATGGCGCGTCAGGCGGTGTAGGCGATGCGGTTCCGCAACAAGGTCGTCTGGATTACGGGCGCGTCGTCGGGCATCGGCGAGTCGCTCGCTTATGCGTTCAGTCGCGAGGGTGCGCATCTGATTCTCACGGCGCGCCGTCGCGACCGCCTCGAAGCCGTCAAAAACGCCTGTAGGGGCGAAGGAAAAGTTCTGCTCCTGCCCTTCGATGTAACGGACTACGACTTCCACCCCACTGCCGTCGGCGCTGCGATGGAACACTTTGGGCAGGTGGACATCCTGATTAATAATGCAGGCATTTCTCAGCGCTCGCTGGTGCTGGAGACCGATTTCCGCGTTGATCAGCGCATTATGGAGGTGAATTACTTCAGCGTCATCTCCATGACCAAGACCCTCCTGCCCTATATGATTGAGCGCGGGGGCGGACAGATTGCGGTGGTGAGTAGTCTGCTGGGCAAGTTCAGCACACCGCGCCAGTCCGCCTACTGCGCCTCCAAACACGCGCTGCACGGCTACTTCGACTCGCTACGCACGGAAGTCTACGATCAGGGGATACGCATCACGCTGATTTGCCCTGGCTTTGTGCGCACAGAGGTCTCGATGCACGCGCTGCGCGGTGACGGGCAAGAACACGGGGTACTGGATAATCGGATCGCGAAAGGTATGCCTGCCGAGGTGTGCGCTCGCCACATCGTGAACGCCCTGCACAAGCGTAAGGAGGAGGTCTACATCGCCCGCTACGAGAAAATCGCGCTCTATCTCAAACGGTTCGCGCCCGGGCTCCTGTCTCGGCTCATGCGCCGAGTGAAACTGGACTGAAGAATTAATCCGTTTCTGGCTGCGGTTTCGTCCACATCCGCAGGAGCATAAAGCCCATCACGCCCGCCAGCGCGGAGCCAGAGAGGATGCCCAGCTTCGCGTAGTTCAGCTCGTCGCCAGTGAACGCCAGCCCGCCGATAAACAGCGCCATCGTGAAGCCGATGCCTGCCAAAAAACCGACGCCCGTGATGTGAATGAAGTTAATCCCCTGCGGCAGCTGCGCCAGCCCCAGCTTGATTGCCAGCCAAGAAAAGAGCGCGATCCCCAGTGGTTTGCCTATCAGCAGTCCCAGCGCGATGCCCCAAATGACGCGGCTCGTCCAGTTGATTCCGTTCTCGCCGCCGAAGGTCACGCCCGCGTTCGCCAGCGCGAAAATTGGCATCACAGCGAACGCCACGAAGTAGTGGAGCTGATGCTCCAGTCGCTGCAGGGGTGACTGCACGCGCAACGCCTCGCGCTCGATCGCCTCCACCGCCGACTGCTGTTCGGGAGTGAGGATGATCGTCCGCTCCGCCGTCGGCTGGTCGAACTGGTTCAGATACTCGCGCACCCGCGCCAGAAACAGTTCGGGGTCAATCCGCGAGCGCACAGGAATCGCGAACGCGCCCAGCACGCCCGCCACCGTCGCATGCACGCCCGACTTGAGCATGAAGAACCACATCCCCAGGCTTACGATAAAGTAAATCAGCGCGTTGCGCACGCCGAGACGGTTCATCAGAATCATCCCGCCCCAGAACAGGAACGAATAGAACAGCGCGTCGGTTTTCAGGTTCTCGGTATAGAACAGCGCGATCACCAGCACGGCGCCGAGGTCGTCCACAATCGCCAGCGCGGTCAGGAACACTTTCAGGGCGAGCGGGGCGCGTGTGCCCAGCAGCGCGAGCGCGCCCAGCGCGAACGCGATATCGGTCGCCATCGGCACGCCCCAGCCCCGAATCTCAGGCGTGCCCCAGTTCAGCGCAACATAAATCAGGGCGGGAACCGCCATCCCCCCCAGCGCCGCTGCCATCGACAGCGCGGCTTTGCGCGGCGAACGCAACTCGCCCACCAGCAGCTCGCGCTTGATCTCCATCCCCACCAGAAAGAAGAACACCGCCATCAAGCCGTCGTTAATCCAGAGCAGCAACGGCTTGTCGATATTGATGAGGTCGCCGAACCGCACCTCGACGGGCGTCGCCCAAAGTCGGAAGTAGTAGTCGCCCAGCGGCGAGTTTGCCCACACCATCGCGACAATCGCGCATGCCAGCAGCACGATGCCCCCTGCGCTTGCCTGCTTGGCGAACAGCGCAAACGGACGGGTCAGTCGCTCGATGGGCAGGGGCGGGAGCGTCTGCAGCTTCGGAGGTTTCGTCGCCGCCATCGCTTACATCCCCAGAATGCGGTAGCCCGCGTCGATGTAAATCACTTCGCCTGTGACGCCACGCCCCATGTCGCTGAACAGGAACACGGCGGCGTCGCCGACTTCGTTCGGGTCGGTATCGCGTTTGAAGGGCGCGTGATGGCGCACATACTCCATCATCGAGGTAAAGCCGCGAATGCCCCGCGCCGCAAGCGTACTCACTGGTCCGGGCGAGAGCGCGTTCACGCGAATCTGGCGCTCGCCCAGCTCGTAGGCTAAGTAGCGCACGCTCGCCTCTAGGGCCGCTTTCGCCACACCCATCACATTATAGCCCGGCACCACCCGCTCGCTGCCTAAGTAAGTGAGCGTCAGGATTGACGCCCCCTCGCGCAGAATCGGCTCCAGCGCGCGCGTCGCCGCCACGAAGGTATACACGCTGGTCTCCAGCGCGATTTTGAACCCCTCGCGCGAAGTGTCCAGATACCGCCCGACCAGCTCCTCCCGCAGTGCATACGCCACGCAGTGCGCCATAAAATCCACCTGCCCCCAGCGTTCCTGAAGCGTTGCGACGACCTGCTGAATCTCGGCGTCGTTATTGAGGTCGCACTGGAGCGTGAAAGCGTCGGGCAACTCGCGGGCGAGCGCGTTCACCTTCTCTTCAAAACGGTCGTTCTGATAAGCAATCGCAAGGCTTGCGCCGTGCGCCGCGCAGCGTTGAGCAATCCGCCATGCCAGACTGTGCTGGTTCGCCACGCCGAAAATCACGCCCTTCTTCCCTGTGAGCATATCATACGCCTCCTGTCGGAGGATATTGTACCTGACGGGAGGGCAGTGGTCAGGCTCAGAAAGCGAGCCTGAGGCAAGCGGTATAATCAGAGGTGGCTTCGGCTGGTAGTGTAAGGATCCGTTGTTTTGAGGTACAATTCCCCCGCTATGCGCGTTGCGTTCTGGCTCGCGGGGCTGGGAATGATTGTGCTGACAATCATTGCGTTTTACTGGGTGCCGCCGGCGCAGGATTTTCGCGACCCCGGCTCGGCGCGGATTATCCTGTTCCATGTGCCCGCCGCGATTACCTGTACGCTCTGTTTTCTGGCGGGAGGCTTCTTCGGGTGGCGTTATCTCCGACGGCGTGCCCCCTTAGACGACGCCCGCGCCGCCGCCGCAAACGAGGTCGGCATGACGCTCGGCGTCGTCACACTGCTCACGGGCATGGTCTTCGCGACGATGCAGTGGGGCAAGCCGTGGCACTGGGACCCGCGCCAGACGAGTTTTCTGTTGCAGCTGATGATTTACGCAGCATATTTCGCGTTGCGCAGCTCGGTCGAGGACGACCGCCGTCGCGCCGCCGTGAGTTCGGGCTACACGGTGTTCGCCGCGCTCACTGTGCCCCTGCTCGTGTTCATCCTGCCGCGCCTGCCGATGTTCAAGGAGGTCTCGTTGCACCCCAGCAATGTGATGGCGAGCAAGGAAGGGCTGGACTGGTTCTACCGCACGGGGGTCTATCTGGGGTTCGCGACCTACTGGCTGCTGGCGTTTGGGCTGTATCGGCTGCGCATGGCAACTTTCACGCTGGAGGCGAGAATCGATGAACTGGCAGACCGCGTTGAGCATCAGCATTCTCATCGTGTGGGCTGGAATCTTCGTGTACCTGCTATGGCTGCAGGGACGGATGGCGAAACTTCAGAAACGCCTGCAAGAACTTGAGGGGCAGGCGCGCGAGTAGAACGCCTTATTAGGGCATTGGCGTTTACTAGGTATACAGCTCCCACTTAATTCGCGCCAGCAGGTAGCTCAGCACGGACTCCGCGCCGCGATTGAGGTTCACGCCCAGCGCGTTCAGCCCATCGTACACCACGCCTGTTTCCGGGTCGTAGAGGGCAATCTGATTGATGTTGTCGCCGTGATACCACAGCAGGGCGCGCTCGGCATACTGCAGGAACGGCTTATACTGATCAAACGCCCGCCAGGCATCCACAAACGCCTCGACGGTCGCGCCGGCGCACACTGGTTGCTGGTCGAACACGGCGCGTGTTCTTCCTCGCACATACCAGCCTTCAGAGCCTACGGGGCTGAAATAGCCCGTTTCTGCGAAGGTGGTCTGTGCGAGGAACTCGAACGCCTCGCGGGCGAGTCGGACCCATTCGGGAGTGCGTGTACGCACGCCGCAGAGCAGTAGCGCCTGTGGCAGGCGCGGGTTCTCATAGGTCAGGTAGTTTTCGAACCAGCGCCAGTCGGGTGCGCGAGTGGCTTCGTAGAGCTGCGCCAGTTCGCGCCCGTAGTGGAGCAGGCGGGCGTGGTGGTCGTCAGCGATTGCCATAAACGCCAGCCCGCGCGGCGAGTGAATCGTGCGGGCGTGCAGCAGCGCGCCGTCCAGCAGTCGCTGCGCCCGTCGTGCCCAGTCCGTCTCGGGCAGGAGCTGAATCAGGGTCTGCAACCCCCACACTGTGCGCCCGTGTGAATCCTCGCTGCCGACCTCGTCAAGCCATGCGCCTTCCGCGTCGCGAAAGTTGTGGAACCGTCCGCTCTCGATCTGCGCCGCCTCGATATACTGGAGGCAGACCTCAATGAGTTGCGCCAGGAACTCGCTATCGTGGGGCGCGAGCCAGTCTGGTTGCTGCGGCGTGAGCCGATAGAGCCACGCGCCGACAATCAGCCCCCGCGCCTGATCGTCGATGGAGAACCCATGCTCCACCCACGGCTCGGCATAGCGCGTGTGCTGCCAGATACCGAGCGGCGTGAGTAAGCGTTGCAGATGGTCTAGCCTCACCTTAGGCAACGATGGACGCATACGGGGTTAATTCTACCCGCTGGGTGGGTAGAATCTGCCAGAGTTTGACCTATGCGTCGTTTTCATATCGGCTCGCCGGAATGGTCGCCCCCGCGCGTCCCGCTGCAGCTGCCGTTCGGGTTCGGCTCGCTGGGCTGGCTGGCGCACCTGATTCGCAAGCACAAGCTCGACCTGCTGGAGGTGGATCTCGCCCCGATTGCGCAGGCGTGCTACGATTACTGGCGCGAGGCGGGCGACATGGACGAAGCCGCCGACGCCCTCGCGATGGTGGCGTACCTCACAGAGCGCAAGGCGCAGCGTCTGCTCGCGCCCGAGCCTGAGGTGGACGAAGCGGAAGAATGGCTCGAACCTGCGCACTTACCTGCATCGTATCTGCCTGTGCTGGAGCAGCTCCGTCAGCGTGAGGACGAATGGATGCAAATCTTCTTTCGGGGCGGCTTGATCGACCCGCGCGCGTATGAACTCCCCCCCGAATTCGGCGCGGAGTTGCCCGACCAGCTCTGGCTCGCCTTCAAACGCCTGCTCGAACAACGCCTCCCCCCGCCGACCGCCATCCCCCACCGACGCTACTTCTCGATCCGCGCCCGCATGATCGAGATTAGTGAACGGCTGAGCAACTCCCCTACTTCCGTCCCGTTCGACGCCTTGGCGGACGACGCGCTCGATATCATCGACCTGCTGGTCTCGTTCCTTGCGATGCTGGAGCTGTGGCGCTTGGGGCAGGTGGCGGTGAGCATCGACGAATCGGGCGCGCTTTGGCTCGCGGCGCAAGAGGTATCATAACCTGAACGGCTGACCATGCCGTGCTACACAGGAAATCTCAACGCAGGGGAACGAAGGGATGCGGATATTAGTGACAGGCGCGCGAGGGTTGCTGGGCGCAGCGGTAGTGGAGCGGTTTCGCGCAGCAGGGGTGGAGGTGTATGGAGCGGTGCGTCCGACCTCCCTCACACTCAATAGGCACAACGGGGAAGAAACTGACGCCGTTGCCCCGAGCACAGGAAAGGGACTGGAAAGCGATGGCTGCGTCCCGCTGGACATCACCTCCCCCGCTGAGGTCAAATCCCTACTGGACTACCTGCGCCCCGACCTCGTAATTCACTGCGCCGCGATGACCAATGTGGACGCCTGCGAACACCAGCCGCAGGAAGCCTATCGCGTGAACGCCTTCGGCGCGGAGGTTGTCGCCTCGAACTGCCAGCGCATCCACGCGGCGTGCGTCTATATCTCCACCGACTATGTGTTCGACGGCTCCAAACGCGCGCCCTACCATGAATACGACGCCGAGAACCCGCTCAGCGTGTACGGACGCGCCAAGTTTGCGGGGGAACAGGCAGTGCGCCTAATCTGCCCGCGCCATTATATCGTGCGGGTGGCGTGGCTTTACGGTAAACATCGTCCCAGCTTTCCCCAATTTGTGCTGGAGCAGGCGCGGGCGGGCAAATCGCCCGTCGTGATTAGTGACCAGATTGGCTCACCCACCTATGTCGCCGATGTCGCAGACCGCCTGTTGCAACTGGTTCAGACCGACTGCTACGGAGTCTACCACCTGACGAACACGGAGCCTGTCTCGCGCTACGAGTTCGCGCAAGCGTTGCTTCAGGCGGCAGGAATCGATATGGAACCGACACAGTTGCCGTTTCGCGAATGGCGCACGCCTGCCCCACGCCCTGCCTATTCCGCGCTTACCTCGTGGCGACTGGAATGGGCGGGCGTCGAGCCCATGCCCAGCTGGAGGGATGCAGTGCGTAGGTTTTTGCAGAGCCTTTGATGGCAGTGTCAGTGAGAAATCTCAATCGGTAGGGGAATTGAACCGAACAAAGAACTACAGGTTGAGTTCTGGAGCCGACAGTGGGACTCGAACCCACGACCTGCGCATTACGAGTGCGCCGCTCTACCGCTGAGCTATGTCGGCTCTCCATCAATCGCTATTATACCCCATAGTCTCACCCCCATGCTAGCGATTCAGGCGTCTGGCTACGGGTACAATACCACAACGATGGCAGCGTTGAACAGTCAATTGGGCGTGAATTTCCCAAAGGGGTTCAAAAGCGCGGGCGTCTATTGCGGGATTAAGAAACCGGGTCTGTTAGATCTCGCGCTGATTGTGTCGGAAACGGAGGCGAGTGTTGCAGGCGTGTTTACCACGAACAGGGCGTGCGCCGCGCCTGTGCGCTGGTCGAGGCAGGTGGTCGCGGGCGGCAGAGCGCGTGCGATTATTGCCAACAGTGGCAACGCGAACTGCCTCACGGGCGAGCAGGGCGAGCGTGACGCCGCGCGTATGGCGGAACTGGTCGCCAAACGGCTCGGCTGCGAGCCGACTCAGGTGGTCGTGGCGTCCACGGGAGTCATTGGCGTTCTATTGCCGATGAACGCGATCGAATCGGGCGTGGCACAGGTGTTCGACCGCCTCAGCGACGGAGACGACCGCACGACCGCCGACGCGATTCTGACCACGGACAGCGCATCCAAACGTGCTTCCCTCGAAGTCGCGACGCCTGCAGGCGCGGTGCGTATCGGCGCGATTGCCAAAGGCGCGGGCATGATTGCCCCCAATATGGCGACCATGCTGGCGTTCATCACGACCGACGCGCACATCAGCCCTGCCGACCTGCAAGCCTGCCTGACGCACGTGGTGGAGCAGACCTTCAACAGCATCACGGTCGACGGCGACACCAGCACGAACGATATGGTAGTTGTACTCGCCAACGGCGCGTCGGGCGTGGAGTTGACAGGCGAAGCTCTGCAGGCGTTTGAAACGGGGCTGTACGAGGTCTGCGAGTACCTCGCCAAGCGCATCGTGAAAGACGGCGAGGGCGCGAGCCGAATCTTCGAAGTGCGCGTGTCGGGCGCAGCGGATCACGCCACTGCGCGACAGATTGCCCATACCATCGCCGAGTCGCTGCTGGTGAAAACGGCAATTCACGGCGGCGACCCGAACTGGGGGCGTATTATCGCCGCTGCTGGACGCGCGGGCGCGCCGATTGAGGTGAACCGCACACGGCTTCGGCTGCAGGGAGTGCTGGTGTTTGAGAACGGGCAACCCGCTGAGTACGATGAACGCGACCTCGTTGAGAAGATGCAGTCGGAAGAAGTGCATATCGCGCTGGAGCTGGGCGAAGGTGACGGCGCGGCGCGCTTCTGGAGCAGCGACCTGACCACGGAGTATGTCAAAATCAACGCCCATTACCGTACCTGAGCGTATGCGCGCTTACCGACTCGTTGCGCCGAACCTGCTGCGCTGGGAACAGGTTCCCGCGCCGATGCCCCAGGCGCACGAGGCGTTGCTGCGCGTCGTTGCTTGCGGGCTGTGCGGCACGGATTTGCACCTCAAAGCGCGTGGACACTACTACTGGAACGACCAACCCATGACGCTGGGGCACGAGATTGTCGCCGAGGTTGTCTGCCTGCCGCTGGACTATGCGGGTAAGTTGCAGATGGGCGACTATGTGGTTGTCGACCCGCAACTGGTGTGCTGCGACTGCTTCTACTGCCGACGCGGGCGTCTGAATCTGTGCGACCGTCTGGAGCATCTTGGCTTGAGCGTGGACGGCGGGTTCGCGGAGTATCTCGCGGCGCCTCTGCGCAATCTGTACAAGGTTCCCAGCGACGCGCCGCGCGAGTCGCTCTGGCGATATGCGCTGGTGGAGCCTGTGGCGACCTGCGTCGCGGGGATGCGCTTAGCGAACCCGCAGCCTCATGAGACGGTTGCAATTATCGGGCTGGGCTTTTTCGGGCAGGTGTACGCGCAGCTCGCGCGGCTCTGGGGCGCGCAGGAGGTGTTCGCGTTGGAGCTGAGCCACGCGCGGCGCGCGGTCGCCCAGCAGATTGGTGCGGCGACGCCCCTCGCACCCGATGAGTGGGAGGCAACGCCTGTGGAAGCCGATGTGGCGATTGACGCCGCTGGCTCCGCCGACGCCGCCGACTGGTGCCTGCGCGTCGCCCGCAAAGCGGGGCGCGTGATCGTATTCGGCTATCGCCCTGAATCGGTTCAACTGGACTGGTATCAGATTCTGGTCAAGGAGCTCACCATAATCGGCTCGCGTTCCAGCAACCATGCGTGGGAGTATGCACTGCAGCTGGTTCACGAGAACCGCCTTGCCCTTGACCCGTTAATCGCCCCCTACGCTTTTGACGCAATCGAGCAAGCGTTCGCGGACGCGGAGTCGCAGCGCGTTTTCAAACCCGTGTTATCGATCGCGCAAGTCTCGTGAGCGTTCGTTTTCCAAAGGGGGAACGCGCTTCAGCAGGAGGATTGTTCCACCACGCGCTTAAGAATTGTCTCTATTTTCGCTACTTGGGGCTGCACGGTGAACGACTCCTGGAGACGCTGGTGGGCGTTCTGCGCGCGACGGGCGCGCTCCTCGGGGTTCTCGATGATCTCAATGAGCGCACTCGCCAGCGCGTTGGGATCTTTGGGAGGAACCAGCCAGCCATTGACGCCGTCGATAATCGCCTCGGGGATACCCCCTGCGTCAGTCGCCAGCACCGGCACTTCTGCCCACATCGCCTCGAGCATCGCCATCGGCAGCATGTCGCTGAGCGTGGGCAGCGCGTAAAGGTCTAACGCCTGCAGGAGGCGCGGTACATCCCTGCGCTCGCCGAGCCACAGAACCGTCTCCGAAACGCCCAGTCGCGCCGCCTCGCGCTTGACTTGCTCGCCGTATCGTGGTGGATGAGTCACCCCCACCAGCAGCACGCGCACTTGGGGACACCGAGTGACCACTTTCGGCAGGGCGCGTACCAGATATATCTGCCCCTTGCGCGGGATGATGTTGCCAATCACGCCGACTACGAAATCCGACGGCGACAGCCCCAGTTCCGCCCGAACCACTTGCCGCGCGCCCTTGTCAGGCACCACGAGACGCTCAGGGTCGACGAACCCGTGTACCGTGCTGATACGCGACGGAGGCACAAGGTTGCGCGTGATGTGGTAGCGCCGTGTCTGTTCCGAGACGGCGATGATATGGTGCGCCATCCGCCAGTGGAAATGCACCGTGTGCGCATGTGCGCGCAGCACCACAGGCACTTTCGCCAAGCGACTGAGCCACACCGCGAAGTTGTTCGCCCCCGACATGTGCGCCAACAGCACCTCGATTTCCGCTTCGCGCACGAACTGCGCCGCCGCCTTCAGGTCGCGCAGGGGCAGGCGTTTCAGGCGGGATTCCAGCGTCGGTATACCTGCTGCGCGCGCCTGCTCTATGATCCATGCACCCGGCTTGCCCATCAGGGTAATCGCGTTCCCGCGCCGATGGAGTTCCTTCGCGATTTGCAGCGTATGTACCGTCGCCCCACACACCGTCACGCCCGACACGATCTCCAGAATGCGCATCCCCCATGAGGATACCTCCTCCGTAGCACGGGCAGTCCCGTCCGTGCATGGTGTTTGCTTGAACCTGGATAGGGATGCCCAAGCCTCAGCAGGTACAATTCCTGCGCCGTCAATGCCATAATTTAGAAACGGAGATTCTCAATGAAAATCGCGGTTGCAGGAACGGGCTATGTAGGCTTGGTGACGGGCGTCGTGTTCGCCGACTTAGGCAACGAGGTCGTTTGCGTCGATATTGACCCCGCGAAGGTAGACGCTATCAACAAGGGGCAGTCGCCTATTTATGAGCCAGGGCTGGACGAGTTGTTGCAGCGCAACCTGGAGGAAGGGCGCATTAGCGCGACCACCGACTTGGCGCAGGCGACGCGCGCGACGGAGGTGATTTTCATCTGCGTCGGCACGCCCCCCACTGAAACAGGCGAACCGGACCTGAAATATGTGGACGCCGTCGCGGCGACTATCGGGCAAGCCCTCAACGGCTACAAGATTATCGTGAACAAGTCTACCGTGCCCGTCGGTACAGGCGACCGCGTGCGCCGCATTATCGAGCAACATCGCACAGAGCCGCACGAGTTCGATGTGGTATCCAATCCCGAATTCCTGCGCGAAGGCTCGGCAGTGCATGACACGCTGCACCCAGACCGCATCGTGATCGGCGCAGACAACCTCCGCGCAGCAATGAAGATTTTGGAACTCTACGCGCCGCTTGAATGCCCGATGCTCATTACGAACCTCGCCACCGCCGAGATTATCAAGTACGCCTCGAACTCTTTTCTCGCGCTCAAGATCTCGTTCATCAACGCGATTGCCGACCTGTGCGAGCGCACAGGGGCGGATGTGGTGCAGGTCGCCAAAGCGATGGGCTACGACCAGCGTATCGGACATGCGTTTCTGCAGGCGGGTCTGGGCTTCGGCGGCTCATGTTTCCCCAAAGATGTGCAGGCGTTCGCGCGCACGGTGCAACACTATGAGCTGGATCCCACGCTGTTCCAGCAGATTCTGGCGATCAACGACGCGCGTCCCGTACAGTTCGTGAGTCGCATGCGCGAACGGCTGAACGGTCTGCAGGGGCGCACGGTCGGCTTGCTGGGGCTGTCGTTCAAGCCGAACACGGACGACATTCGCGAAGCGCGCTCGCTGGAGATAATCCGCCTGCTGCTTCGGGAGGGTGCAACCGTGAAAGCGTACGATCCCGTCGCCATGCCGCGTGTGCAGGCGATCTACCCTGATGTGACTTACTGTCGCAACGCCTATGAAGTCGCTGAGAACGCCGACGCGCTCGCGCTGATTACCGAATGGAACGAGTTCCGTCAGCTGAACTTTGAACGCATCCGCAACGCCATGCGGCAGCCGAACCTGTTCGATGGACGTAATCTCTATGACCCGCAGCGCATGCGCAAACTCGGATTCTACTACTACGGTGTCGGACGCGCCGCCGAGAACGGCGAGTTCAAGACTGGGCTATAATAGAGGTGCTATGGCACGCAAGCGAGTGGCTCTGATTATTCCGACGAACAATCGCAGCGACACGGGCTACACCCGCAATTTGCCCCTCGCGCGATGCGCAGCTCCAGCAGATTCACCAGATTCTGCTTGCGGAGCAACATCGGCACTTCCCCGTGTGCCTGCATGACCATTTCTGGACGATTGAGGATACGCGCGGTAGCGGCGGAGTTACTACTTTTACTAATCCGTATGGCACTTTTCGGGAGATGACTTCGCCTGCCGCGTTTCGGGCGCACTGGAAGGGCAGCATGGATGAGATGCGCCAGATGGGCTTCACAGATTGCCACTGCGGACCCTATCGGTACGCGAATTTTGCGATGAACCAGTTTTCCGAGCGTTATCTGCGTTTTCTGCGTGATGAGACTCCGCTACGGGCGGTGCGCCTGTGGGCAGGCAGCTGTTTTTCCACCCCACATACGCGGATGATGGCGCCCGCACCCTATACCCGCAACCCCTTAGAGCGACGCTACGGAATCGAAATCGTCGACTCCTACGACACCATGTTTACCGATATGAACACGGCTCAGACTGTGATGAATCGCCAGAACATCGCCATTCGGGGCGGCTACGGCACAGCGAACGACGATGTGGAACTGATCTGGGCGCGTTCGATAGGGCATCGGTTCGGTGAGTTAATGTGGGAGAAGTGGCTGCGCAGCGGCGCGCTCCACTACCACCACCAGGTGGAGATGGCGACGGAGTATCCCAGCCCCGCCATGTACGCTTACTTCGAGATGCGGGCGTGGCGACAGCTCCTTGCGGGCTGGATTCACCTGGGCAGCATCACGGATGTTGTCACCTGGCGCAATCGCGTGCGCTCAATGTAGGGGCAAATCCAGCAGCGCGTCGGGCAGGCGCGTGGCTTCGTAGGCGCGCGCGGTCAGCGTGGCGGGGTCGGGTGTGGCGCGATCGAAACGGCGCGTTTCAGGATTGTAGTGTCGCTGAACCTGTTCTGAGAGCCACCAGCGGCACGACTCCATCAATTCGGGGGTCATCGCTCTAAACATGCTGAGTACGAAAGGGACCTCGAACCCCGCCGGATTGTAGCCCATCGCGAACGGGTTGCGGCGCAGAGCGCGTTTGTGCCCCTCGGAGTCCATCCAGCGCAGGGCGCGCTGCAACTTCGGCGACTGCCAGAGCGGATGGTCAGTATATTGCTGCTTCAACAGCGCGAACCCGTACAGCGTAAAGGCGTGATAGCCAACGGAACGCTCGCGATAAGTGAACTCAGGGTAGTCGCTGGGGCGACGCAGGATCCGACGCGCCCATGCCCGCAGTGCAGGCACAACGCGCTCCCATCGCTTCCGCCAGTCCATACGCCCCAACGCCATCTGCATCCCCAGCAGCCCCGATGGAGCGACTTCCAGATGCCCGTGGATATGCTCCAGAAAGCATTCCAGGCGCGCCTCGACCTCGCTGGGGCGCGGTTGGGGAAGCCTTAGCCCCATCGCGGCGAACCAGACCTGCTGATTGAGCGTCGGATGGACGCCGCCCACTGCCCCATCTGGCTCCAGCGTATGCCACAACCCCAGCGTTGCATCAAAGGGGTGCGCCAGCCAGAGTTGCTGCGCGACCTCTGCGTACTGAGGCGATTGCAGGATCGCTGACGCCATAATCAGGGCTTCCATCGCCCAAACCTGCCCAATCAGCCCGTTGCCGCGCCCGCGATAATGCCATTCAAAGCAGACGAACCCTTTTCCATACGGGCGCGTCGCGGGGCTGAGTAAGTCATCCGCCAGCGCGCGCACGCGCTCGCGGTACTCGCTGCACCCCGTCTGGGAGTACGCCCATGCGAAGGTCACGAGCCAGTGCGCTGTGTTGCGCACGCGCGTCTCAGGATAGCCCCACGGTCCGTTGCGCCCTGCCTGAACGCCGTCAAACCCCTCCGCGAGGCAGAGCAGGAGTTCGCGCGTGGTCATCGAGCGCGATTATACCTCGCTTAATGCCATAATCTACTCCGTGCCAGAGCGGGAAACGGGCGACTCCACACGCCAGCAGGCGTTGCGCGGCGGTCTCTATCTTGTCGTGCGACGCGGCGTCTCCGTCGCGCTGGGGCTGGCAGGCGTGTTGCTGTTGACGCGCATCGTGGGACCCGCCGCGTATGGGGTCTTTAATGCCGCGTATGGCGTGTTCAACTATCTACTCTTTGTGGGGCTGATGGGGGTGCATGTCTACCTCATTCGCACGGAGGGCGAGGCGGAGCGAAGCCTTTTTGATCAGGCGTTCTGGTGGTTTTTGCTGGTCGGCGTGGGGATGGCAGGGGCGGCGGCGCTGGCGATAGCGGGCGTCGGGGCGGTCTGGGTGCGCACGGAGAACTTCACGGCGGTCGCAACGCTGCTCTGCGCGAATCTACCCCTGACGCTGATCAGTTATGTCCCGATGGCGATGCTCGAGCGCAGGCTTGCTTACGCTGCCGTTGCGGGGATCGAGACCGCCTCGCAACTGGCTTACTACGCTGTGGCGATTCCGCTGGCGTGGGCGGGTTATGGGGTCTGGGCGCTGGTTGCGGGGTTCTGGACGGGTCAGCTGGTGTTGCCCATAGGGTTCTTCGCCGTGACGCGCTATAAGCCCCGATGGTACTGGAAGCGCGAGGCGTTGCGTCCGATGCTTGCCTATGGGTTCGCGCAGGCGTTGTCGGGGTGGCTTTACAACCTGCGCGAGTTAGCCCCCTCGCTCATCCTGCTGCCGCTGACAGGTAAAGAGGCGGCGGGCTACCTGGCGATTGTGAACCGATTTTTGAACTTGCTGGGCTTTGCGCGGGACGCAGCGGGACGGCTTTCGATCCCTGTTTTCGCGCGGGTGCAGCATGACGCTGCGCGGCTGGCGCGGGCGGTGTCGGAGGCGATGCAGCTCCAGACGCTGGCGCTGGGCGCATCACTCGCGGTCTTCGCTCTCGTTGCGCCGTGGATACTGCCGCGCCTGCTGGGCGCACGGTGGGAGATTCATACTATTCTTGTTGTCTTTGCCTTGGCGGGCGCGCGGATGTTAATGTCCGCCCTGTTCGCGATTCAAGGCGCCGCGTTGATGGTCAAGGGCTACAACTGGCTCCTGATGCGAGCGAACCTGGCGTATGCCGTTCTTTTTATCGGGCTGTGCTATGGGATGCTGCCATGGCTCCCCCCAGAATATCGCCTGGTGGGATTCCTGCTCGCGGATTTCGCGGCGCATCTGCCAACCTACTGGTACAAGCACTGGGGGATGGCGCACTATGTGCAACGCCCGACGTACCGAGAGGCGGTTTTATGGACGGGCGCGATGGGATGTGCGCTGTTCGCCCCCTTGAGCAGCTACGGGCTCTACGCACTCTCGGCGGCGCTGTTGCTGAATCCGCTCAGTTTGCGTCGGTTGCGTGCGCTCTTGGGCAAAGTTCGCACGCGGCAACATGTGCCATGATTTTATAAGTTTCTCAAGCTCAACTACGGGCAGTAGCCAGTAAAGAGGAACCCACCCTCTGCAAAATGCCACACGCCACGCCAAAATTACCAGTATGAGCCAAGCGGAGGTGCTGGAGCTGGGGCGTCAAGCGATGCTCGTGGGCTTGCAGGTGGCGATGCCTATCTTGATTACCGCACTGATTGTGGGGCTGATTGTGAGCGTGTTTCAGGCAGTGACGCAGATTCAGGAGATGACGCTGCAGTTCATTCCCAAGATGATTGCCGTCGGTTTGGTCGCGCTGTTCGCAGGTGGATGGATGCTGACCCAGGTTGTGGAGTTTACCAGTAAGGTGTTCTCGAACTTGCCGCCGTAAGCGGGGGCATCTGGGAGATTCCTCGCTGCGCTCGGAATGACAACAGAGGCTGCATACGAATAAGCCTGTCATTCCGAGCGCAGTGAGGAAACTCGCCATTCTGAACAGTGTCATTCCGAGCGCAGTGAGGAAACTCGCCATTCTGAACAGTGTCATTCCGAGCGCAGCGAGGAATCTCAACAATTAGTCAACGATGATGAGTCTTAATCTGGAATGGTTCTGGGCGTTTCTTGTGGCGTTTGTGCGGGCGTCGGGGCTGGCGCTGGTCGCGCCCGTGTTTGGTAGCCGATTGGTTCCTGCGCCGATTCGGGTGGGGCTGTCGGCGGTGATTGCGCTTGCGCTCGCGCCGCTGATCCAGCCCCACACAGGCACGCCGCCCACCGACTGGATACCGCTAATTGCGCGCCTTATAGGCGAGGCGATTATTGGGTTGGTGATGGGCTATGGAGTGAGCCTGATTATCGGCACGGCGGTGATGGCGGGCGAGGCGCTGGATGCGATGATGGGCTTCAACCTGATGCAGGTGCTGAACCCTGTTTCCACTTTTCCGACGACCGTGCTGGCGCAGTTTCACTATATGCTGGCGATGACGCTGTTTGCACTGGTGAATGGGCATCACTGGCTGTTGCTGGCGTTGGCGCGGAGTTTCGAGGCAGGGGCGGGGCTGGGGAGCCTCAGCGCGTGGTCGGAGGCGAGTCTGCCTCTGGCGACGCAGCTGGGCGGTGAGGTGATGATGCTCTGCCTGCAGATTGCCGCGCCGGCAGCGGGCGTGCTGCTGGTGGTGGACGGCGCGATGGCGGCGGTCTCACGCGCCGTGCCGCAGATCCCTGTGTGGCTGATTGGTATGCCCGCCAAGATTGCCGTCGGGCTGGTCGCGCTCGGCGCGAGCCTGCCGGGACTGCTCGGAATCAGCGTGCGCATGACCGACCTCAGCGTGCGTTATCTGGAGAACCTGTTGCGGGTGATGGGGCTATAGTTCGAAACTCTCCCCAAAGTAATACTTCCGTGCCAGCGGATTGGCAATGACCTCTTCGGGCGCGCCCTGCGCCACAATCACGCCGTCCGCCAGAATATAGCTCCGATCGGTGATGCGCAGCGTGGCGCTCACATTGTGGTCGGTAATCAGCACGCCGATGTTGCGTTGGCGCAAGCCGAGAATAATCTCCTGAAGCTCCTCGATGGTCTTGGGGTCGATTCCTGTGAACGGCTCGTCGAGTAGCAGGAAGGCGGGTTGCAGGGCGAGGGCGCGGGCGATCTCCACGCGCCGTCGCTCGCCACCCGACAGCGCGTAGCCTTTGCTGTGGCGCAGGTGGGCGATATGAAACTCCTCCATCAGCTGCTCGGCGCGTTCCCGTCGGGTCTGCGGCGGGACGCCGCGCATCTCCATCACCAGCAACAGATTCTGCTCGACGGTCAGTTGCCGAAAGACGGACGCCTCCTGCGGGAGGTAGCCCAGTCCAAGCCGCGCGCGCTGGTACATCGGCAGGCGAGTAATCTCCTGCTCGCCCACAAACACGCGCCCCCCATGCGGGCGGATTAGCCCCACAATCATATAGAAGGTAGTGGTCTTGCCCGCGCCGTTGGGACCAAGCAGCCCGACGACCTCGCCCTGCCCGACTTCCAGCGACACATCGCGCACGACGAGCCGCTTGCGATAGGCGCGTTTCAGGTTCTCTGCCCGGATGGTCATCGCCCCGATTGTACCTCCTGCGCAATTTGGCGCGTCTGTTCGACATCGCGCGCCATCTGCTCCAGCAGCGCATCGACGCTTTCGAATCGTTGTTGCGGGCGCAGGCGTTTCAGGAACTGCAACGCGACGACGCGCCCATACAAATCGTGATCGGGAAAGTCGATCAAGTACGCCTCCACGCGCCCGCGGGCGTTTTCGAACATCGGCGGCTTACCGACGCTGACGGCGGCGGGGTAGACTTTGTAGCCCTCACCCCCTTGCCCCCCTCTCCCACGCCGTGGGAGAGGGGAGTCTGCTTTCCTAACAAGGGTGCGCGAGTCCGCCTCGACCTCCGAGACAAAAGCCTCGTTTTCCTGCGCCTTTTCGACCTCACCCCCCAGCGCCCCCTCTGTAGACGGAGAGGGGGAGCCGCCTGCGCCTGGGGCGGCGTCTCCCCCCTCTCCGTTTACGGAGAGGGGGGACAGGGGGGTGAGGTCAGAAAGATAGGAGGTGTGGGACTCAAGCGTTGTACCTCTCTCGTCCCCCCCGCCGTGTGAGAAGAAGGCAGGGGGGTGAGGGCACACATACGCCACACACGCATACACCCCCTCCAGCGGCGTAATCAGCGGCTCCGGTGGTGTGAGGTTTGCTGTCGGGTAGCCGAAGCCGCGTCCGCGCCCATCGCCGCGCGTCACGACGCCTGTCCAATAGAGCGGCTCGCCCAGCAGCGCGTTCGCCTGCTCCAGCTGCCCCGCCAGAATCAGTTCCCGAATGCGCGTGGAAGAGATACGCTCGCCCGATTCGTCGAGGACGCTGTCGACCGTGACGACCTCAAGCGTTCCTGCGCGATGCAGGGTCTCCACGCTGCCTGTGCGCCCGCGCCCGAAACGAAAGTCGTCGCCGACCACCACCGCACAGGCGTTCAGGTCGCGCCTCAGCACCTCCTCGATAAACGCTTCGGGCGAGAGCTGCGCGAACGCCTGTGTAAAGGGCTGCACGACCACGCAGTCGATGCCCTGCTGCAGCAGTCGCTCCACGCGGTGGGCGAGCGGGCAGAGCATCGGTGGGCGATGGCGCGGCGCGAGGACGGCGGCGGGGTGCGGGTCGAAGGTCAGCGCGACGGCGGGGACGCCATGGGCGTGCGCCCAGCGTGTGGTCGCCTCAATGAGCGTGGCATGCCCCCGATGCACGCCATCGAACACGCCCATCGTCACCGCGCAGCCGTCGGGAAACGCACCGCGCACGCCCTCTACGCCAATCACCCAGCTCATCCCTGAATCACCCGCACAGGGCGCAACAGCGGCGGCAGCCAACGCGCCATCAACGCCACCTTGCCCTCCGAATCTAACACCACCACATGCCCCCCAGGCGTCCACAGCGGATGTTCCGCCTGCACAAAGTTGCCGTGCTTGAGCCGCTCCAGCACGGCGGGCGTGGGCGACCACTGCGGCAGGTGCGAGAGCGCATCCGCCAGTGAAATGAGCCGTTGCTGCAGCGCGTCGGCGTCGGTCAGCTCCTCCAGCGCGCAAGCGTCCTCATGGCGGAACTTGCCGACGGCGGTGCGCGTGAGCTGCTTCAAATGCGCCCCCACCCCCAGCGCGTCGCCGATGTCCGACGCCAGCGTGCGCACATAGGTTCCCTTCGAGCATTCCACTTCGAACTCGGCAGTCGGATAGTCGCCCCCCTGAAAACCGAGAATCTCCAGCCTATAGATATACACCGGGCGCGGCTCGCGCAGCACCTCCTGTCCTTTCCGCGCGAGTTCGTGCAGTTTTTTCCCCTCAAGGCGCACAGCAGAAAACATCGGCGGAATTTGCAGGATACGCCCCTTGAACTGTTCGGCGGCGGCGCGTACCTGCTCCTCCGTGAGGTGCGGCGCGGGTTTCTGGTAGAAAACCTCGCCCTCAGCGTCCTGCGTATTGGTGCGGATGCCGAACTGAATCACGCCCCGATAGGCTTTGGGCAGTTCCTGCAGGTAGGGCGAGAGGCGCGTGGCGCGTCCCAGCAGGCAGACCAGCACGCCCGTCGCCAGCGGGTCGAGCGTGCCCGCGTGCCCGACCTCCCTCTGCCCCGCCACGCGACGCAGATGGTCAATCAAATCGTGCGAGGTCATCCCCGCAGGTTTATTTACGATGACGACTCCATCCATCGCTGCGCCTCGCGCACTAAAATCCTCTCCGCCTTCTCGATGCTGGTCTCCAGCGTGCAGCCAGCGGCGTTTTCGTGCCCGCCGCCGCCGAACTGCTGCGCCAGATGCGCCACATTCACCTTGCCCCGACTGCGCAGGCTGACCCGCACCTTGCCGTTGGGCGATTCGCGCAACATCATCGCCAGCTCAACGCCGCGCACCGACCGCACGAAGTTCACGATGCCCTCTGTCTCCTCTTCGTGAGCATGAGACTCCTCAAAAGAGCGGCGCGGGATGGTAATCCAAGCAATCTTCCCATCAGGCGTGCGCTGGAGCGTGGAGAGCGCGAGTCCAAGCAGCTTCACTGCCGAGAAGGAGCGCGTTTCGAACACCTGCTCGCTGATGAAGCTCAGGTTCGCGCCTGCCTGTTGCAGGGCAGCGGCGATGCGCAGCGTGCGCGGAGTCGTGTTGGGAAACTTGAACGAGAAGGTGTCGGTCACGATGCCCGTGAGCAGGCAGGTCGCGACTTCGGGGGTGATGCGCACGCGCATCGCCCGCAGCAGGCGGTAGACCAGCTCCGCCGTCGCCGCCGCGTCGGTGTCTACAATCCGCACATCGGCGAACGGCTCCAGCGGCATGTGGTGGTCAATCTGCAGAATCCGCCGCGCCGCGCGCACCAGCGACTCATGTTTGCCTGCACGATTAAGCTGACTCTGATCCACAACCACAGCCAGGTCATAGGTGGTCTGTGGAGGATGCTCCAGGTGGATCGCTTGCCAGTCGGGCAGAAAGCGATAGATTTCGGGCACGGAGTCGTGACTGACCACCTCCACGAGGGGTTTGCCCATCTGTTTGAGGGCGTGATACAGCCCCAGCGCGCTGCCCAGCGCGTCCCCGTCGGGATGTAAATGGGGGACAATCAGCAGCGACTCCGCCTCACACAGGAGCTGGGCGGCGCGCTTAAACGAGTCTCTCGAACGCATTTCGCGCCGAATTGTACCCGAAGTCGGGAACTTTTCGGCGCGATTCTGCGTCTATACAGATAGCAAGCAACTACACACCTCTCTTGGGGGCGACAGGTTTTGCTCTCCTTTGCCTGTCGTCCCCTTTTTTCACGCTCTATATACGCTACCTCTCAGACGATTCCTGCCGTTTTAGTCGGCGAATTGGGGGGAATTTAGGGGAATTGGGCGGTAAGTCCCCCAAATGTGAAATCGTCCTGTTTGCCTTCTATTCTCTTTCCCCCCTCCCAACCTCCCCCGTGAACGGGGGAGGAGTCGCGGCTGCCCGCGCTTGTGCGCTCCCTCCCCGCAAGCGGGGAGGGTTGGGGTGGGGGTGGCTTTGACGCAGGGATAGGGCAAAAAGGGACGACTTAACCTTTGAAGACTTAAGTCCCTCAAGTGTTAAATCGTCTCTAAAATGCGGCGCTGAGATGCCTCACTCCGCTCGGAATGAGAAGGCGTAGTCGCCCGAAACTCGCTGTCATTCCGAGCGGAGCGAGGCATCTTTTTCGGTAAGTCCTTATCACAAAGGCTCGGTTCACCCGACGCCTGCGCGCACCTCACAGGCTCCACAGGATCCCGTAGCGCAACCCCCGCATGCTGATCTGAATCTCGGTGCGTTGCAGGGCGAGCAGGGCGCGCTCCATGATAAGTGCGCCGATGTGAAGCAGCGGGGCGCGGTCGGGTTCGATTCCGGGCAGGGCGCGTCGTTCGGCGTCGCTCAGGCGCATCAATCGCTCCCGCAGAGTGAGCAGCGTCTCCAAGCGAATCCAGACGCCGTGCGCTTGGGCTGGGTCAAACTGGGTCAGCCCCAACGCGAGCATCGCCAGATTCACGCCTGTACCCCCGATAGATACGATGCGTTCAGGCGACGGCAGGGTGCGCAGGGGTTCAAAGGTCGCGTCCAGAAGCTGGACGGCGTTCTGTATCGCGCGTTCAGCGGGCGGGTCGGACGGCAGCAGTGTTTCGCGGAGGCGTCCCGCGCCGATGGGGAAGCTGAGCCACTGCTCCACCTCGTCGCGTCCAAGCGCGACCTCCGCGCTGCCCCCGCCGATATCGAGAACCGCGAGCAAATCTCCGCCGACGCCCAGATCTGCATCGCATGCGACAGAAAGAAAACTCCACCACGCCTCGTCGGCTTCGGAAAGAACGCGGAACTCGCAATGTTCGAACTGGATAAAACTCTGCATCCAAGTTGATCCCCTCTACCTTCAGAGGATACCTCATTCCTTTGGCGCCCAATCTCCCAAAGCAGGATGTTAATGGATGGTTAGGCTTCCCTACGCCCGCAGCAGTTCCCAGCTGGTTACGACGACCTGCATCTCGGCGTCGGCGATTCGCTCTGGGGGGTGGGAGAGCGCGACAAACCGCGCCTGTTTGCCTGGCGCGAGCATGCCCAGCTCCTCGTCGTTTGTGGCATAGGCTGCGCCGACGGTGAACATCTGCAGAGCAGTGAGCGGGTTCAAGCCCTCTTCAGGATTCAGGCAGGTCTCGTCACGGCTGGTTCGGGTCACGGCGGTGCGCCAGCCGAGAATCGGGTCGCCCGGCACGACGGGTTGGTCGGAGCTGAAGCCCACCGCCACGCCCGCCTGCAGCCAGCTGCGGAACGGCATCAGCGACACGGCGCGCTCGCCCAGCCCTTTCAGATACGCGCGAGTAAGCCACCAGAGAAACTCAGGCTGGGACACAACCACCACGCCCAACGCCTGCATCTGTGCCATCAAATCGTCCGCCATCAACATCGCGTGTTCGATTCGGTGGCGGTGGTGGAGACGGGGGTAGGCGTCCAGCGCGCGGCGGTAGCCCTGTAGCACGAGTTCAATCGCGGAGTCGCCAATCGCATGCACAGCGCACTGCCAGCCCGCGCGATGGACGGTCAGAATCCGCTCCATCAGGTCTTCAGGTTCGTACATCAGCACGCCGGTTGTGGGCGTGTCGGCGTAGGGCTGGCGCAGGGCAGCGGTGCGGGTCGTGAACGCGCCGTCG
Organism: uncultured Fimbriimonadales bacterium; assembly: GCA_937992175.1. Classification (GTDB taxonomy): domain Bacteria; phylum Armatimonadota; class Fimbriimonadia; order Fimbriimonadales; family GBS-DC; genus GBS-DC. The sequence continues at coordinate 9,864 of CALKLF010000042.1, read as the reverse complement.
GCAAAGAGTTTGACCGCGCCCCAGCGCAGGTCAGGGTGCGGCGAAGGGGGTTGGGGGCTGAACCCTGTCGCCTCGCCCGCCTGCTCGGTGTTCTCCAGCCAGCCCGCGCGTTGCGCCGCGCCGTAGAGAGGCATCAGCGTCATCCGCACGGGCGCGCCTTCTGCCAACGCCTGCGCATACGCTGCGGCCTCCGCTTCCAGATCGTGCCACCCCGTGGAGGCGTCGCTCGCCGCCAGAATGCCGCGCCGCGCCAGGTCCTCGCAGGCGCGATGTACCGCCCGAACCAGCTCCGCGCCCTGCGGTTTGGGAATGTGTTTAGAGATCAGTCCCGCCGCGCTCTCCAGCAAAATCCCCGTCGGCTCGCCCTGAGCGTCGCGCAGGATGACGCCGTCGTCGGGGTCGGGCGTGTCGCGCGTAATGCCCGCAATCTGCAGCGCGAGCGTGTTCGCCGCCACGCCATGCTTGCTCACATGGTTCAGATAAATCGGCTTGTCCGCGCAGACAGCATCCAGGTCATGGCGGGTGAGGTGTTTGCCGTTGGGCAGCAGGTTCTGGTCGTAAGCGCGTCCCAGCACCCACTCGGCGTCGGGGTTCGCGTCCATCCACGCTCGCAGGCGTTGCTGAATCTCGGCGACGCTCGTGCAGCCGCGCAAATCCGCCTTGCCCAGATCAATCCCCAGCGGCAGGATGTGCATATGACAATCGTTGAAAGCGGGAGCGACTGCCTGACCGTCTACCAAGACACGCTTCGCATCGGGATAGCGCGCGCCGAGGTCGTCCTTTGAACCGACGGCAAGGATACGCCCATCCCGCACGACCATCGCTTCCGCAATCGGCAGTTCGCTCCAGAAGGTGTAAATCGGCGCGCCGTAAATCAGGTGCATGGTAAGTGGTTTCGCTTCAAGCGGCGTGGTTCCTGCTAAGGTATACTGAGCTTTGGCGAGACGATGCGCGTCAAGACTCGCTATTAGAATCGAACGCTGATTCTGGCAGAACCGCTGGATGTTGAGGAGGGCACAGAAATCGAGATAATCCTTCGCGCCGCCAAGCCATGATGCTCGTCTGGCGGCATTTGCTTTGAGTGCGGATGTTAAGCATATTTTGACTTTGAATCCTGTTGACTTTGAGCGGTATCGTCCCCTGATAACCCCCGTGCATCCTCAAGACATCCAGCCATGAGGTATAATTCCCTTGAATGAGCCGACATGAGAAACCCACCAGTCGGCGCGACTTCCTGCGGGAGGGGTTGCGCTCGCTGGTGAATGCGGGTTTTGGGGGCGTCTTCGAGAAACTGGAACGGGTTGGCGAACTGATGGAGCGGGGCGAGCCGAAGCCTGCGCCGCTGATGCCCATCCTGAGCTGTGAGACCCGCGCGTTGCACCCCCTGCTGGAAACGGGGCAGCTGAGCCTGGAGACCTGCTGCGCCGTGCTAAATGAACTCGATATTCAAGGCGTCAGCGTCAGCGACCGCCACCTGAGCAGCCTGCACCCGCGCTACCTCGAGAATCTGCGTGAGACCTTTCACCGACACGGAATCGCGATTACGGGCGTGATGGTCTCGGAGCCTGTAAACCTGAGAGACGAGGCGACCCTGAGCCGACGACTGGACGAGTTGACCGAGCGACTGCAGGCGGCAGCGATTCTGCAAGCCCCGCTGATTCGTCTGCACCTGAACGGCGAGCGCGAAGACGAGCTGTTCGAACGGTCGGCGCAGTTCATGCAACGCCTGCTGCCCGAGGCGCGTCGGCGGCGCGTGCGCCTTACTATCGAGAACCGCGAGGGCGTCGGCAAGCGTCCCGAAACGCTGCTGAACCTGATTCGCGCGCTTGACCCGCGCTGGCTGGGCGTGTGCTACGACTTCGGGCACGGCGCGCCTGAACGAGTCTACGACGCGGCGCGGATCCTCGCCCCTTACGCCTTCCACGCGCACGCGAAAAGCTTTGCGTTCGACTCGCGCGGGGAGGAGACCACCCTTGAGTATGGGCGAATCCTCAGCATCCTGCGCCTCGCCAGCTATGTCGGCGCCATCTCTATCGAGTACGCTGGCGAGGACGACCCCATCGAGGGCGTTCGCAAGACCCGCGACCTGATTCGCCGCCACTGGCGGGCGTATTGAGCATGGAAATTCTGGAGCGCGTCCGCGCGACCATCCGAGAACGCAACCTCCTGCCCCCTGAAGGCGGCGTGGTGATTGTGGGGTATTCAGGGGGCGCGGACTCCACCGCCCTGCTCCACCTGCTGACCCGCCTGCAGGATGAGCTGAACATCCGCGTTCACGCCGCGCATTTGCATCACGGCATGCGCCCCGAAGCTGACGCCGATGTGCAGGTCTGTCGAACAGTGTGCGAGGCGCTCAGTGTTCCGTTGCATGTGGAGCGCGCGGATGTGCCCGCGCTGGCAAAGCAGGCGAAAATTTCGCTGGAGGAGGCTGGACGGAACGCCCGCTACGCCTTCTTTGAACGCCTCGCCAACGAACTGAACGCTGTCGCCGTCGCGCTCGCGCACACTCGCGACGATCAGGTTGAGACGATTCTGATTAATCTCTTGCGCGGCACGGGACCGCGCGGGTTGTGCGGGATGCCCTACAAGCGCAATCACACCATCCGCCCCCTCTTGGACGCCTCGCGTGAGCAGACCCATCGCTATTGCGCCGAGCAGAACCTGCCCACCGTGTTCGACAGCACGAACTTAGACCCTCATCAGATGCGTCGGCGCGTGCGGATGGAGCTAATCCCGTTGCTGCGTGAAATTGCGCCCGCGTTCGACCGCCATTTGCTGCGCCTTGCAGATATTCTGGAGCATGAGGAGGCGTGGTGGGAAGGGGAGGTGGGGAAGGTGTTGCAGGATTTGGGTCAGCCCTCACCCCCCGTCCCCCTCTCCCACGCCGTGGGAGAGGGGGTGGCAGGCTCTCCTCTCCCATACTGTGGGAGAGGGGGCGGGGGTGAGGTTGAAGAGGCGCGGAAAAATGAGGTTACTGCCCCCGAGATTGAGGTAGAACCGTATACCACTGTCAGAAAGGGAAGTGAAGGGATTCTTACAATCCCCCGCTTAACTGTGCTTCACCCTGCCCTGCAACGCCGCGTGTTGCGCGAGTGGCTGCGCCCTTACCTCGGAACCCTGAACCTGCCCCCGTTTGAGATTCTCGAGGGCATCCGCCGTGCGGCGATTGAGGGCGCACGCACCTCGTGGCAGCTGAGCGACGCGCTCCGCCTGACTACCGACGAGAACGCACTGACCTTGCATTTCGACGCGCCAGTGCCAGAACCCTATGAGTACCCTGCGCCTCTAGAGACGCCGATTCTGATTCCCGAGGCGGGCATATGGCTGGAGCTTCGTAGCACGGACAGCCCTGTCCGTGCAGAGCCTGCGTCGGGCTTGGACAAGAGTGTCCAAGCGACGATGGATGCCGACGCCATTCAGGGGCAACTCATTGTGCGCAATGCCCGCCTCGGCGACCGTTTTCAGCCCCTTGGCATGACCGTCCCCAAAAAACTGAGCGACATCTTCATCGACCGAAAGATTCCGAAAGCCGAGCGCAGGCGGCTACCCCTGCTGTGCGACGAGGCAGGAATCCTGTGGATTCCGGGCTACACGATTGCCGCGCGCGCCAAAATCACGCCCCACACAAAGCGCGTGCTGCAGGCGACGCTCTACCGAAACGCTTTGACCGAGTAAGCGTCAGACGATGTGATGGATCAGGCGTTAGCGATGGATAACCTGTACGCTGGAGCGGTTGACCGCACGCTCACCGACGAGCAACTGGCAACAAAAGCCCGCGCAGGCGACAGCGCTGCGATGGAAGAGCTGTACCTGCGCTACCGACAGCCGATTTTCAGGGTCGTGTACCGCTCCACGCGCAATATCGACGAGGCGGAAGACATCGTGCAGGATGTGTTCCTCAAGGCGTTCGAACGCCTGCACACCTTCCGCGAGCAGAGCCGATTCAGCACATGGCTGATGCGCATCGCGCTGAACCTGTGTACCGACCGGGCGCGCATGCGTCAGCGCAGGCAGGAACTGCTGGAGCGCGAAGCCGACCATAAACTGGCGTGGAGCCATCCCGACGCGCCCGACCCCATCGAAAGTACGCAGCAAAGCGCATTCAACGAGGCGTTTTATACAGCGTTGAATCAACTGCCTGAACACCATCGGCAGCTGATTATCCTGCGCGATCTGGAAGAGCTGGACTATGAAGAGATTGCGCAGATTTTAGGCGCGAGCGTGGGGGCGATGAAGTTGCGTGTGATGCGCGCCCGCCGCGCCTTCAAAGCCAAGCTGGAGCCGCTGCTGCGGGCGATTGGAGAACTGGAATGAGACGCCCTTGCCAAGAAGTGGAACGGTTCATCGAGAGCGGAGCGGAGCGCATGCCCGACGCGCTGCAGGCGCATCTGGCGCAGTGCGCTCGATGCCAGCGCACATGGCGACTGGAGACGGCGTATCAGCGCGCCCTACGGGCGACGCGCGAAGCGCCTGTGCCTGCTTGCGACCTGCCCTGGTCGCGAGTTCAGGCGCAGTTAGCCGCGCGTGCCGTCGCCCGACGCGCTCCCATCTGGCAACGCTACGCCTTCGCGGGTAGCCTGGCAGTCGCGATGCTCGCCGTTAGCCTCGCATGGCTCGCGCGCGCGCTGTCCGATGACGCTCAACCCGAGGCGAACGCTGTCGCAAGCGCGCCGTCGCAAGCGCCGCGGGGGGAACCCCTCGTGCTCCCGAACTCTGAGCAGTTGGAAGCGCGTCCGCCCGCGCCGAAGCGCATCGCTTCCGTTCAGCCTAAGCCGCGCCCGACCCGCATCGCGCGGGCAAGCCAGCCCCCTGCGCCTGTGATTGCGACTGCCCCGCCGCCACGCAACGCTCCGCCGACAGCGGAAATGACGCTTTACGCCCGCTACCTGCCCGCGATCCGCACGGAGCCGTCCACGGCGGGATCCCCCAGCGCGCCGCCCATTCCGAGCGAAACAGTGGAGGTGCCTGGTTTCAGGGCTGCGCCCGAAGCAGAGCCGTTCACCGTCGCCAGCCTGCCGCTGAGTCAGTTCGAATTGTATAATAGTTCACAGGTGGAGTACCTGCCTGTTCGCTATGGGACGCCTTCCACAAAGTCGTACCAGAATGAGGGGAACGGAAACGATGCGATTATCTGCTCTTTTTAGCATGGGATTATTGTGCGTTTGGGCGATTGCCCAGCAACCGTCGCTGCTAGAGCGCACGGGGCAGGAGGTGAGCCTTGTGGTGGAGCGCGCCTTACCCGCGGTGGTGACCGTCGAGGCGCGTCTGGGGGGTCGTTTGACGCGCAGCAGCGGGTTCATTATCGACCCGTCGGGCTTTGTCGTCTGCTCCGCAGAGGGCGTGCGCATGCAACCGCAGGTCGCGGTCTACCTCGCAGGCGGGGAGCCTGCCTCCGCTCGCGTCGTTGGCGTGGACAACATCACGGGGATTGCCCTGTTGCGCCTCAACGCCGCTGCGAAGCTGCCTGCGCTAACATGGGGCGAGTCGGAGCGCGTGCTGCTCGGCGCGACGACCATCCTGATTGGCAACCGCAGCGGGTTGGAAGGCAGCGTGTCGGTGGGCACTCTGGGAGGCAAGGATCGTGTGGGCGTGCGGCGCGATAACCAGCGCGTGGTGCTGCTGCTGCAGTTCAACGGCACGGTCGGTTCGGGCGAGCCGGGCGCGCCACTGCTGGACTCTCAGGGGCGTGTAATCGGCGTGATGACGGGCGAGTTAGCGTCAGTTGAAGGAACGCCGACGCTGCCCGTCGCTGTGGTGGGCTTCGCCGTGCCCGCTGAGATTGCGCAGCGTGTAGTGAACGATCTCCGCACCAAAGGGCGCGCCGAACATGCGTGGCTGGGCGTGGATTATCAGGGCTTGCCGACGGGCGTGGTGGTGCGCCGCGTCGCCTTGGGCAGCCCCGCGCAGCAAGCGGGGATCCAGGTCGGCGACATCATCGCCCAGTTCGGTGAAAAGCCTATCCGCACCGCCGCCGACCTCACCCGCGCCCTCTACTTCGCGCAGCCGAACCAGCGCGTGACCCTCACCGTCATTCGCGAGGGGCAGCGCGTCAATATTCCCGTCACACTGGGGGTGCAGTCGATGTAAGCGGTATAATCCCCGCCATGCAGGAGCGTGAGCAGTGGTTCCAGCAGCTTCTCCAGAAGCTGGAGGAGAACCCAGACGATAAGGTAATCCTGCGCCTGATACTCATGTACGGGCGTCGCCATGAGCGCGGAACCGTACTGCGACTGGACTGGCAGCTGCTGGCGGATGCGCTCGTAGACCTTTTGCACGCGCGGTTGAAGAAACACCCGACCTGCAGCCTCGTGTTATCGGGCGGCAAGACCCCCGAAACGCTCTATTTACTGCTCGGTACGCGCCATTATCAGCACGCAGTGGACTGGACGCGCGTGCATCTGTTCTGGGGCGACGAGCGGTATGTGCCCCACGATGACCCGCGCAGTAACTACTATCTGGCGCACGAAGCGTGGCTACGAAAAGCGAACATCCCTCGCGAGAACATCCACCCGATGCCGACGCATTACGCCGACCCTGACGAAGCCGCCCGCGCCTACGAGGCGGAGCTGCGCGCCCACTTCGGCGCGGACACACCGTTCCCCCAGTTTGACCTCGTATTGCTTGGGCTGGGCGACGACGGGCACATCGCCTCGCTGTTTCCGGGCGATCCCGCGCTGGATGAGACGACGCGCTGGGTCGTTCCGAGTCGCGCACCCCTCGAGCCGCGGCAGCGCCTCACGCTCACACTGCACGTCCTAAACGCCACGCCCCGATTGTGGTTTCTGGTGTCGGGCGAGTCCAAACGGGCTGCTATTGAGCAACTGTTCGGCGCGGAGGTGTCCGACCTGCCCGCCGCGCAGATTACGCCCGAAGTGGAGCGACTCTGGTGGCTAAGCGAGGAACTCTACACTATCGCCGCCGCGCATTCAGAAACATGGTATACTTAATTGGCGTCTAAATACGCGAAGGAGGGATGGGACGCTGTGGGGGAACTTTATCGACCGCCTGCTCGTATACCCCTATGATGGAGACGGCGATGACCCACACGGCAGTCGCTTACCGAATGGAAGATCGCTTACAGCGCGAATTCGATGAGCTGGTGTACCGATATTACCAGCAAGCGTACAACACTGCCTACCGCCTGACGGGGAACGCCGCCGACGCCGAAGACCTCGTTCAGGAGGCGTTTCTACGCGCCTACCGATTCTTCGACCGCTACGACCGCAGCATGCCCTTCATGAACTGGTTCAATCGCATCCTGACGAACCTGTATATCGACGAGTATCGGCGTCGGGGGCGTTTGCGCACGGTCTCCATCGATGAAACTTTCACCAGCGCGGAAGACAGCGAGGAGGGCGTAGCCTTAGACTTGCCTGATCTCGCGCCTAACCCGCTCGAACTCGCGCTGAGTAAAGAGTATGTCGAGGCGATCCACGAGGGACTGCAGTATCTGTCCCCCGAGTTCCGCGCCGCCGTCGTCTTAGCCGATATGGAGGGCTACTCCTACGAGGAAATCGCCGAAATCATGAACACCTCCATCGGCACGGTGCGCTCGCGCATCCATCGTGGACGCAAGCAGTTGCGCGACCAGATAAAGAAACGCCATCCGAATCTTTTCGAGCGAGGTGACCTGAAATGAATTGCCGCTATGTGCAGTCTCGCCTTTCCGCGTATCTGGATATGGAGTTGTCGGGAGCAGAGCAGCAGCAGATACGAAGCCATTTAGAGCAGTGCATCGAGTGTTCATGGGAATATGAAAGTTTACGCCGCACAAAGCAATTACTGAGACAAATGCCCGCCGTGGTTCCTGCCTCTGGACCAGAACAGGTTCTGTTGCGCGTGCGCCATTCGACGCCTGTGCCGCGGCGGACGGCTATCTTCAGGTGGCGTGCGCCCCGCTGGTGGCAGTATGCTGGCGGTTTCGCGCTCGTAGCGGCATTTATGCTCTGGAGCCAGTCTGAAGACCCAACCCAGAACGCCGATGCACTGACCCCAACAAACTTCACCGCTTCCTCTCCGATTTTCACTTATCCTGTCTCTCCCGAACTCTCCTCTGCCTATCGACCCTCTTCGCTGTTCTTGTTTCGACGATCTGTGAATCCCATCACTGAACCTGCTCTTATGCCCAGCGTCTCTTATTCCGTCGATCCAGTGCTGGGCTATCAGCCTGTGAATAGCTGGAGTGAAGTTCCGATAGAACCAAGAATGGTTGAGACTCTGCGATAGGAGGTTGGAACGCATGGTCAAACGCTGGCATCTGATTCTGGGTCTGGGTGGGTTGATTGGCGCAGCCGCTACCTATGTGGCGGTGCAGGGTGGCGCGATTGCGCAGGAGCGCGCTGTGGTTTCTTTCACGCCGCAGGAGCGCGCCACGCTGACCAGTCTGGAGTCCGCGCTCACGCGCATCGCCGAAACCGTGCAGCCGACGGTAGTGCATATCCGCGCCACACGACAGGTCGCGGCTCGTCCCCGTGACGAGATGGAAGAGTTCCTGTTCGAGTTCGGACGCGGGCGGATTCAAGTCCCGCAGCCGCGCGTGGAAGGGCAGGGTTCGGGTGTGATTATCCGCAGCGACGGCTACATCGTCACAAATGACCATGTGGTCGGCGGCGCGACCGATGTGGAGGTGACCTTCTACGACGGCACGAAGGCGAAGGGTGAAGTGCTGCGCGCTCCGAGCGCAGATATCGCGGTGATTAAAGTCGACCGCAAGAACCTGCCCGCCGCCGAGCTGGGCGACTCATCCACCGTCAAGCCCGGACAGATTGCATTCGCGATTGGCAGCCCCTTCGGGCTGGAGAACACGCTCACGATGGGGATCATCAGCGCAGTTGGACGACGCGAGGTGATTCCCGGCGCGGGGCGCACCCGCTTCTATACCGATTTGATTCAGACCGACGCCGCGATTAATTCGGGCAACTCGGGCGGCCCGCTGGTCAACTCGCGCGGCGAGGTAATCGGCATCAACACGGCGATTGTCGCTGGCGGGCTGACGGGCGGCAATGTCGGCATCGGGTTCGCCATCCCGATTAACCGCGTCAAGACCATCGTGCAGCAACTGCTGGAGAAAGGCGCCTATCGGCGCGGCTATCTCGGCGTCGCGCTCACGGATATCCCCGCCGACATGAAAGACGAGTTGAAAGCCGAGCAAGGGGTACTGATCCGCTCAGTAGAGCAGGACACCCCCGCCGCGCGCGCGGGCATTGAGCCAGGCGATGTGATCACCGAAGTAGACGGAACGCCCGTGAAGAACGAGAACCACTTCCGCGAAATGATTGCCGACAAGGGTCCCAACGCGAAGGTGCGCCTGAAGGTGTTGCGCGACGGCAAGCTCCTCACAATTGAGGCGACGCTGGGCGTGCATCCTGAAGACGCGCAGGATGCTGAAGCCGCAAGTGCCGAGCGTCCCGCTGAGAAAGGCACTCTGGAGAAGCTGGGCATCACGGTCGGCGAGACACCCAGCGCACTGCAACGCGAGCTGGGCAATACGCAGGGCGTCTATGTCCGCAGCGTCGCGCCCAACAGCCCCGCCGCAGGCGAGTTGGCGGAGGGCGATGTGATTGTATCGGTCAACCGCACGCCTGTCAAGACCGCTGCAGAGCTGGAGCGCGCGCTGAGCCAGGTTCCTTCGGGGCGCGCCGTGCGCATGCGCGTGCTGCGTCAGGTGGATGGGCGCACGATGGAAGTTCTGGTCATGTTTCGGATGCCCTGACGCGCGGGGGGTGAGGGTGTTCGAAAAATCGGGGGCGTCAGTGTTTGAGATGCCTCGCTCCGCTCGGCATGACAAGGGGCACTCGGAGCGCAACCCCTGTCATTCCGAGCCGAAGGCGAGGAATCTCCACCAACTCGAAGCGTTTTTCGAAC
>CALKLF010000041.1 GCA_937992175.1 uncultured Fimbriimonadales bacterium | reverse complement strand
TCAGCAGGTCGGCGTCGTCTACTGTACCGTCGCAGTTCACATCCACGCGACCCAAACCTTGCCCTGCACTGCCAAACGCGAACAGCACCGCGAGCAGGTCGGCGTCGTCCACGCAGCCGTTTCGGTCGATATCACCGTTGTGAGCGACACACAGCGTATCCAGCAAAAACCCCTCAGTACGCCCTGTCGCCGCGTTGTAGCCCCACCCGACGATGTAGCGTCCATCGGGCGTCACATCGCGCGCCCCTTCAAGGTACGAGCCAGAGGAGAGCAGGTTTTGATAGACCGCGGTCAAGTCTTCCATCCCGCGGGCGGGCGTCCAGCGAAAGGCGCGGCGTTGCCCTGCGGTGTTGTGCGCCCAGCCGACGGCGGTTTGGTCGTTGGTGCAGGCGTAGGCTTCGCTCTCTTGTCCGCCCAGCGTGCCTAAGTCGCGGGGGGCGTAAGCGGAGCCGTTCCACCACCACAGGCAGGCGTGCCAGCGTTCGGTTTGAGCGGAGTGGGAGCGTCCCACGATGATGTTGCCGTTGTCTGAGACGCCGTTCGCCTCGCCGCAGCAAACGGCGAGCGGATGGAGCCCGCGCATACCGGAGTTCGGAAATTGTCTGAAACAGAACGCCCAAATCTCGCCAAGATGATTCTCCGACCAGCCGACGATAACGCTTCCATTATTGGAGACAGCCCTCGCTTCGCTCCGTTCTCCGCCTAAAGTACCAAGGTCGCGCTGACGGTAGAGACTACCTGGTGGGACGGCAAAAGCGCGCTTCGGGTGATACCCGTGCCGGTCGTAGAAATCAGCCCACCCAACGATCCATCCGCCGTCTGGAGAAACGCCGAGGGCAGAACTGGTGTATCCACCGGGCATGGTACTCATCGAGTTTAAGCCGCCAGTCGTTACCCAAAAACCTCGCTCGGGACGGGAGCCTTGAGCAGTCAGCTCATCGGCTCGCCCGACAATCAGATTCCCGTTCGCGGAAACATCCGTCGCGATGCTATAAGTGCCTCCTGATAAAGTACCGAGATTGACCATTCCACCGCCGCTTGTCCAACGAAAAGCGCGCCTTCTGTTCTCTGCGTTGTGGGCATAGCCCACGACAACACTGCCGTTTGCAGAGACTGCGTTCGCGATGCTACGGTCGCCTCCCAGCGTGCCCAGCCATGTGAGCGTCTGCGCCTGCAACGAGTTAATCGAGCCGAGCGTCCAGCCCAGCGCGAGTCCAATAACTAACCGATGTGCGCATCCCATCATGCGCGCTCCGAATGCCCAACGACTATGCGTGTTTCGCATACCTAGCTCCTGTCCTGTGAGAGTCATCGATAGCGTATCTGTGGGAAACGGTTCGTGAGGAGCGCAAAGAGTGGGCGCGCACGCCGACGCTCTGAACTCGTCGCGACGATTACCCAAAGAGCCAGTTCGATGCTTACTCTATTATACATCAAATTTGAAGCGGTTGTTCTGCACCTTGACCGCCACATGCAGGTTGGGCATCGGCGCACCGATAGGAGTCAGATGGCAGGAGGGATCGCGGTTAATCAGGCTGAGGTAGTCGGGCAGTTGCGCCCACGCCTCGCCCCGTGCATCCAGTACGATTGTTCCCCGATAGAGATTATAGGGCTCTGGTCCCTCGGCGCAGAAATGGTTGAGATAATGCGTTTCAGGGCGCAGCGGATGGTCAATCTGGAACGACTGGTACTCCACGGGCGTAGCGCGAACGCTGCATACGGCGTCGGGTTAATCTTCACGCGGGGCTGCAACAGCCAGTAGCCAAAACGACCCACACGCCGTACCTTGATCTCCAAGTAACGGTTCGCGTCGTCCCAGACCGAGCCAAAATCGAGTTGTACCGTGAACAAGCCGTTCTGCACGGATACCGCGTCTACATACAGTTCGGAGCCGACTTGAACCCCGCCTGTAGACTGGGTCCATAACATGAACCGAAAGTCGTAGCTGCCGTTCGCAGGGGCGCCTCCATCTTTCAGGAAGCCCTGATAGGTAAACGATTGCGCATTCACAATCCCTGCTGTCAGCAGGGCAAGCAATCCCAAAAGCAAGCGTTGCATCAGCATACTACTCATCTCCTGTGTTTTTTGCGACGGCAAGGGCGTCGGCTCAATCAGAGGGTAGCCCATTTCGCGCAAGTCGCCGCTTTTTTGCACAAATTGCAACACTGCGCCGCGGGGGGCGGTTTATGTGCTTCTCGCCAACTGTGACACCGAAACGGGATTCCTCGCCTTCGGCTCGGAATGACAAGCTCACTTTCGCGAAAACAACCCTGTCATTCCGAGCGGCGCGAGGAATCTCGCCCGCTCAAAATCAAACGGCAGGAAACGCCAGCGCACTGTCGAACCCCTCTGAGTGGCAATGGTGGAACTCAAACAGGTCAGCGTGGTGTATGGCGAGCAACACGCGCTGCGGCGAGTGAGCCTGAGCGTGGAGAAGGGCGAGTTTGTGTTTCTCGTGGGCGCGACGGGCGCAGGCAAATCGACGCTGTTCAAACTGCTCTACGGCGAACTCCGTCCAACGGAGGGCGAGGTGTGGGTGCTGGGGCAGCCGATGCATCGAATCAAGCCGCGCGAGCTGCCCTACCTGCGACGGCGCATGGGGATTGTGCCGCAGGACTACCCGCTGCTGCCGCGCAAAACGGTCTGGGAGAACATCGCGTACGGGCTGCGCGCGATTGGCTACAACGAGAGCGCGGTGCGTCAGCGCGTGGCGCAGGTACTCGCACTCGTTGGGCTGAATGAGCAGGCGCGGCAGATGCCGAACCAGCTTTCAGGCGGCGAGGCGCAACGCGCCGCCATCGCTCGCGCGATTGCGAACAACCCGCCCCTGCTGATTGCCGACGAGCCGACCGCAAACCTCGACCCCGACACCTCGTGGGAGATTATTGAACTGCTGATGCGGATTAACCTGCGCGGCGCAACGGTCATCGTCTCCACGCACAATCGTGCGATAGTCGATCGCGCCTGCCAGCGTGTGGTGGCGATGGATCGCGGGCAGATACTCAGCGATGTGCCGCGCGGCGGCTACCCCATCGAGTTAGACCGCCTGCACGCGACGGTGATGCTATGATTGATCGCCTGCGCTTCGTGCTGATGGAGACCTGGGAGAGCCTGACGCGCAACGCGACGATGCAGGCTGCCGCAATCAGCACCGCCTGCATTGCGCTGATTCTGCTGGGCGGCGCGGGCATGGCGCTCTATAAACTGGACGCCACGGCGCAGTCGCTGCCAGGTCAGTTCGAGGCGAATGTGTTCCTGAAGATGAGCGCGACGCGCGAGCAGGCGCTGCAGCTCAAGGCGCAGCTGGAAGCGATGCCCGAAATCGAGCGCGTCACGCTGACCCCTCGTGAAGTCGCCTGGGAGCAGGAGAAGCAGAAGCTCGCCGAGGATGTGAACCTCGCCGACCTGCCCAACCCCCTGCCCGACAAACTGACCGTGCGCGTGCGCGACCCTGCGCTGCTGCCCGCCGTGGCGGAGCGGATTGCGCAGTCGCCCCTCGTGGAGGAGGTCATCGACAGTCGCAAGGAGCTGCAGACGGTGATGGAACTCTCGCGTCTGGTGCGCTGGATTGGGCTGGGCGCAGGGGGGCTATTGCTGATGGCGTCGCTCATCCTGATTTACAACACAGTGCGGCTCACTATTGCCTCGCGTCAGCGCGAGGTGCGTGTGATGGCGTTGCTGGGGGCGACTTTGCGTTCGATTCGGTTGCCATTTGTGCTGGAGGGGATGACTCAGGGTGTGGCGGGGGGCGCGCTGGCAGCGACGCTGGTGCTGATTGCTGCCGCGTTCATTTCGGACTATTTCGTGCGTCAGTGGCCCTTCCTGCGGGATATGCCGCCAGGGTTGCCTCCGTACATCGTGATAGTGGGGCTACCTGCGCTGGGCGCACTGATGGGCGGGCTGTGCGCGTGGTGGGCGACGCGCCGCCATGTGCATATCTGAGGGACGACCGTGCGCCGACGACGGGCGTGGCTGACAGGGTCGATTTTGCTGATTGCGCTCGGCGCGAGTCTGCTGATTAGCTTAATGATGGGCGCAGTACCCCTGCCATTCTCCGAGCTGTGGGCGGCAATGTGGAGCGGCGGCGAGGAGACGACGCGCGTGATACTCTGGGAACTGCGCCTGCCGCGCGTGCTGCTGGCGATTGTGGTGGGCGGTGCGCTGGGGTGTGTGGGGTGTGCGTTTCAAGGGCTGTTGCGCAACCCGCTGGCAGATCCGTATATCGTCGGCGTCTCGTCGGGCGCGGCGGTCGGCGCGGCGGCGGGCGCGCTGCTCGGCTGGCATCAGCGCGGCTACGGCTGGGCAATCTCGCTGCTCGCCTTTCTAAGCGGACTGCTCACGCTTGCCCTCGCGCTCGCGCTTAGTCGGCAGAATGGGCAACTGCGCATCCCGAACTTCCTGCTGGTGGGCGTTTCACTGAGCGCGAGCCTGTGGGGCGTGATTACCCTGCTGCTTGTGCGAGCGGGCGAAGACCTCTCGCGCGTGATTTACTGGCTGCTGGGCGGCTTGTTGAACGCCGACTGGCAACGACTGGAGTGGGCGAGCATCCCTGCGCTGCTGGGCTGCCTGATTCTGTTCTGGCAGGCGCGCGCGTTGAACCTCTACACGGCGGGCGAGGAGACCGCTGCGCATTTAGGCGTTCCGCTGGAGCGGCTTAAGTGGAGGGTGCTAGCCGGCGGCGCGTTCGCGACTGCCGCGACCGTCGCTGTTGCAGGCATAATCGGCTTCGTGGGCTGGATTACGCCGCACTTGCTGCGTCGCCTCGTGGGAGGCGACCACCGTGCGCTCATGCCGCTCTCTGCGCTGGGCGGCGCACTGCTGCTGCTGTGGGCGGACAACCTCGCGCGCACCCTTACGCGCCCTGTGGAGTTGCCTGTCGGCGTAATCACCGCGCTGGTGGGCGCGCCGCTCTTTGTGTGGGTGTTGAGACGAGAAAGCGGTGCATCAGGATAGTAGGGTTCACAGATCCCATGTCAGCTGAATGCCCTGACTACGCAGGAGCTTCTGATACTCGTCTACCAGCGCGGGCGTCTCATACACCTGATGGGGTTCCCTTCCCTGCACCACACAAAACGCGGCGAGTAGCCCCGCCGATTCGCCGATGTTCCATTCCACTGGGTGCAGCCGATAGCAGCCGTTGGTGATGTGGGTGGTGCCGATATTCTTGCAGGCAGGTAGCAGGTTGCGCACCCGCACCGGAATCAGCGCGCCTAAGGGAATCTGGAACGGCAGGGTCGCGATGTCGATATAGTTATCGCCGCCAGTGCTGGGGTGCAAATCAATCCGATAGTGACCTACGCCCACGCTGTCAGTGAACCGTTCGGCGAGGGTCTCGCCCGGACGGCATGCTGCGCTTACATGTTGCTCTCGCACCGTGAACCGCGCCTTGATGCGTCGCGACTCGCGCACATAGACCTGCTGCGCCATTCGATAACAGTTGTTGCCGTCTGTGCCCGTGATGTCAGGGCGCAGGTGCAATCCGGGATAACCTGCGCCGCCGTCGGGACGCGGGGCTTCCGTCTGCAGCCAGTGGAGCAGGCACTCGGAGAGTTCGTAAGCGGCAGACTCGTGGGAGATCGACGCGCTCGGAATTTCCCGATTGGTAAAACCGTAGGCAGAGGGTACGGCGTTCGGGTCGGGCGGATGATATCGAGGGGGGTCTTCTGACTCCTCACCCGCGGGTGGGTAGAGGTTGCCTAAAAAGTAGTCGTTCTGGGGCCAGTTCACCACCGTCACGGCGTAGGGCGCGATTTCGGGCGGGTAGAGACTGGGGTCAATAATCTGCCGATAGTGGAACATCGCCGGCGCGCCGTCTTCCCCGAACAGGCTTAGACGGCGCGGTTCGAGTGTGACGGGGTTCACATCGATCCAGCTGAGAAACGGCGCGTGCCAAAAGGGGGGGCGAAATGCCTTCCAGAAGTCGTAGCCGCTGGGCTTACTACCCACATAGTCGCCTTCAGGGTCATAACCCATCGCAAAGCACCAGGTGAACGCCTGCATGTTAGCGGGCTGGGGTTCGGGCTTGGCGTGCGGCTCGCCTGTCTCCCAGTGCGACTCCGCGCCCGTCACATACTCCACCTTCCCCATCGGCAACAGCGCACCCGTGTCGGTGGCATCCAGGATATACTTCGCTTCCACATAGAGCGAGGCGGGATGGTCGGGGTAATAAAACAGCGCGCCCCGCACGAAGTCGCTGTCCACATCCAGCTCATGTAAGATGAGCCGTTCTACCGTCAGGTCGCCGCGCATTTGGGGGAACATCAGCATCGACTCCAGCACAGTTTTGGCGACGCGGGGTTCGCAACACAGCGCGCTGACCCAGCCCCCGCCGGGGTTCAGATACGGCTCAGCGCGGGCAGCCTCTGTGAGCGGGTAGTAGCGTCTATAGAACTCGCGGATTGCCGCACGCAGTTGCCGGTAGCGGCGCGTGCAACCCTGCATTTCAATCCAGCGATGTTCGTCAGGGGGCACCGCCTGCGCTGTGAGCTGCCCACCAATCCACTGGTCTGGCTCCACAGCGAGCAGGGTCTTGACGCCTAATGCCGCGCACGCCATCGCCGCCGCGCACCCCCCCAAGCTACCCCCGACAATCAGGACATCGACCTTCGCGTTGAAGTCGCCGCGCATGCGCCCTATTATACCCCAAGCAGGTATACTTTATGTTATATGAGCAGTCCGATTGGTCGCGAGGTGTTGCTGATTCCCGTCGAGGAGGAGATGAAACGCTCCTATCTCGACTATGCGATGAGTGTAATCATTGCCCGCGCGCTCCCCGATGTGCGGGACGGTTTGAAACCTGTGCAGCGGCGCATTCTATATGTGATGCGTGAGCTCGGCTTGACCCCCGATTCGCAACATACCAAATCCGCCAAAGTGTGCGGCGAGACCACTGCGAACTACCACCCGCACGGGCAGGAGGTGGTGTACCCCACGCTGGTACGCATGGCGCAGGATTTCAACATGCGCTACCCGCTGGTGGATGGACAGGGCAACTTCGGCAGCGTGGATGGCGATCCTCCAGCCGCCATGCGCTACACCGAGGTACGCCTCACCCCCATCGCGATGGAGATGCTCGCCGATATCGACAAAGAGACCGTCGACTGGATGCCGAACTATCTGCAGAGCGCGGAGGAGCCGACCGTGCTGCCCGCGCGGTTCCCCAACCTGCTGTGCAATGGGGGCAGCGGCATCGCCGTCGGCATGGCGACCAATATCCCGCCGCATAACCTCAGCGAGGTGGTGGACGCGCTGATTTATCGCCTCGAACACCCCAACTGCACCCTCGAACCGATTCTGAAACTGCTGCCCGGTCCCGACTTCCCCACCGGCGCGCTGATTCTGGGCACGAAGGGCATCCGCCAAGCCTACGAGACGGGGCGCGGCAGTATCGTGATGCAGGCGAAAACGCAAATCGAACCCTTAGACGGGGGCAAAAGCGCAATCGTGATTACTGAACTGCCCTATCAGGTGAGCAAAGCCCGCCTGATTGAGCAAATCGCCGCGCTGGTGAAAGCGGGCAAACTGGACGGCATCACCGACCTCGCCGACTATTCCGACCGCACGGGCATGCGCGTGGTGATTGAACTGCGCCGCGATGTGAACCCGAACCGAATGCTCAACAGCCTGCTCAAACACACGCAGTTGCGCACCACCTTCGGCGCGATCCTGCTTGCATTAGTAGATAATGTGCCCCGCGTGATGAGCTTGCTCGACCTGCTGGATCACTATCTGGAGCATCGGCGGATTGTGATCGAGCGGCGCACACGCTACGAACTGTATCGCGCCAAGTCCCGCGCCCACATCTTAGAGGGGCTACAGATTGCGCTGAACTTCCTGGACGAGATTATCCGCATCATACGTCAGTCGGAGACCGCCGAAGTCGCACGGCGTACGATGATCCAACGCTTCGGGCTGACCGTACTACAGGCGGACGCGATTCTGAACACGCAACTGCGCCAACTCGCACGGCTGGAGCAGGAGAAAATCGCCGAGGAGTATCGCGGGCTGCTGCGCGAAATCACCCGCTTAGAGCATATCCTCTCCGACCCGAAGCAGGTGGAGGCGATTATCAAGGACGACCTGCGCACCCTCAAGGAGAAGTTCGGCGATGCACGACGCACGCGCATCATCGCCCGCGAAGCGGAAGACATCTCCGAAGAGGAACTCATCCCCGAAGAGGAGACTCTGGTACTGATCACGCGCGACGGCTACATCAAGCGCGTGTCGATGGACGCCTACCGCTCGCAAAAGCGCGGGGGCAAGGGCGTCATCGCCACCACCGCCCGCGAGGAAGACGAGGTAGAGCATCTGTTCCAGGTCAGCACGCACCACTATATCCTGTTCTTTACAGACAGGGGGCGCGTGTATCGCCTGAAAGCCTACGAGATTCCCGAAACCTCGCGGCAGGCGCGCGGCACGGCGGTCATCAACTACATCAACATCCAATCGGACGAAAAGGTCACGGCGACGGTCTCCGTGCGCGATTTCGATGCGCCGGGCTACCTGACGATGATTACGCGCAAGGGTGAAATCAAGCGCACCGCGCTCAGCGAGTTCGCCAACTTGCGCAGCAACGGGCTGAACGCCTTTGACCTTGAGCCGGGCGACTCGCTCGGCTGGGTGCTGCACACTTCGGGCAAAGATGATGTGCTGCTGGTCACCAAAGCGGGCTTGGCGATTCGCTTCCCTGAGACGGACGTGCCCGTACGCAGCCGCGCGGCGGGCGGCGTGAAGGCAATCACGCTGGGCAAAGACAACGCGCTGGTGGCAGCCTGTCGCGTGCAGCCCGACGCACTGCTGTTGGTCGTCTCCGAGAACGGCTTCGGCAAATGCACGCCGCTCAAGGAGTATCGCGTGCAGTCGCGCGGGGGCAAGGGCATCTTCACGATGAACATCACGCGCAAAACGGGCAACGTGGTCGCCGCCGAAGTCGTGCAAAAAGACGACAAACTGATTCTGGTGACGGCGAATAGCAAAGGCATCCGCCTGCGCGTGGCGGACTTGCGCATCACGGGGCGAATCGCGCAAGGCGTGAAACTGATTGACCTTGCTGAAGGCGACACGGTGGCAGCCATTACGCGCATCGTGCTGGGCAAACGCCTGCAGGAAGTGGAAGCCGAGCGCGAGGGGTAGGAACCGATTCGAGTTATAATGTGGGTGTGTCGCGCTGACAGCGTACACCTATGTGAGGCGAAGGTGGCAGGATAGCGTCGGCGTCCTCGCCGACGATTTGTGCTACTCGTACTCTCAGCTGGTAAGTTCTTCCCAGATAAAATCATATGCAAACGACAGTATGCTTGGTACGACGGCGTCCCCGCCGTTGGATTGGAAGCAGCAGGGTTAATTAGTGCGCGACGGCGTCCCCGCCGTCGTACCCAGCGGATGATTTTTCAAGGGAGGGACTTATAAGTGCCTCGGAGATTAAATCGTCCTTCTTCGCCTCCTATTCTCTCCCCCCTCCCGACCTCCCCCGTTCACGGGGGAGGAGCCGTGATTGCCCACGCGTGCGCCCCCTCCCCGCAAGCGGGGAGGGTCGGGGTGGAGGTAGCTTCGTTGCTGCGTCAGGTAAAAAGAGGCGATTTAACGCGGGAGGTACTATCCAATCAAGAGCGCCGCGTCGGGGTATGATAATCGCTGGAGGGATAGACAATGTCGCCTGCTCCAGCCTGCGCCGTTGCTATTTTGTGTAAGATGTGCGCCGTAGCGAAGCGCTGCCTGAAATCGGCTGGGGCGACCCGCTGGTGCAGCGGCTGATGATAGACCTCGCTTAGCAGCGCGTGATCACGCCGCCTGTGCGCCCGCTGGCTATATTAACCCTGTCGCGTGGTCGCCTTCTGAACGTTACTTATTGATCGCGTGGTTCGGAATGTACCTGCGTGGCAGGTGGGCGCGGAAGGCGCATATGTGGAACACGCCGAGAAGACACTTCGCCTGCTCGCGCGCCCAGGCTGACCACGCTGCCCTCCGCGCGCTGGGTCTACTGAATAGCCTCGCGTCGCCTCGAGCGGATGAGCGCGGCGCAGTATCGCGCCTTACAAGAGAACTGGGATTACTGCGCTGGCAACTGAGGGGCGAGGGAATTGGCGCGTTAGGAGGCAGCGATATTTATGCACGGACACTCACGCGGCTGCGCGACCAGCTACTCGCCCAGCGTATCGTGTCGCCGCAAATCGCGTGAATGTCCGCAACGGCGCTTCAGGTGGGACAGCGGGCAGTGTTGCTGGAGGTTGAAGCGCAGTATGCGTCTACGCGCCTGAGCAATACGCCGCGATTTGAATATCACTATTACCTTGTGGAACGCGCTCGCCCCACTCAGCCGCGCCGCATCGGCGCCACAATTGCGCGACACGAGGCAGCTCTGATGGAAGACGCAGGGCGCGTGTGGATCATCGTGGCGGATAGGTCGAGCCGACGGATTTCGATTCTCAACGGGCAAGGGGGCTACTTCAGGCAAACGGGCGCGGCGGATGCTCCCCCTGCGACTTCGCGGCGTGGAGGCGCACTGGCAGTGTTCCGAGCAGGAGCGTCAGTACGCGCAGGGCTATAGGAACAGGGGGTTGAAATCCAGGCGTTCGGGGCTTGCCAGCTGGAGGGGTTGTCGCCCTAAGGTCGTGGCACGGACGGAGATGTCCGTGCCACGCTGTGTGTTATGCGTCGTAGTAGAGCGCGAACTCGTAGGGGTGGGGACGGAGCAGGATCGCGTCCACCTCTTTCACGCGCTTGTAGTCTAGGTAGGTCTCCAGCAGGTCGGGGGTGAACACGCCGCCGCGCATCAGGAACTCGTGGTCTTGCTCTAGCGCGTTCAGCGCGTCGGCGAGCGTCGGGGGCGTGGTCGGGATACCCTTGCGTTCGTCGGGCGGCAGCTCGTAGAGGTCTTTGTCAATGGGGTCAGGCGGCATAATGCGGTTCTGGATACCGTCGATGCCCGCCATCACCATCGCCGCGAACGCCAGATAGGGATTGGCGGTCGGGTCGGGCGCGCGGAACTCGATGCGCCGTGCCTTCGGACTGCTGGAATAGGTCGGGATGCGGATACACGCGCTGCGGTTGCGCTGGCTGTAGACCAGGTTAATCGGCGCTTCGTAGCCCGGCACCAGTCGGCGATAGGAGTTGGTGGTCGGCGCAGCGAACGCCAGAATCGCAGGCGCATGCTTCAAAATCCCGCCGATGTAATAGAGCGCAGTCTCCGAGAGCATCGCGTAGCCCCGCTCATCGTAGAACAGGTTCTCGCCGCCTTTCCACAGGCTCTGATGCGTGTGCATGCCCGAACCGTTGTCCTGAAACACAGGCTTGGGCATAAAGGTGACCGTGTAGCCGTTGCGCGCAGCGACATTCCGAATCACATATTTATAAAGCTGCACCTTGTCGGCGATGCGTACGAGCGTGTCGTACTTGATGTCGATTTCCGCCTGACCCGCCGCGCCGACCTCGTGGTGCTGCACCTCGACTTCGATACCAACTTGTTGCAGGGTGAGCATCATCTCCGTGCGCAAATCCTGCAGGGTATCGGCGGGTGGGCAAGGGAAATAGCCGCCCTTCAGGCGCATCTTGTGCCCGAGATTGGGTCCCTCCTCGCGCCCTGTGTTCCACTCCGCCTCGTCGGAGTCGATATAGTAGTAGCCGAAGTGGCTGCCCTGCGCGTAGCGCACATCGTTGAACACATAGAACTCCACTTCAGGACCGAAGTAGGCGGTGTCGGCGATGCCCGATGCACGCAGGTAGGTCTCCGCTTTCTGCGCCACATAGCGCGGGTCCCGTGTGTACCGCTCACGCGTAATCGGGTCAACCACATTACAAATCACGCTCACCGTCGGGACTTCGGGGAAGGGATCCATAAACACTGTGGCGGGGTCGGGCAGCAGCAGCATGTCGGAGAAATTGATGGACTGGAAGCCGCGAATGGAGGAGCCGTCGAAGCCGACGCCTTCCTCGAACATCTCCTCAGTGAACGCCTCAATCGGCATCGAGAAGTGATGCCACATGCCGAACAGATCCGTGAACTTAACATCAACGACACGCGCGTTGTGCTCGCGCGCGAACTGTATCGCTTCGCGTGGACTCATAGGTAGCCTCCTGTTATAGATTATGGAAACTGGCAGGTTGCCAGCAGGCGCGCTCGCGGTTGAGCGCGTTCTGAGGCGGCGTCTTTGCCGACAGGTGTGGGCAACCGGGCGACGCGAGGGGAAGTCTGCACGCTTCATCGCTATGCAGTGAGGCGCGTGCGCGCGGTTCGACGATATTATACTCGATGAAAGCAACAAATGCAAGCGTTGCCCCATGCGTGCGGGATGTGTCGTGGTTTCTTTAGCACCGCGCCTGCACTTCACAACGCACCGTCTCCACACGGCTGCGTATCTGCCAGAGGTTGTGCTGCTCCGCGACTACGCGCGCTTGCTCGATCCATCGAGACGCTTCATCGTGCAGCCCGCCCCGTGCAACGCCCGCGCCCAGATAATCGACTCGTGAACCGCCTGCATCGGCACGCGCTCCTCGTCCCCACGATAGCGACGCCGACTCCAGCAGCGCCAGCGCCTCCCAAGGACGCCCCACATTCAATAACACCAGCGCGTGCGAGAGCAGCACATTCCTGTCCTCGCCGACGCCTTCGTTTACGACGGCAAGACCATGGGACACTACACCCTTGGCTGGTTTGATGACACTTGGAACAGTGCTGGCGGAACGGCTTGGCTTTCGGGATAGCGGGCATTAAACTATTCACCAATGGAACGCTTGGCTTGCCGTGGACTGAGGGGGGAATACAACCAGTTCGTGATTCGCACCAGCAAGCCGTTTGTGGAAGTCTCGTGGGAAGTGAAAGCCATTCGTGATGACCACTGGGTGCAGGAATACGGGTTCCAGACCGAGCAAGAGAAAGAGGACGAGATTAAGGGCAAGTACCTGAATCCCGAACTTTACGGGCAGCCGAAGGAGCGGGGGATACACTATCGCCCTGAGCCAGAGCGTCCACACGAGAGCAAGAAGCCGTAAAGCCCTCACCCCCACTCCTGCCCTCCCCGTTCACGGGGAGGGAGAGAGATTGTGAAGGAGCAAGACGATGAGAACACTGACAAAACTGGCAAGCGGGGCAGCCCTTGCGCTGCTATGCATGATGTTCACCCACGCCCAATCGGGCGGTCCATATGACCTGAGCTGGTGGACCATCGACGGCGGCGGGGTCACCTTCGCCACAGGCGGCACTTTCAACCCTGGGGGCGCCGTCGGGCAGCCCGATGCGAGCAACGCCCTCATGCGCGGCGTGTTCAGCCTGACTGGGGGCTTCTGGTTTGCGCCTGCCTGCATCCCCACCACGGCGATGTGGACGGCAATAGCTGTGTGGACGACGCCGACCTGCTGCAGGTGCTGTTTGCGTTTGGTTCGTCAGGTGCTAATCCTGCCGATGTGAACTGCGACGCTGTGGTCGATGACGCCGACCTGCTGATCGTGTTGTTCAACTTCGGGAGCAGGACACGGTACTGGCAGGGGCTGAGTGTCGCAACGGCAGGGGCGCGTACACTGCGCCCCTGCCCCACAAACCTCTCATGGTTCTAAGTCCCCGAAGATGAAATCGTCCCCTTTTGCCTGCTGTTCTTTCTCCCCCGCCCGACCTCCCGTTTGAACGGAGGAGGTGTCGCGGCTGCCCGCGCGTGGGATCCCTCCCCGCTTGCGGGGAGGGGTGGGGTGGGGGCGGCGGCTTCGGCAGGCGTCAAAGCAAAAAGGGACACCCTAACCGTTGAGGCACTAAATAATGGCTGAAAAGCCAAATGCCTTGTCGACTGAAGTCGCTCTCAGACAAGCGAAACCCCGCCTTCGCGGGGTTTTAAGCCTGCGAAGCTGGG
Organism: uncultured Fimbriimonadales bacterium; assembly: GCA_937992175.1. Taxonomy (GTDB): domain Bacteria; phylum Armatimonadota; class Fimbriimonadia; order Fimbriimonadales; family GBS-DC; genus GBS-DC. The sequence continues at coordinate 8,697 of CALKLF010000041.1, read as the reverse complement.
CTTCTTTGGGGTGAGTTTAGAAAAAATCTTGATCAGATGGGCACGGCGTCGCCGTGCCCTTACCGAAGCACGCTCACTCCCCCAAACGCTGTCAGCAACCACCACCCAGCCCCCCCATTCCTGCCCCGTCAACCCCCATATATGGGCAAATTCGCCCCAAATTGCCCCAATTCTTGGGCAAAGTGGGGGCAAAACCCTTGACAAAACCGCTTCTATGTGCTAAAATATTAGTCAGTGGAGGCCCAGTGGAGGCTCAGTGGAGACTGGGTGGTGATTTACACCGATGGCGCTGTTTCAAGGCGGTAGCACGATAGCAGTCGACGACAAGGGGCGCGTGATAATCCCGATGCGCCTTAGGGCGAGCCTGGGCGAGCGCTTCACCATGACGCGCGGGTTCGACGGCTGCGTGTTCGTGTTTACCAGCGAACGCTGGGCTGAGCTGGCGCAACGATTCGAGCAGGGTGCGACGTTTGACCGTCGCAAGATTAAGCTGCAACGGTTCCTGTTCAGCGCGGCGATGGAGGTGACCACCGACAATCAAGGGCGCGTGGCGATTCCGCAAGACCTGCGCGAATGGGCGAAAATCGAGCCGAACTCCGAAGTGGTGATTATGGGCTGCGCGAACCGCGTGGAAATCTGGGCGAAGAACCACTTCGATAAACTGATGGACGAGGCGCTGAGCAACAGTACCGAACTGATGGAATACGCTTCGGAGATAGGAATCTAACATGCATAAGCCAGTGATGGTGCGCGAGGTAATGGAGTTGCTGAACCCGCCTGCGGGGGGTGTGGCGGTGGACGCTACAGTCGGGGCAGGGGGGCACGCACGCGCGTTGGCGGAACGACTGGGCGCAGAAGGAACGCTGATTGCGCTCGACCGCGACGCCACGATGCTCGAACTCGCCCAACAGAACCTCGCCGACGCGCCGTGCATGATACACTTCGTCCACGCGGACTACAGAAATTTACCTGAAGTGTTGCACGAATTGCCAATAGAGCAAGTGGATGCAATTTTGGTGGACATGGGCGTCTCCAGCGTGCAGTTGGACGACCCAGAGCGCGGGCTGGCGTTCCGCTACGATGCGCCGCTGGATATGCGCCTTGATAGGGAACAGCCCACCACCGCCTACCATCTGCTGCAGCGTATTAAGTTGAACGACCTGATTCGTATCCTGCGCGAGTATGGGGGCGAACACTGGGCGAAACCGATTGCACGCGCGATTATCCGCCGACGCGATCAGGGGCGGATGAACACCACGGGCGACCTCGCGGCGGCGGTGCTGGAAGCCGTGCCGAAAAAGTTTCAGGAGAAGCGCATCCACCCCGCCACGCGCACTTTTCAGGCGATTCGGATTGCTGTGAACCGCGAGCTGGACGATTTACAACCCGCGTTCGAGGCGATGGCGGGCTGCCTGAAAGTGGGGGGCGTGATGTGCGTGCTGGCGTACCACTCGCTGGAGGATCGAGCCGTTAAGCACGCCTTTCGCAACTTGGCGCAGCGCACCCGTGAACCGACGGGCGTCGGCGGAGTAGGGAAGGAGCAACCTCTCACGCCCCTACTGGAGGTTTTAACCCCCAAGCCATTAGAGCCGAGCGAAGCGGAGATTCAAGACAACCCACGCGCCCGCAGCGCGAAACTGCGCGCCGCGCGGCGTGTGGCGTAGGCAGAGGGAGGAGACCATGCCAACCACTGTGCAACCGAAACCGAAGGGACAGCCTGTGAAACGAGCGAACCGCGCTGCGCCTCCACCTGCGCCGCGCCCGAAACCTGCACATAAACGCAAACCCACGCCTCGTTGGCTGATTGTTGCGCCTATCGTGCTGATTCTGCTAACCGTCTCGGCGCGGATGGGCGCGCTGGCGATGCTGAACTACGAGACCGCCCGCCGCGAGCAACTGCGCCGTGAACTCGATCGCGTGAAACTGAACATCGAGAAGCTACGCGGGCAAATCGCCGTGTACACAAACGAGGTCGCGCTGCACCGCTGGGCGGAGCAGGCGGGCATGGTGCGCGTGGAGACCCAGCCCGAGCTGACCGTGATTGGGCTGGACGCGCCCGCCGCGCCGAAGACGCCTGTTGCGATGCGCACGACCGATTAGGAGACGCTTATGGCGAAGCCAGTTCCTTACAATCGCCACGCGGTGGTGCGCCTGAAAGCGGAAGAGCTGCGGCGCATCGGGATCACGCGCGGCTTGCTGGCTGCCGGCGGCGCGGCGATTGTGGGACGGCTCGTCCAGCTGCAGGGCTTCCAGCACTCAAAACTACGCGCGGAGGGCGAGAAACGCCGCAAGGGCGACCGTTCACTGCTTGCCCTGCGCGGCGCGATTTTAGACCGACACGGCAAACCCCTCGCGCAGAGCGAGTTCTGCTGCCATATCGCGATTGACCCGATGAGCGTGCGCGAGGTAGACGCCTTCGCGCAACTGCTGGCGAGGCATCTGGGCAAGAACCCGAGCCAATGGCAAGCGCAGATTCTGCAGGCGCAGGAGCGGCGCAGCCGCCACTTGCGCATCGCCCGATATGTCCCCTTGAGCGACTTCCAACGGTTGCTTAAGGCGCGCAGCGAAATGTTCCAGCATCTCCGAGTCGCTGACCGCCCTGTGATTACAGGCAATCGCGTACCCGTGCGCCGCTACCCCCAAGGTACCATCGCGCCGCAGGTGATTGGATTAACTGACCCTATAGAAGATAAGGATCGTGGCAATCGCCTTGTGGCTGTCAGCGGCATCGAGCGCAGCTACGACAGGCGGCTTGCGGGCGTCAACGGCAAGGAAGTGGGCGAGCGCGGAGCAGGCGGGTTGCTGATTCCAGAAACCATCCGCGAGCGCACGCCCCCACAAGACGGCGAACCGGTGCAACTTAGCCTCGACGCCGCCATCCAGCAAGCCACCGAGGACGCGATAGAGCAACTCTGGCGCAAGCATCGTCCGAAAGGCGTATTAATAATTGTGTTAGACCCGCGCACGGGCGACCTGCTGGCAATCGCGAACCGCCCCACTTTTGACCTGGCGACCCGCGCAGGGCTAAGCACGCCGCGCAACGACACGCCTGCCGAGCGCGATCGCGCACTGGAAGCGATGCGCAACCGCGCGGTGGAGTTTCTGTATGAGCCGGGTTCCACTGTCAAGCCGCTGGTGGTGGCCGCGCTGCTGGGGCAGGGGTTGCTGCGCCCCGACAGCCGTTTCCACTGCAACGGCGCGATTGTCATCGATAAACGGCGCATTAACTGCAGCGAAGGCAAGCGGCACGGCAACCAGTCGCTGGACGATGTGGTGTGCCACTCGTGCAACGTGGCGATGGCGCAGATGGGGCTGCGAGCGCGCCTCACAGGCGTCTACAGCGCGCTGAAGCGGTTCCATCTGTTCGAACCGATGGGAGCAGGCTTCGCTTATGAGGAAATCGGGCGCACGATACCGCCTGATAAGGTGCGTTGGGGCAGGGAGCTGCGCGCGGCGAACCTCGCGTTCGGGCAGGGGTTGCTGACCACGCCGCTTGCACTGACCGCTGCCTACGGCGCACTCGCCAACGAGGGGCGCTGGATTGCCCCGCGCATCGTGCTGAACCCGCCGATTGAGCGTAAACCGCCTGAGCTAATCATCGCCCCCGAACACGCCCGCCTGGTGCTGAACGGGCTGGTACGCGCAGTGGAAGAGGGCACGGGCAAGCAGGCGCAGGTGAAGGGCTACTGGGTGGCGGGAAAAACGGGCACGGCGCAGAAAGCATTAGAGGGCGGACGCGGCTACGCCAAAGGCAAGTATATCGCCTCGTTCGTGGGGATTGTGCCCGCCGATGACCCCCGCGCCGTAATCCTGGTAATGGCGGACGAACCCCAAAACGGCTACTATGGCGGCGAGGTGGCAGCGCCCGCGTTTCGCCAAGTGGCGCAGTTTCTAATGTGGTACTGGCGCATTCCGTCCACACGCCGCGAGACCACACGCACACCCCCGCCGCGCGGGACACGCACAGGGTGATACCATGCGACTGAGCGAGCTGATGCAGGGCTTACCCATCCTCTGGGCGCAGGGCGACGCCGAGATTACAGGAATCGCCGTCGACTCGCGCACGGTGCAGCCCGGCGACCTGTTCGTGGCGATTGTGGGGCGCACGCACGATGGGCATCAGTTTATTGCGGACGCGATCGCGCGTGGGGCGGCGGGGATTTTGGTCTCTAAATTGCCCTCACCCCCTGTCCCCCTCTCCCGCGAGGCGGTAGGGGAGGATGCAGGTGGGCGTTTTGATTTGCCCTCACCCCCTGTCCCCCTCTCCCGCGTCGCGGGAGAGGGGGGGCAGGGCGCGGCGCACGCCGCTGACACCCCCTCCCCCACGCCGGGGGAGAGGGGGACAGGGGGTGAGGGCAAACCAACGCCCATCTACCTCGTCCCCAACACGCGCGACACTCTTTGGCGCATCGCCCAGCGCTTCTACGGCGACCCCTCGCGCCAACTGCTCACCATCGGCGTCACAGGTACGAACGGCAAAACCACCACCACCCACATGCTCCAAAAAATCCTCGTTGGATGGGGCAAACCAACGCTGATTGTAGGCACGCTCGGCGCATGGATTGACTACCCTGACGGCAGCCGCCTCACCCTCGCACAGGAAGGCGAGTTCACCACGCCCGAAGTGTACCAACTACAGGCGTTGCTGAAAACCGCCCTCGAAAACGGAGCAGAAGCTGCTGTGATGGAAGTCTCCTCGCACGCGCTCGACCAACAACGCGCCGATGGCGTCCACTTCGACGCAGGCGTGTTCACCAACCTCACGCAAGACCACCTCGACTATCACGGCACGATGGACGCCTACGCCGCCGCTAAACTGCGCTTGTTCACCGACCTCGCCGAGCAGAGCGCGAAGCCGTTCAAGGCGATTATCAACATCGACGACGAGTGGGGCAGACGGTTCGCGGCGCGGGCGAAGGGCGCGGTGTTCACCTACGGGCAGTCGGAAAGCGCGCTCGTGCAGGCAACGCGCGTGGAGTACAGACTGCAAGGGCTGAGGTTTGAGATAAAAACATTTCTCACTCCCGGAGTCTCTCACAATCTGCAGCAAAGTGAATGCGAGGATTTGCCCTCACCCCCCGGCCCCCTCTCCCGCGTCGCGGGAGAGGGGGAGCAGGGTGCGCCGTGCGCTGCGAACACCCCCTCTCCCACGCCGTGGGAGAGGGGGCAGGGGGGTGAGTTGCAACTCCGATGGGCGCAGAGGGCTGAATTTTCTATCCCCCTCGTCGCCCCCTACAATTTATATAACGCCCTCGCCGCAGCGGCGACCGCGTTGGCGCTGGGCGTTCCGATAGAGGCGATTCAGCGGGGCTTGGCGAGCCTGGAGCAGGTGCGAGGGCGGTTTCAGCGTGCGCCGATTGACGCCGAGTACGAGGTAATCGTAGACTTCGCGCACACGCCTGACGCCCTGCAGCGCGTGTTGCAGGCGGGGCGGATGCTGAACCCTACGCGCCTGACCGTGCTGTTCGGCTGCGGGGGCGACCGCGACGCCACAAAACGCCCGCGGATGGGCAAAATCGCCGCGGAACTTGCCGACCGCGTCATCCTCACTTCCGACAACCCGCGCACCGAAGACCCTCAGGCGATTCTGGAGCAGATTCTGGCGGGCGTGCCCGACGCGCTGCGTTCCAAAGTCGCGCTGGTGGAGGTGGATCGGCGACGCGCGATTGAGTATGCCCTGCACACGGCGCAGGCAGGCGAACTGATTCTGCTGGCGGGCAAGGGGCACGAGCCGTACCAGATTATCGGAACCGCGAAACTGCCGTTCAGCGATTTGGAAGTCGCGGAGGAGGTTGCAGGAGCGAAGCGATGAGACAAGCGATGCGTTTATCGGAGGTCATCGAGGCGACGGGGGCGAAATGGGTTGCCCTCGCCACTTTGCCTTCACCCCTCGCCCCCCTCTCTCGCGCCGCGGGAGAGGGGGAGCCGAGCACTGCGCGCCCAGCAGACTCCCCCCTCTCTCGCGCCGCGGGAGAGGGGAAGCTGGGCGACATGTGCGCAGCGGACTCCCCCCTCTCCCACGGCGTGGGAGAGGGGGGCATGGGGGGTGAGGGCGATTTCACTACTGCCTCCTCACCTCACGCGCTATGCGAGGGGGGCATGGGGGGTGAGGGCGATTTCACTACTGCCTCCTCACCTCACGCGCTATGCGAGGAGGGCAAGAGGGACGAGGTTCTCATCACGGGCGTCTCCACCGACAGCCGCGTGATTGAGCCAGGCGACCTGTTCGTCGCCCTGCGGGGCAACCGTACCGACGGACATCAGTACCTGCAGGAGGTGTTCGATAAAGGCGCAGTCGCCGCGCTGGTAGAGTATGTGCCGCTGGGCGCAGAAAGCATGCCGCTGCTGCGTGTGCCCAACACAGTGGACGCGCTCGGACGCCTTGCCCGGCACTACCGTCGTCAGTTCGAGGTCACGGTCATCGGCGTCACGGGCAGCACGGGCAAAACCACGACCAAAGAGATGATTGCCCTTGCGCTGGAAGCGGGCTATCCACGCGCGGTGCATAAGAACGCGGGCAACCTGAACACTGAGATTGGCGCGCCGATGACGCTGTTCGAGCTGGATGAGACGCATCGCTATCTGGTGCAGGAGATGGCGATGCGCGGGCGCGGGCAGATTGCGTATCTGGCGGAAATCGCCGAGCCACGCGTGGGCGTGATTACGCAAATCGGCTGGTCGCACATCGAGCAGCTGGGCAGCCGCGAGGCGATTGCCGAAGCCAAGGCGGAGCTGGTGCAATCGCTGCCGCGCGACGGAATCGCCGTCCTGCCCCGCGACGACAAGTTCTACGAGTTCCTGCGGAGCCGTTGCGCCTGCGACACGGTTTACACCTTCGGGCGTCATCCTGAGGCGCACGCGCGCCTGACCGAGGTGCAGCTGGGCGAGGACTTCACAGCAGGCGAGGTGGTGCTGAATCTGCCGAATCTGCAGGCGCGTGTGTGGCTGGAGCTGCCGTATCTGGGCGAACATCTGCTGCTGAACGCGACGGCGGCGTTGCTGACGGCGGTCGTGCTGGGCGTGGCGCCGAATGCCGCCGCGCGCGCCCTGCGGAACCTGCAAATGCCCGAGATGCGCATGGCGATTCAGAAGCAGCCCGACGGCTGGACGCTCATCAACGACGCCTACAATGCGAACCCCGACTCGATGCGCGCGGCGTTGCAGGTGCTGCTGTGCCAAATTCCTGCGCGGCGGCGGATTGCTGTGCTGGGCGATATGAAGGAGCTGGGCGCGTTCAGCATGCGCTTGCACTGGAGCCTGGGACGATGGCTGGCGGGGCAGGCGCTGGATTACTTGGTATTAGTTGGAACCGAAGTGCTATGGACGGCGGCTGCCGCCAGGGAGGGCGGATTTCCCTCCAGCCGAGTGCTACACTTCGAGACGCCCCAGCAAGCGCGCGAGTGGCTGCTGCGGAATGTGCAGGCGGGTGACTGCGTGCTGCTGAAAGGCTCGCGCGCGCTGGGGCTGGAGCAGGTGGTGATGCGTTGACCGCGATTCTTGTGTTTCTGGTCTCTGCGCTGATGGCGCTGGTGCTGGGCAAGCCTGTGATTGGCTGGCTGGCGCGGATTAGGGCGCGTCAGACTATCTACGCCTACGCGCCCGAAACACATCGCCCCAAAGAGGGCACGCCCACGATGGGGGGCTTTCTTATCATACTGGGCGTGCTGGCGGGCGTGCTGGTATGGGGCGCAGCGCACAGGGGCGAGAATCTGACTCTTACGCTGGTAATTTTCGCGGGCGCGTTGTGGTTCGCGGCGATTGGACTACTGGACGACTACTGGATACGGCGTCTCGCAGGGCGGCGCGGGCTGGAGTGGAAGTCGAAGCTGGCGTTGCAGTTCGTGGCGGCGGCGGTGAGCGTGTATATGTTGTGGCAGGCGATGCCCCCGCCCGTGATGGACGAGTCGCTACGGGTATTCACAGGCGAGGGCTTTGGTGCGCTGTTGCTGGAGTTCGGTTGGGGCTATTATCTGCTGGCGGTGCTGTGGGTAGTCGGCTGGGTGAATGCGTTCAACCTAACCGACGGCTTGGACGGCTTGGCGGCGGGGCTAACGGCGATTGCATTCCTGCCGCTGTGTATCTATGCGAGTTCTATGGCTGGTGCGGAGTATGCGCCGATTCTGGTGGGCGCGTGTGTGGGCTACCTGCGGTGGAATGTGCATCCTGCGAAGGTGTTCATGGGCGACACAGGCTCGATGTTTCTGGGCGCAAGTTTCGGGCTGCTGACGCTGCGGATGCTGCTTTCCTCGCCGACTTGGCTGAATGTGGCGAGCTATGCCCTGATTGGTGGCGTGTTTGCGATTGAGATTCTGAGCGTGGTCGTCCAGCTCAGCTCGGTGAAGCTGCGCGGGGGCAAGCGCATCTTCAAAGCGACGCCGATACATCATCACTTTGAGCTGCTGGGCTGGTCGGAGCCGACGATTGTGATGCGCTTCTGGCTCGCAGGCGCACTTTTGGCAGGCGCGGGGCTGCTGCTGAAACAACTATAGCACGGGCGTCCCGCCCGCGCGTAGGGTGTAGGGTGCGACGGCATTCTTGCCGTCGGCGTGGGGCGTAGCATGGGCGTCCCGCCTGTGCGTAGGGTGTAGGGTGCGACGGCATTCTTGCCGTCGGCGTGGGGCGTAGCACGGGCGTCCCGCCTGTGCGTAGGGTGTAGGGTGCGACGGCATTCCTGCCGTCGGCGTGGGGCGTAGCACG
>CALKLF010000040.1 GCA_937992175.1 uncultured Fimbriimonadales bacterium | reverse complement strand
GAAAAACGCTTCGAGTTGGTGGAGATTCCTCGCCTTCGGCTCGGAATGACAGGGGTTGCGCTCCGAGTGCCCCTTGTCATGCCGAGCGGAGCGAGGCATCTCAAACACTGACGCCCCCGATTTTTCGAACACCCTCAGGGGTTATGTGAGCTGACAGCGCGACAGGAGCCGCGCGCGGCAGCTGTGGTCGCTGCCATGAGTTTCACGGGGAGCCGTTTCGTCCTCAGCTCCGTTGTTCCCAGAGCCTCAGAATCACGCGCAGCGGCGCGTCCGTGCGAACGGCGTTGCCGCAGTGATGCACATGCGACGCGCGATAGCCCTGCGCCCGTAAAAATTTGATCGCCTCGCGCGTGGCGGGGACGGATTTGTTCAATCGGTCAGCAATCACGGGCAGGCTGTAGACGACGGGCAGATCGTCTAGCTCGCGGTTCAGCTTGCTGAGGAATCGGCGGGCATGGTCGAAGTGTTCCTCGCGGGCGCTGCGGTTCATCGCGTTCAGGAACGCATGGTCGTGCAGCGGTCCAAGCCAGAGCGGTCCTGCCCAGCGCACGGTGGTGGAGGGGTTGTATTCGTGGTTCACGGGGGCAGGTAACCCCGCCATCGTCGCGCGATACTCGCCGTCGGGCGTCTGTGCGATGAAGCCCATATGTTCGATGTTGAACCCCCGCGCGCCCTTGAACGCGCGAATCAGCGTGCGCCAGCAGTAGCCGTCGAAAAAGCTGAGCAGCGGTGTCCCGTACATGTTCGCCTGTATCAGCCTGCGCTGCACGAAGCCAATCAGGATACGCAGTCCGATTTCGTGGCACTCGCGCCCGTAGGCGGAGACGGCATCATAGGACTTGAGCGCCTCACCGCGCTGCGCCCCACACAGCACGGGCGCGTCCGTCGCCGTGATATAGAGCAACCCCTCCCAGCGCACCACGCCCCCCAGATAAGATACATAAGGCGAAGGCGTACCGAACGGGTCTAAGTCGATCCAGTCGAATCGCCTATCTTCCAGATAGAATCGACACAGCAGGCGCTGGGCGAGTTCGTTGTGCAGCTCCACGCGCGGATCGCTCTCTACATGGGCGCGCAGCACTTCAAAGCTGGTGTAGTTCGCGTCGTTGACCACCATCTGCTGCACAGGGGCTTCGAGCAGGTAGCGTTTCGTGCGCAGCCCCGCGCCCGCCATGAGTTCCAGTACCTCGAGGGGGCGTTCAAGTCGTTCGGCTTCGGCGCGCATCGCCAGCACGCCGAGGTCGCGTCCCAGCCTTGCTCGCGGGTTATAGAACACATGCGCGCTCTGCGGCAGATGGAACTCCGCCGCGCCCTCTTTGTAAACATGGACTGCCATAGAGAAGTAAAATTCTACCTTACCGCCTGCCTTGCGCTTATAATAACCCAAGTTGCTCCCTATATGAGATTCCTCGCCTTCGGCTCGGAATGACAAGTTCATTCTTGCGAAAACACTCTGTCATTCCGATCGGAGCGGGAATCTCATATAGGGAGCAACTTGGGTTGTTATTACTGAGGTGCTTGGGCGCGCGCTGCCGAACCCGTTTCGGTAATCGCCTATCAGGATGAATCCGCTCCAGAAATAGGGGTCGTGAAACTCCTTATTTTTGCGCATTGCGATCTGCGCTTGGCGCAGTGCCTCGTCTTTAGGTGTGCCTTGCGCGTAGCGGGCATAGAAAGCGTCCATCAAGAGCGCGGTCGACTTGTCGCTAATTTGCCAGAGGGTCGCGCCGACCGATCGCGCGCCTACGAACAGGAACGCCCGCGCCAGCCCGAACACGCCTTCGTGGCGTCTGACGACGCCTTGACTGGATTCACACGCCGCCAGCATCACGAGATCGGCTCGCAGACGCCAGCAATCCATGCTGTCAGCGGCGCGCAGAAGCCCTGCCTACTGCAACGGCGGCGCGAGCACCAGCACCGAGCTGTACGGGTCATACGAGTTGGCGAAAGCGTGGCAGGTGAAATGCACCACACCAGCCTCCTGCGAGTTGGCGCGCACCGCTTCTGGAGTGGCGGACTCGTTGAGAAGCGTCCGCACGCCTCGTCGCATATGGCGGGCGATTGCCTTCGCCTCTTCCTCCGTACTGGGGAGTGGAGTTAGCTCAACGCGCGTCGCATGTTCGCCCTGTGAGGCGAGGGCTACTGAAGTCGACGGGAGATCCTTATAGCCTAACGCCGCCGCCAAGACGCGGTCGCTTGAAGGGGCAACCTTTCGCACCTGAGAATAGACGCCCATCGAGGGAGTGAGGTGAAGTGCGACTTTCTCCACCCAGTAGACAGCGTTCTGCGGCGAGTTGCCCTCGACCACCAGCGCCGCCCAGGGCAACAGGTTAAGCTGCCCCATCGGACACAGAACCACATGCTTTGCGCCCCTGAGAACCTCCTCGACAGGGCGCACCAGATGTCCGAGAGCTGTTTACCCAAAGCGAGCCAGACGCTTCTCCTCGTAGAATCGCTGGGCGTACTCCTGCAGAATATCCGCCAGCGCGATGGGACGATTGGTTTCGCGCTGCACCGCTTGGAGAACACGTACCAGGATTGCCCGGCTCCGCAGCATCGGAGCGCACAAGCCATAACTGACTAAGCAATGCTTCAACCTCGTGAGGCGCGTCGCCAATCGCGCTCCAGAGCGCAGCCGTTTGCGACCATGTTTTCGCCGCTTCATCTGGGCGGTTCTGTGCCTACAGGGCAATCGCCCGCGCACGCAGCGCATATGCTTCGGCAACCCGATCGCCTGCGTCGCGCGCCTGACTGAGCAGCGCACTTCCGTGCTCCGCTGGCAGCGTTTCTTACACTAGGTAAATTGTACCTGTTCTGTGGGAGGCTATCCGAATCAGGTATCCTTGAGGCGATGCGCGCGGCATTACACGACGAGCGTCAGCCCAATTTGAGCCTTGAGCGCGCCTACGCGCACTGTAAGGCGGTGCAGCGGGCACACGGCGTGAGCTACTATTTCGCCACGCGCTTTTTCCCGCCTGAGATTCGCCGCGCCGTGTACGCGCTCTACGGGTTCGTGCGCTATCCTGACCAGTGGGTGGACTGTCCGGGCGAGGCATTCGTCGGCGAGGACGCTGACGCTACAGGCGACTCCCCCCTCCCGCGTGCAGGAGAGGGGCTGGGGGTGAGGGCAAAACTGGATTCTTACGAACGCGACCTTATCCGCGCCGTATGCGGCGAGTCGGTGTCGCTGCCCCCCCTACGCGCTTTTGCTGATGTCGTGCGCCGCTACAAAATTCCATTGCGCTATCCCTTAGAGTTTCTGGACGCGATGCGCATGGATTTAGAGCGCACGCGCTACGCGACTTTCGATGAGCTGCAAACCTACACCTGGGGCAGCGCGTCGGTGGTGGGCGTGATGATGTGCTACATTTTCAGAGCGATTACGCCCGCGGCGCTGGGGCACGCGGCGACGATGGGGTTGGCGATGCAAATGACCAACTTTCTGCGCGATGTGGGCGAGGACTGGCGACGCGGGCGAGTCTACCTCCCTCAGGAGGAACTCGCGCAGTTTGGAATTAGCGAGGCGCAGATTGCCGATGGCGTTGTCGACGACTGCTGGCGGGCGTTCATGCGGTTTCAGATTGCGCGCTGCCGTGAGTTGTATGCTCGGGCGGAACAGGGAATCCCGTTCCTCCCGCGCGATGTGCAGTATCCCGTGTTGCTGGGTAGTCGGCTCTACGCGCGGATTCTCAACGCAATTGAGCGCAATGGCTACGATGTGTTCCGCCTGCGGGCGCGCACAAGCTATGCGGAGAGGGTTCATGTCGCCCTGCGAACCTATTCGGAGTGGCGCCGAGCGCGCCCATCACGAGAACGCCAGGTTCAGCAGTAGCCCTATTGCTGAGCAGTAGGCAAAGTACCACGCGCCGAGTTTCGCCAGCCCCTTCCAGCCAATCAGCGACTTCAGCACGGCTGCTTCGGGGAACGAGGCGAGCGTGGTTGCCATCATTAGTGCGATGAGTGTGCCGATGGGCAAACCCGCCTCCGCCAGTGGCAGCAGAATCGGCAGCGCAACGGCGGCGTTCACATCCAAAGGCAACCCCAGCAGCACGCCCACTATCGGCGACCACCAAGCGTGTCCAATCTGCAGCATTATCTCCACAGGGCGCAGGTTGTAGTTCACCAGAATCGCCGCCAGTGCCGTGCCCGCAAGCAACGCGATTAAGAGCCGACGCAGCAGCGCCGTCGACTCGCGTGCGCTTTCTACAAGCATTCGCAAGGGAACGCGCCGCCCGTCGCTGAAGATTTGCATTCGCGGCGCGTTGCACACCTCGCACGGCTCCAGTCCGAGCTTGTGCGCATAGCGACCAGTGATAATCGCTGCGCCCAAGCCCAGTATCAGATACAACAGCGCGCCCTGCCAGCCCAGCGCAATCAGCGTCGCCACGATGGCGAACTCGTTCACAGCGGGCGCAGCGAACAAAAACGCCCCCGCCGATTGGCGCGACGCGCCCGCATGCACCAACGAGGCGTACAACGGCGTCACGCTGCAGGAACAAACGGGCGTGAACACGCCCAGCAGCGCGCCCGCCGCCGTGCCTTGCCAGTCGGAACGCCCAATGCTGCGCCGCAGCCAGTTCACGCCTACCAACTGCCGAACAAAGCCCAGCAAAGTGGTCGTCAGCACCAGCAAAATCGCCACTTTCACAAAGTCATAAATCCAATATTCCAAAAACGCCGTGAGGGGATGTTCTGGCAGCCACTGTGTTAGTATGCGCCCCACCCATTTCGAGAACGCTGTGATGGGCGCAAAGGGGTCAATTAGGTAAGGGGGCAGTTGGTTCATGGTTCACCTCCGCTGAGTCAACTCTACTGGTTTGGGTCAAAACTGCCAAAGCGCACTTGAGGGAGCCGTTGCCACCACACTTGCTCCCAGCGTCGCCACTTCGCGTGGAAATCTAAATAAATGTAGTTCGCTCCACCGTTATGCACGCGCAGGTTCAACTCAGTCGTCTCATTTTTCACTGGATCCCAGTAGTATTGCCGCCACCAATGGGGATAGCAGTGTTCACGATCCCAGGTTTCCCAGGTCCCCCAACACCACGAATGAAAATGGTCGTTCAGAGGCGACACATCGGGTGAAGTTTCCGCGAAAAGGATAACCTGCGATACTTTGTCGACCGTTACCTCATAGGCGTATGGCTTCGTCTCGCGGAACCAAGAGTTGTAGTAATAGCTGGTTAAGCGGCGGCGATTCGTTCCCACGAACGGAATGGGCGACTCGTGGTCGCCGTCCCAGAACTTGCTATGGTCGGAAGGGCAGCGATAAATGGCGCGATTCTTGATATAAGGCTGCACGCGATAAGTCCAAGCGAATGCGCCGCTATTACCTGCCGCGTGATACGACATTGGAAAGTAGCCGTCGTGGTCATCGGTATACATACGGAACGCAAGCCCTATCTGGCGACAGTTCGACATGCACGCCATCTGCCACGCCTTCTCACGCACCTGCGCGAATAACTGATACAAACCTTTCGTGGGAGGCGCGTCTGCTGTTTTCGCCCTCACCCCCAGCCCCTCTCCCACGGCGTGGGAGAGGGGAGCCGCGCGCGTGCGACGCGCCGCGAGTTCCCCCTCTCCTGCGGCGCGAGAGAGGAGGTGAGGGAAGACCAGCGCATACTTCGCAAGTTCGCCCTGCACAATCAACCCTGTCATTCCGAGCGAAGCGAGGAATCTCTTTCGGGATCCTGTCTTGCGGGAGGGACTTATCATTCCGAACGAAGCGAGAAATCGCGCCCAATCAAAACCGATAGGTCGCGACTTGGGGTAAAAAATGGCTCGCAGGGGTGTTCCCTGCAAGCCCTGAAGCTTTTGCTGGTGTGGTTTTTTCATATCGTTTGGCGACGGCGCAGACCGATTAGTCCTGCCAGCCCTGCGCCCAGCGCGAGCAAGCTTGAAGGCTCTGGAACCACATAGAAGTCCAGGTAGAACACGCCCGAATCGCGGATGGGGGTGTAGCCTTGAGCCGTGTTCATATCCAGCAGGCGGAACCCGACCGAGTAGACGCCCTCGGACGCGCCGTCCGCCACCCAAAACACGGGGTCAAACACCCAATCTGCGCCTGTGCCCAGCGTTAGCACTTGACCCGGCTGCAGGTTGATGGGCGTTCCGTCGCGGCGGGCGATATTCAGACCGTTGCTGATTTCCGTCAGTTGCAGCCCGATAATCGCGTTGGTGGGCAGAACAGTACGCCAACGCCCCCCTGAACTGTTAATCAGGCGATCCACGCGCTCGTCGCTTTGGAAGCCGAACAGATAATCGAACGGGCGCATTCGCAGGTTGCTGTATTCGCCGCCGTCCAGTCCGCTAATCCACTTGCCCGCGAACACGCCGCTGCCGGGGCGCAGCTCCAGATAACGCTGCCCGCCTTGGCGATCGCGCTGCGCCAGCTCGGGGATGCGGTTATTGTTGTTGGTGTTGCGCACGATGGGGTTATTGCGGTCGCCGCTGTAGCTCCACGCGCCGATGCCGTGAAAGTGTTCGGTACCAGGCGTGTAGTGGGCGTACAGGAAGGTGAGGCGACCGTAGTTGGGGTTGGGCAAACCGGCATACGCGCCAGCCGTAAAGGTAGTCAGTGAATCTACACCGATGATATAGACATCTGTGGGCGTATCGCCATCGGCGATAGCCGCCGTCGCCAGCGCAATCACGCTGACGCTTACAACCCAGAAGCGATTCAACATGCTCCGCATAACATATCCTCCTTTCCCTGGGTTCAGGGTGTGTGTATAATACCCTATAAATACACACTTTGTCAAGGGTTTTTACGAGCGTCCTTCGCCGCTTGAGCCGAAGTTGAACAGCACAATCAGTAAATCAGCGTCATCGACAACGCCATCACCGTTCACATCGGCGTCAGAGTCACTGCTGCCGAATGCGAACAAGATTTGCAATAGATCGGCGTCGTCAATCACATCGTCGTTATTCACATCGCCTGCGATTGGGAACTGCCAGTTAGCGAGCGTTGCGCCCTGTAGGTTCAGGTTCACGCGCCGTGAGAGGTGTTTATCGAGCTTTGCCACAACCGTGTAGCTGCCTACTTGCGCGAAGCTCGCCATGTAGGCGTGTTGGGCGTTTGGCGCAGGCGGTAGGTTTTTGGTTTGCACCACTTGATTGCCTTGACGCAGCTGGAGGGTCAGGCGCAGGTTATATAAATCGCCCTGATAGTTGTGAGCTTCCACTGCGCCGTAGAGGTAGTGGGGGGTGCCTGCGCGGAAGTAGATGCGATATACGCCCTCACTATCTCCTACGGGGTTGCCGTTCAGGTCGCGGGCGTCCACCACGCGCAGGTCCCAGATATAGACGCCCGGTTGGGTAGCGCGGAAGCGGATATGCTCATGTCCTTCCTCGTTCATAGTGAAGTAGTTAGCGCAGCTTGAGGCGCAGACGACATCGGTACTGCCGATGCGCCCTGTGAGTCCAGGCGAAATCCACACGGTGCGGATGCTCGCCGCTGAAAGTTGTCCGAATCCTGTGTTCGGGTCGATGTAGTACTCGATGCCCAGTTCACGGGTGTATTGTCCAAAAAGCAGGCTCATGTTTTGCA